>NZ_SOHG01000021.1:0-62132 GCF_004403155.1 Cryobacterium sp. Hh7 | reverse complement strand
GGGTAAATTTTCTCCGCGATGCGGTCATGCTGATCTCTACTTTCAGTAACGCCCCATTTTAAGAGGGCCCACTGTCCGAGATATCCGCAGCAGCTCAACCATCGGGTACGAGGGTGAGTCGTTCGCCCGCTTCTACTCCAGCCTCGGTGACTACGAGCAGGCCGTCGTGACGGCCGCAATCGAGCATGTCCTGGCGGGGCACGGGATTGATATCTGTAACGGAGAGTGGGGCAAGCCCCTCTCGGGCGGGCTCTACGAGTTCCGCGTTCGAGAGTCCCTTCACTCAATCTTCACGGAGGCGAACGCCACCCCGCCTTCGGATCTCGTCAGCGTTGACCGCACGGTGCCCATCCGTGTCTTCTGCACCTTTCATGGAGGCAAAATCGTACTGCTGTACAGCGGCTACGACAAGAAAAAGGATGCCTCCGACAAGCGTCAGCAGCGCGAGATCGCGAAGGCACGCACGATCCACGAACAGTGGAAGCGCGCCCAACGCACGCAGCACAAACAGCCTTGACTGCGTATGTGATAAAGCACATACTGAAGGTGAACGGAGGCAGCATGTCGAAAGATTTCAAAGACCTCGCCACCCGTGCGAAAGTCGCGTGGTCTGAGGAGACACGAGCGGTGTACGAGGCCGCCAGCGTCTCCTTTGACGCCGAGCTCGTGAGCCGCGTTGAACTGGGTGCACTGCTCGCCGCAGCACGCAAGGCCCAGGACCTCACCCAACCAGCCTTATCGAGTGTCACCGGGATTCAGCAGGCAGAAATCAGCCGAATCGAACGCGGCATCGGCAACCCAACGGCGGACACGCTCAGCCGCCTGGCCGCGGCCCTCGGTCAGAAAATTACGCTCACACCGATTCAATGACCGGCGGGTGCATGCTCAGACGCTGAGTCGGCCACATCGGTGCCTTGCGGACGCAATGGCCACGGTGACCATATCCCGGCAGGAGGTAGCCCTTTGC
Source organism: Cryobacterium sp. Hh7 (assembly GCF_004403155.1). NCBI lineage: Bacteria > Bacillati > Actinomycetota > Actinomycetes > Micrococcales > Microbacteriaceae > Cryobacterium > Cryobacterium sp. Hh7. The sequence continues at coordinate 61,165 of NZ_SOHG01000021.1, read as the reverse complement.
GTGTAAATTTCACCCGCGCAGGGGATATCTCTCCGATCCGACTGCGGCCGGAGCTCATCCGAACCCCGGGCTCGTTGAGTTTATTCTCGACCCACTGGCCCGGCCAGAGATCCAACCGCTCGGAGTAGCCCCCGGACACGACGGTCCGTACCGTCCACTCGAGGTCGTCCATAAGGTCTGTGACGTCATCATCGCAGGCGTCACAGCCGCAGACTGGAAAGTGGAAGTCATGAAGCAGACCGGCATGTAGAAAGATCCCCCGAAACGGCGTGAGAACAAAAGTCAACGAGGCCGCTGTTGGCTTGCGCGGAACAACCCGGACCGCTTTAGCGACATCGTCGGGTACGCGGAGAAGATCCGTCGCGACATCCAAATTCTGCTCGACATCCACGATGAAGGTTGCCTCCAGCCACTCGACGAGAGCGGTTGCCCTGCCCCCGACGACTGCCACGCGAGCGTTCCAATGCCCGGAACTACGGCGCTTACGAAAGTCGGCGACAGCAACTCAATCTGCGGGGTTTATGCGGGGTTGTGACAGTGAACATGCCGCACGATTGACCGCACCGAATTCCCCTCAAACAGGCCGCTCGGAGGTGGAAATATCCGTCTCAATGCAGCCTGGTGAAACGATCAAATCGAAAGAACTCGCTAATTCAATGTGCGGGGTTGATGGTGGCAAAACCGCATTTCGGCGAAAAAATACCCCGGACTTCCGCAGAAGTCCGGGGCGATTTTAGTAAATACCGTGTAGCGGGAGCGGGAATTGAACCCGCGACACCACGATTATGATCGGTGAACCTCAAAACGGCTGGTCAGCGCCACGTATTTCCTGATAAATCAACATTTATATATATTGTAGTGACCCAAATGTGCCCGGCTGATCCCCGCAAAACCCGCACCTAGAGCGGAGTTTAGAGCGGAGTTTTTGAGACCTAGACCGCACGAAGCCGTCTAGCTGCGGTGACCATGCTGGACGTATCCGCGAGGTCGGTGTACGCCGCCCGGTTGATCGCCGTGTCGTGTCCGAAGAAGGCCGCCCGGACCACCTCCGACACCTGGTCAAGGAGCAGCGAATTCAGCGTCGCGCGCCACAGGTGCGTCCTCGCCGTCTTCAGCAGCGCGATATCGAGCGCCTCGCTCAGCTCAAGATAGAGCGCCGTCGTGGACTTTTGACAGTTATCACGGTTCCAAACAATTGTCTGATCAGCCGGCGAGCCGATGACGTAGGCCGAGCTGCTTGCAGCCGAGTTCTGGCGGGTCAGTAGGCGCTCGGCCACCCTGGCGTCGAGCACGGGCACTTGGCGAGCCCTGTGGGTCTTCGAATTTTCCGCAGTTACGCCTAAATGCAGCGTGCCGTCGTCACCGGTCTCGACGTGCGCCCAGGTGAGCGAGTTCGCTTCGGAGACTCGGAGCCCCGTCGTGGCCTGCAACAGAGTCAGTTCGACAGCATTGCGACGTTTGGCGATCCGGTCAGCGAGCGACCATCGGCCTCGACTCGGCTTGGTTTGACCTTCGGCAGGATCGAGGCCTAGAAGGAAATCTAGGACAGCGCTGTACTCGCTCTTCGTGAGCGCCTGCCCCCCTCTTTTCCTGGCTGCCGGCTTGGCGCTCGTGAGATCTATCGACATCCCCGCCAGCGGACTGCCTTGGATAAGCTCGTCGCGGTTCAGCTGTTGGAGGACGTACTTCGATAAGACGGACCGGGCCTGCCGCGCGCTCTCCGTACCGTGCAGCTTTGCGACCTCCTTAAGACACGCCTCCAATGCTCGGAAGCGAGTGCCGGAGCCGATTGAGTGCTCCCGCAGGGAGTCCGCGTGTGAGTGCGCTTTGCAGTCGCCGGCCAGTTGGCCCAGCGCGAGGAGATACCTCGTCTGAGTGTTCGGTCTCAACTTGGCATTTTCGATTGCGGGTCGGGACACCTGCTCAAGGTAATCTCCGAGCGATGATGTCGTCTTCCACGCGCCACCGCCGGTGGCGAGCAGTTCCTTTGCGGTGACCTTGGCTCGCTGGCGGACCTGACCCTTGGTCGCGCCTTGAGAACGCTTCTTCACCAAGCGACCATCGTGGAGCCGGATAGACCAGTCGAGGAGCCACTGACCGTCACGCTCGCGAGGCATCGCCCTGTCAATCGAGTGATGACCCGGATCGAGGCGGGTTGTAGCAGCACGGCGCGAGGTCATGACTAGAACGTAGTTTATGCCTAAGGTTCAAGTCAAAGTGAACGGGTCGTCCTGGGTGCGAATCAAAGCGAACGGGTCATTGCGGGCATTTGTGCTATGGTTAGGCCAGCTTCAGATGACGAAAAGGAGTTAGGGTCTTCGACCCGGCAGGTGAACACGCCAAGCTCCGGACTAACGTCGGACGGCTAATCAGGTTCCTTGAAGTGCTTTTAGCCTTCGAGGAACATAATGCCCCTAAGAATCGCCCTGCCCTTCGCAGCACCTGCAGTCGGCTTCCCACCGCCCTGTGCCGTTCCGAGCACAATAGCCGGTGCCTACATCGGCGTTGCAAGTAAGACGCTGGCCAATTGGCGCGCCCTCGGCGAGGGCCCGCCGTACGCCCGGCTCGGGAAGTCAGGCGCCAGGATCGTCTATAGAGTCGCTGACCTCGATCAGTACCTCTCCGAGCACATGATCGGTAATGCTCGATGATCTCAGCAGCGCACCCTATGGACGATCCTGGCGCATGAGGGTGAAGGGTCAGGCCATGGCCGCCGAGGCTCGCGCGCGGAGCAACCCCAGCCTGAAGAAGGAGGCGAAAGAGTATCTGGATTCGGTGCGGTCCTGCGAGACAGTGGGCAGCATCGCTGGCGTACTTACAATAGCGTCGAGCCTTCAAGGTACGACCGCTTCGGTTGATCAGTTGGATGCTGACGCCTACTTGTTGAACATGCCGAACGGCACGTTGTACCTTCGGATTCAGGAACTCCGCCCGCATGATCCGGCCATCTTGATCACGAAGATCACGCGGGGTATCTACGACCCGGCGCAGCCAGCTCAATCAGACCTGTGGAATGGGTTCCTCGGGACAGTTCTCCCAGAAGAGGAAGTTCAATGCTTCTTCCGAAAGATCATTGGTCTAGCTCTGATCGGTGCGGTCGTTGAAGACATTTTTTCGATTGCAACGGGTACCGGTGCCAACGGTAAGGGCGTCGCCTACGGTGCCGTGATGAACGCACTCGGCGACTACGCTGCCGTGGCGGAAGACGGCTTCTTCGAAGTCCAACGGGGCGGCAATGCTCAGGGTGCCACCCCGGGGCTGGCGAAGTTGCGCGGCGTTCGCTTTCTCGTTGTATCGGAGTTGGAGGAGCGCGCCCGAATCGCTGCGGCGTTTATGAAGCGCATGACGGGCGGCGACCGCATCACTGCTCGCGAGCTGTATGGTTCCCCGTTCGAGTTCCCACCCGCATTTTTGATTCTGATGATCACGAACTTTTTGCCGAAACTTCCAGCGAACGACCCGGCCACCTGGGCGCGAGTCCGTGTCATCCCGTTCGGCGTCGTCATCCCCAAGGATCAGCAGGACCCTCATTTGGGCTCAAAGCTCGACAGCGTCGCGGATACCGTGCTTGCGTGGGCGATAAAGGGACTCGTCGATTACCAGACCAATGGTCTGGGTGAGCCAAAATCGGTGACGACGGCCACGAAAGAATATGCAGAATCGCAGGACGCCGTTCGGAGGTTCGTCGATGCGCGATGCACCGATGTACCGACCAACGGCGGTGACACGACCACGGAGCGGCTTGAGGCGTACGGATCGTGGGCGTCTGACGAAGGAATACACCAGGCGCACGTGCTCGGTCGAACGAAGCTTGGCGACGCGCTGGACAAGCTTGGCTATCCGGTCACGCGCAGCAGCCGCGGCGCGGCGCGGCCGGGGGTGGCCGTTGATCACAGCACGACGTAGACCGCAGGTGGATTTCTCGACACGAGCTACGTCGAGCAGCGCGTAGAAAAACGATGAAAGACGAAAGGAACACTTATGAATGACTTCCCGAATAGCGAAGTGGCCACGCGGGCAATCCCTTGGACGACAACGGCCAAGCCATCACGCAAACCACCCAAGACCGTGGAACAGCTCCTCGCTGCTGCCGAGAAGCGTACGGGCATGCTCCGCACGAAGGTGATCGCCAACCGCGACAAGCAGCGTATGGAGCTGATCGATGAGCTGTACGTGAAGTACGGCGTCGAGGCCACCACAGGCGATGTGAGCGAGAGCGAACGGATCGTGGAGCTGCGGGCCAAGCTCGGCCTGTAGCAGGAGCACCTGACACGACGAAGCCCCGCATCACCATTTAGGCGATGCGGGGCTTCGTCGTGTGGGGAGACCATTGGGGAGGGCATCGCCCTCTTAACCGGGTGGAGTATCGAGGGGGCAGCGCCCGCCTTGATCAGGGTCAGAGGGGCAGCGCCCCCGCAAGCAAAGGGCAGACTATCGCGCGGAGCGAGAGGGACTGCCCGGTCCGACCGAATCATCGAGCGCAGCAAAAATGATTTCGGTCGGATTGCTTGCCAGTGTCTTGTTCACTAGGCTGTTGAGCACGGGACCAAGCTTCGAAGAAGCGGAGTTCCGGATGCGAAACAGGCTAGTGAACAAGACACACGGAGGGCGCGGGCTATGAGCGTAGCGAAGAGCTGGGAGCGCCCGACGATGGCCGATGCGGACACCCCTCAGGTGGCCGCGGAGTCTTCAGCCGTGAGCCGCAGCACAGCTGCGAGCGAGAGGGCGAACGAGCGCAGCTCGGCCCGCCCGGTCAAGGATGTCGTCGTCACCGTGAGGATGACGGCTGACCACGCAGCTGATCTCGCGTTCGTTCAGACGGAGCTCGGGGCAGCATCGGGACCCGACGCCATTCGCGAAGTGATCGGGCTTTTCGCAGCACTCCAGCGCGACGAGTCGTATCAGTCAGCGAAAGCTCAGCGACCCGCCGTTGACATCGATGAGGCACTGCTGATCGAGTTCCGGGATGCAGTTCGTGAGGTCACGAAGAGCTACAACGAGCGCACGCGAGAGATTCATTTCATTGGTCACAACTGGAACCAAATCGTAAAGGTTGCCAACGCGACGGGCCAGGTCGACACCGATGCGATCCGCGGGGTCGAGCGCGCTTTGACTGATATCCGGTGGCAGATGATGACGGATGCCGAGCGCGACGCGAAAGCGCTGAAGGTCCTGCCATTCCTGTCGTAGTGATCGGCAAGACGGCGGTCGCCGCACGTCTTCTGCGATACACGGAGAAAGAGAAGGCCGGCGGCACTGAGCCCCGCGTGCTGTACTCAGAGGGCATCCGGTGCCGAGTCCCCACCGCCGAGCGGGAGTTCGCCGCGGTACGCCGTATGCACGGCAAGCAGGGCGCGAAGCGGAAGGTCCCAGCGAAGTACGAGCTGCCCGAGCCTGGCGAGGTTGCGACTCATGTCCGGCGCGCGCGCCCGAACGGACGAAAGTACTGGGCGCTCGCAGCAGGCAGCGCCGCGGCAACGCACGTCCGCCGCGAGGGCGACGGCTACGTCGACGAGATTCAGGCGGTGCACGTGATCGTCAGCTTCGGCCTCGACGAGGTGAACCCCGACGATCCCGAGCAGGTTCGACGGGCATTCGAGTTCGTCGTGACGATGATGACGGGCCTCTTTCCAGGCGTCCAAATGAAATGCGTCGGACAGGCCGATTCAGCGTCGCGAGCGTTCCATGTGCATGGGGTCCTTCAAGCGGTCGTCGTCGAGCGCATGGAGGTCGACGGCCAGATCTGGGAAGCCGGGCGCAAGATGTCCGGCGCCCTCACTGACATCGGCCGGCTGCGTGAGCGCGCTGATAACTTTATCAAGCAGCGCGGTGTCGAGTACGGCGTCGAACAGAAGCTCCCCTCGATGACGAAACAGAAAGCTGAGAATCGCAGCACCCGCGATCGGCGCATGGCTACCAAGGGTCAGACCTCAAACCACGACATCATCCGCTCCGCCTTCGAAGACTCGATGGACGACCCTCGCTCCGTGGACCTCGACGGTTTCGTCGAGGTCATGTCCGAGAACCACGTGACCGTGAACCTCCGTGTCAGTCGCGCGGGGAAGCCCGGCGAGAAGCACGCACTGTCGTACCGACTGGACGAGATGAAAACGCCGGTGCGCGGCACGAGTCTGGGCGCCCACTACGCCTTCGACAGCACCATCCAGCAGCTCGAAGACAATGCCTCTGGCCAAGAGCGAGAGCGGCGCCCCTAGCAGCAGCGTGTCGGCGCCCCGAAACCACTTCCTGTGCCGACTGCTCAGGAGCTCGCCGATGCTCGGGCCGTCGTCGAGCGGCTCGCCCGCGCGGAGCGCGCAGCGCAGGCCGAGGACCAGGCGGCGGCCGACTTCTTCCCCGCGATATTCGAAGACTTCGACGCGGCGACCGAGGCCGATCGCCTTGGTGACTTCACCGAGCTGGCGCGCCTGGCGAATGCGACCCGCGAGAAAGAGGCGATACGGAAGGCGCAGCAGGCACAGAACACAGCGACCTCCTCTCCCGACGCCAAGGCGCAGGCTCAGCCAGTGGTTGCCTCTGAGTCGCAGCAGCCATCTCCTGCGGTGAAGCGGACGTCGAGGGATCGGATAGGGGCAGCGCCGGAAGAGGCCATCGCGCCGGCTAAGGCCGGGAGCGACAAGAGAATCACTGAGCATCTCCGGAACAAAGAGGCGCCAAAGCCTGTCGATCGCGAACAGCAGGCGCGCCAGGTAGAAGCAGCTCTCCAAACACCGCCCGAGCGCCGGCCGCAGGGGAAGCCACTGTTTGGGGTTTCGCTCGCCGAGCTCCGGAAGCGCGCCCAGGAGACCCGGGAAGCCGCCATGAACACCCACGAGCCCGAGGAGGTTTCCGAGGACAGACCGGAGTCAGAGACACTCGGCGAGGCCATTACCGGCGTAGAGGCGCCTCCCGCAGCGTCCCCGATACTGAGCCCGCACAACGCTGCAGAGCGGAAGAGGTTGCAGCGCCTCCGCTCGGAGCTCGTCGAGGTCGAGGACGAGCAGAGCGCTGCGGGGTCGGCTCTGGGCAGCTGACATCCACGAACTGGAACGGAAGTGCTGGCGTTGCGCTCAAGAGAAGCGAAATTTGACTTATTTCCCGAGCAATTTCATTCGTTGCACGCCGGCCAAATGAAGACGTGGCCCGTCCTCAGTTCCGCTCGTAGACGAGATTCACTCGAATTGCGGCCGATTGATGTCCTTAGCGATCAGCGACACGAGGTAGTCGCTCATAGTCATGCCAAGTTCATCTGCTCGGTTACGTGCTGCGTCCGCGAGCGGAGTCAGAGCGCGCGTGCCGAGTAGCACGCGCTGGCCTTTTGACGGACGCCCACCTCGTGAAGTACCAACTCGTGAAGTTCGCATGGGCATAGTCAAGCATTATTCGGGTGACTGTTCTCGGCATGGGGGCGCGTCTCCCGAGCATGACCAGCTTCACCTCAGCTCGATTGTGCTCAGATATGAGTGGACTACTAATCGAATGCCTCGCTGAATAAAATTGGACATCGCGGAGTTCCTGCCTGTGAACGGTCACGCAGCTTATCCGGGGAAAGAGGACGTTAATGAGTTCAGCAAACTGGCGCGACGAGTGGCCCGCGATTCGAGTGAATCTCGTCGACGAGACAGCTCGGTGCCTGGCAGATCAGCAGTCGGCTGCGACTCGTGGGCAGCGGCCATGTTGGGACAAGCTCACCAGCGTGCAACAAGACAATCTGGCGGAGAACATCGCTCGTATTGTCCTCGCTCAAGATCAGGCGACCATCAACCTGATTGAACGGGGTCTGCTACCTGGAATCGTGAGGAGTTGTTGAAGGTCCACTAAATGGCCACACCTACTTCGAGTGCCCAGACGAGTCTTAAAGCAGAAAGAAGACCTCCGCGCCCATCGTCCCGGTTCCGCTATGAGGGCTGAAGCGAGTCAGCGATCTCGGCCTCTAGCACAGAGGCATAATCACTCTCCTTGCCCAATGGTGTTCGGCTCCGATTTAGGGCGTCACGGACCTCGCGCTGGATACGAAGTTCATCAAAGCCTAGGAACTTCTCTCGGGTCGCCTTTGCGATTCCAATCAGTTCCGGCGGCACGTCTTCGAACATTCGGATGCTCATCGTCAGTGGCATCGTCGTGATGTCACGTACGCCCAATTCTCGCCGCAGTGGCCCAAGACGCAGGATCTGCGCAAGATAGTCGGGGCTCATGACGGGGCTGGCCGGAGCGTTCTTACCCAATTGATCCAAGAGCCATTCCTTCAGCTTGAAGGCTCTGCCGTCAAGTGTGAGCCACCAGGCACTGTATCCAAGCGGCGAAGCGGGTGAACCCTTTCGATGTTCTATCACCCCAACCACGTTCTCGACGTCGTGACTGATCAAGCGATGCGTCGAAGAGTCCGATGCCCCTCTCCTATTGCGTCGCGCTGATTGACGCCAAAGTTCTTGGACGGCGCCGCGGAGTTCCGTGTCGGCTGCGTCTGCGAGATATGACAAGTTTCGCTTTTCAATCCCGAAGTGATGCCCAAGAAACAGCTCAACGTCCAGCATCGGCTCGTCGGTCCCTTTGATATCGGAAACCCAGGCGGGAAAGCTTCCCTCTGCTCTGCCTGACAGCATGTAGGCGCTGTATACGAAAGGAATGCGAGTGCGCCATTCGCCGGCCATGCGGATGTACAGTAACGAGTTCTCAAGGTGCGCCTCGATCTCCTCAATCACTCCATCGGTGACCGCCAACGAAATTCCAGACTCCCGCGCAGCCCCAAGAAGATTGGTGAAGTTTCGTTTCGAGGGCTCCTCGATCAGCATCTCTCCGAGGAGGGGAAGAATTGCCGTTGTATCGAGCCATATCTCGCCTCCGCTAAAGACTCGAGAAAGCGTCTTTTGAACGTCTGGGGTTTGCTGAAGAAAAGCGAAGAGGGTGTAGGCATCCAGAACCCGGGTGAGGTGATTCTTGGTCCGGTCTGAGGGGCCAGCCAACACGTTGCCAATAGCCTGTGCGGCCGAATCGCTGGAAAGCCGCAAAGGCAAGTCGAGCGCTGCTACCAGCTCAGAAAGCTCAGAAAGGCTGGTCGTCGGCTCGCTATTGCCGTGGACGGCGTCCACAAAGGCTTCGCCACGCTGCAATAAGAGGCTCTCCAGAGCCTGTCGAAGGAGCACTGCCTCTGCTCGTAACAGCTCATAGTTCTGATCCAAAACCGTGTCGAGACCGTAAGCTCCGGCAGCAAGATCAGCCTCAACTTCGCATTGATCCAATAGGTACGCCGCTGCGCTCTCCTTCCACTGCTGTGCCTCCTCGAAACTCAGGTGGTAGGACTTCGTATCCGTCCTTTGCTTGACTGGCCCACGCTTTACCACCATTCGATTCAGGGCGCTGAGAGTGAGCGCGTCGACCTGCGCCGCATTTGCGCCCGGAAGGTACGAACAAACTACAGACTGAACTTCCCCTAAAGTGCGCATGTCCTCAGCGGACGTACCGACAAGGGCCGCCTTCACCAGCGACTCAAACGAGGTCTTGGTTATTCCACGGTCTGTTTCGCGGTCCCGCGCATTGAGCGCCAACTGCAGAAGAGCGACTCGGCTTTCCTCATTCGAGAGAGGCGTGGCGATGACCTTAACGAGCTTTCGCTCCTGCAGGAGCGGGTCCGCTATGGCAACAGCGAGTTCTTCGCTTGCAGTGGCACGCTGAACACTCGTTGCCGCGCGTTCGATAAACCAATTCCGATCTCGGACATCGAGTTGAACTCCAAAGTCATTCCAAGCTTCCGTTCGAAGGTCGTCTGCTTGTGCGCCAATTTCTTGACTCGTGCAGTAGATCAACCGGCGCAACTTAGGGAACGTGACCTGGAGCGTCCGAATTGTCGCCCTTATTTTGGGTCGCCAATCGACCGTGACCGAATACTGAAATCCGGTTCTCGGATCTTCATCTACTTGAAACACCTCGCCGTCGCGTCCACCATCGCCACTCGGACTAGCCGTCGTCCTCAATGATGGGAACTCGTCAACGAGGAATTCCGACGCGAGCCTCTCAAATAGACGCCAATGCTCGGCCCTGAGCTGCCCTAGGGCGAATTCGAATCGAGGATGTGACATAGCCGAATCGTAACAACCTACGCAGTCCTTGGATTCAAGGTCGTACAGCTGAGTCCTCATTCACGATTTGGCTCAGCCCAGTCCCTTCTCGTGGCCGACGCACACACACTTCCGCCCGCTCGCCGTTGATCGGTGATGCAGTCCCCTGCGAGAGGTGACTCCTGAACCCCCGATGCCGCCCGTCAACGGAACCTGGAGCGTGGGAGGAAGCTGGCGTCGCAACGCGCCTCCTCGAGCCGCGACCAAAAGCAAATCGAACGAGCCGGCAGGAACGAGCCTCAGCAGCACGCACCAGAAACTTAGTGCCGATAGTCCGCATAAGTGCGATTATCGGGGGTAAAAAACCAGACCCTTGAAGTGAGATGGAGCTGCGCAGAAAACGGGGTAGCCACGCGTGGAATTGCTGTACTGACCCGATGGAGCAGGCGCTGTCAGGTCGACGTCACCGTTTTGCCACCGCTCTACATCTGGCGGTGGAAGTCCAGAGCGAAACGCGAACTGTAAGCTGGCGTCAGACTTGGGGAGTCGCCATAGATTACGGGCACTCGGGGCGGTGTCCGGTACGCGATTGGATTCAATCTCGAGCCGAGGTTCGCGACCCTCGTCCCGATCGAAAGGAATCCCCGTGCGCACTCCCGCGTCCGCTCTGTTCACTGCTGCCATTTGCTCTGCGCTTCTTCTGAGCGGTTGCGCCGGCCCCGTCGAAGGCAAGATTGAGCCTAAAGTCAGCGCTGAGCCGTCCGCCGCGGCCACCGAGGAAGCGACCGCGGCCAAGCTCGGCACCCGCACCAACCCGTTCCCGACGGGCACCGCGGGGAAGCACTCCTCCGACTCGGTATGGACGTTTAGCGTCGGCGAGACGGACATCGACGCTTGGCCTGAGATCTTGGCCTTCAATGAGTACAACGAGGCTCCGGCGGAGGGAAACGGCTACATCACCGTCCCTGTGACGGTGCAGGTCGATGACGTCGCAGCCGTAGTAGATGGCGCTGACCCGGCAGCCTCCTTCGACATCTCGTACGTCACCACGTCAGGTAACACGTATGACAGCTTCACTTGCTCGGCGGTGCTGCCCGATCCCGGTGAGTTGTACAACGTCGGCGTGATGTACGGCGGGGCTCAGGCTGGATTTATTGGTTGTGCCCAGGTACCCACTGCCGACATTCCCGGCGGAGCCTGGGTCGTCGCCTCGAGCATCGCTCAGACCAGCGCGTTCTTCGCGGGGCCCGCTTCCTGAGTTGAACGCAACGCTCGTGTCGCGCTTGGTTTAGGACGTTCGCGCCCTCGGAACGTTGCGTGGGACGCGTGTTGGGGTGACACGCATCAGGTCTGTGGCGCTGACATCCGGGGTCCCCAGCCGCACGTGCCTTGAAGTGAGGTGAGGCTGAGCTGAAAATAAGGGGTCAGAGAGCGTTAGTGGGAATTTACGTCCGGTCCCCCTTATTTTCAGGCTCTCGCGCGCATAATAAGTACAGGAACAGGAGGCACACCATGACGATCAACGAGATTCAGCAACGTCAGAGCGACAGCCGACCTAGCCCGAAAGCTCAGGCCGTAGCCGCGCGTGTTCGAGTGAACGCAGACCGCCGCGGCGGCGTGGCGACGCCAAAGTGGATCGTCAAGCTTTCTCAGACACCTGCCGCGAAGTAGTTTCTCTTCTCGCCAAGACAGCGAGCTCGTAACCGGCTAGATGTCTTCCTCGCGTGCAAGCCGGAGATCGAAATCGTTAGTCAAAACCTCGGTGCGCGCTACGTTCTCGAAGCTCGATCTCAAGCCATCGCAGCCTGGATGCGCCGATCAAGATCATCTAGCTCGGCCAGCGCCTCTGACGCGGCCCACACACGGTTCTTTTTGCGGCCGGTGATTTCCTGGATGTACCCAGCTCGGGTGAGCTGGTCGATGGCCCGGTAGGCCTGGGAAGCCACGGACCCGGACCGTGTCTCGATCTCGGCTGCACTCATCACCGGGTGGTCATAGAACGCCTGAATCAGTGCGGCGGCCGCGGATCCGGCGCGAGGGCGCAGCTCTGCTGCCCACAGATCGGGCATGGCCTTCAGGCGAGCGATGGTGCCGCGCGAGCACTCGGCGGCAGCACGGGCTGAGTGCGCGAACAAGCTAATTAGCGGCCCGGGATCGCCGCGGCGGTAGGCGCCGAGCGATGCAAAATAGTCGTCGCGGCGGGCGAGGAGACCACTGGCCAGAGGCACAACGGCGTTACGGGTGACACCACGGCGACGCAGCACAGCGGATACCAGCGCACGTCCGATGCGACCGTTGCCGTCGGTGAAGGCGTGGATCGACTCAAACTGGGCGTGGCCGATCGCGGCCTGCACCATCACTGGGACGTCGTCGCGGTTGAGGTACGCCACCAGGTCCGTCATCAGCTCAGCTACTCGCGCAGGCGCCGGCGGCACGTGAAGAGCACCTCGGGGTGAGTAGTCGCTTCCGCCGATCCAGTTCTGCATGTCCCGCAGACGTCCTGCGTAGCTCGCTTCATCGGGGTCATCAAGCATCAGCGCGCGGTGCGCGCTCGTGATGTGCTCCAGCTCAAAACGGCCGTGCTGCTCGACGGTGGTGATGAGTTCGTGCAACGCAGCCGAGGCGGCGACCATGCTCATCGCAGAGGCATTGCCTCGGTTGCCCGCAACCGCTTGGGCGTAGTCCAGCGCCGAGGCAGAGATGTGCTCGATCTTCGAGGAAGCCACAGATTCCGAACGCACCATGAAACGGCTCAGCGCCGCGGAATGGCCTTCCGCGTCAGTATCAGCCTGCGCGACGGCGAGAAGGGCTTTCTCTGTTTCCAGTAACACTGCCAGGGGCGGCATGTAGTCGAGCGTCTGGATCAGTGGCGGAATTGTCGCGTCGACCGAACTCAGTACCCGGTCTTCACGCGTGCCGGCGCGTACCTGCTGACGCCAGGGCAAAGTCTCAACGTCGTGTGGAGGCCAGGCTGTGTTGGTGATTTCAGCGCTCATAACCACAATTTTACAGCACCTAGATGGTGCTTGTCATTACTAAACACCAATTAAAGCGAGAATAGTGGTGATTAGCTCCCTCAGCGATGCCAGCCGGCATCGGAGATCTTTCGACTTTTCGATGAATTCTTCGAGCGACATGCGCCCGTGCGTCTGCGAGCCGAGCTTCGATCGCGGGCCGTTCGATGTTCTGGCGCGAACCCGGTCTTCGCGCAGATTCGCTCCGTCACCCGCTGAACGCATCGTCGATCAGTGCCTGGGCGGCTCGGCTGACCTCTTTGAGGCGGTCTTCCCTGATCGCATTCGCCGGAGTGTCATAGTCAAGCCACGGGTTGGCGCCGATGAACCACACGCGTGCGACGTGCTCGCCCTCAGCCTCGGCGACCTTCTGCCACTGCTCGTAGGCAAAAGCGAGTCGCTTTATTGCCTCTGGTCGCGGCTGAGGTCCGCCCTCTTTGGCCCATTTGTGCGAGGCCTTGGTATCCTTCGAGCCAGCGAGCACAGCGACGAGCGTCCCACCCAGGGCAGCGTTCAGTCGCCTAGTGATCTCTCGGATGTCGAGCCGAATCGTTCGCTGGTAGGCGGCGTTCCGCGCACCGTTGGGTGCACCGTTCACGGCGACGTTCACTGCGGCGTCGCGGGTTGCATATCGGCTGGTATTCCGAGCGGGGGCACTGACAACTGTCTTGTTTGGCGTCTTGTTGGTCATTGCGAGCCTCATCTCCGTCTGGCGTCTAGATCAAGATTACGCGTGCACATACGCAATGTCCACTAACTTTCTACGGAAAAGCCACCATAAAGACACCTGCGAACACGCTTCAGTTCCGCGGATGATTGGCGACCACTGGTGTCGGCGCGCAGCCGGGTCTCTGTATCAGTCGAGTACTGGGCGTCCGGCGAGGAACCGCTCCAGGTCGGACCGGTAGACCACTGGGCCGTGCTCCGGACACACGCCCATGGTTAGCTCCCTCCTCCAGACGTGGAACGCGGGCAGACGCTCGCCGAGGAGGGCCTGGATCTCGGTCGACGTTGCGCCGAATCTGCACACTTCGCCGTTGCCTAATCCGGGCTTGCCCACATTGACGCACAGCGAAGCAGCGAACCGCTCCATCGCCGCGACGTCGTCCACAGTGAGCCCGACCGTGGGTGCCGGCTCGAACATCAAGTGCGGCACAGCGAAGATCGGGTCGTCGCTGAAGTTCAACGAAGTGCGACCAATCGCAATCTCCTCGTCGTCAACCCAGATCCATGGCTGCCCGGTGCTCTCGAGCCGCGCACGGAGCGCTGCACGTTTCCACTCGGCCGGTACAGCACCGCGGGATCGCGAGGGCTTCTTGGTCAGCACGAATCCGCCGGATAGCATTCCGTTGAGGGCCTGCTCAATGAAGGCACGCACGTTCGGACCCCAGGTGGTGAGCCAACCGAGCTCGATGTTGTTGGAGGTGATAAACGCGTCCAGGGCGTCGATGACTTTCGGGTCGATGTCGACCCAGTACTTGTCACCGTGAGCAGTACGTACGTGACGACGCGTGAATCCGTCAGCCACGGGCGGCATCGCCTTCTGGAGCGTTTGCCCGCTCCTGCGATTACGCTCCCATTGGTCGATGTCGATGGTGTTAAGTACGCCATCTACGTCCAGGGCAAGCAAAATTCCCGTGCCCGGAAACACACCAGCGGGGCGCAGGGTCTCTTTGCGTGTGCTGTTCATGACGGTCACCGTGTCACTTTTAGGATCGGGGCACGAGTGTGGCGTGCTCATGGGCGCACTCTATCCTTGGCTTTGCGAGACGGCCTGTTCTCATCAGTCAAACAATAATGGACCGATGCTCACCTTCAGCCGAGTGCACTGTCTACGCAGACTTACGAGCCATGCCTGCGGCCGGTTGATAAAGTTATCAACGACCGCGGTGGCTAATAACTTCATCAACCGCTCCTATGAATCTTCATTAATTTGTATTAATGCTATTAACACCCAGATCCATCATGACCTCCGTTTAGCGCCTGAACGCGGAGGTCATGTGCTTGATCTCAGCGGTACCGATTTTGTGCTTTTGCGCTGTTTCGCGCCATGTTCCGACGGCGCTGGTCACGCGGGAGAGCCCTTCCGCGGCGGCGTGCTTCGTGAGGCGGTAAGTATCTCGGTCCTCAATTAGCAGACATACGTCGCGGTTGGACGCATCATCCCGGTCGTTGATCCGGCGTGAGCGGACTCGGCTTCCGGCACGGGTCGGGTTCACGTCGAAGTTCGGGCTCAGTCGCCAGACGCCGTCGATGCGCAGAAAGCCGTGGTTAAAAACCCGAATTTCGGAAACATCGCGCGGATCGTAATTCCGCGCGATGCCCAACCGCTTAGCGATCTCGCGCTGCGACATACCCTCATTCACATGAAGGCGACGAACCAAAGCCCACTCTTCCACCGTAATCACCCATCAATCGTGCTCGGGTGGCTCAGTTTTCACCGTCGATTCTGGCTTAGTTTTCAACCGTCGCTGACAAAGGTGCCCATCTCAGGACCCCCCCTATTTGACGTTCTCGAGTCGACCACCATCGACCAAGTTGGCGTCGGCTGCGATCGATGTCGTCGGCGCAATTTAGTTCACAGAAGGAGTCATGGAACGGATTGACGCGTCTCCGACAGTGAGACGATGCAGTAGTGGAGTACGGGGGCTGAACTTATGGCGTCTCCGGCCGATGCCCGCAGAAGACGAGAGGGAGCTGACCGAAGGCCTGAGCGGTCAGTAGGCGGGGCCTTCCGCGCAGATGCCGCGTCGTCATCTGCGGCTCCAGTGGCAGCGGCCCGACAGGTGGATTGACGCTTAGAAAGCCCGCTTCAACAATTCTTACCACCGCGAGTGACTCTAATCACAGGCAACGTCCCTCCGTATCCATAACGTAGAGGGCGGCGCAGCCTTTCCGCGCGATGCCCCCTCAAATCAGTCCCCCGTACGTTTTCAATGAAGAAAAGGTGACTTTATGAACATGGAAACCCTTGTGGGTGTGATCCCGCCCCCCTCCCGCCCAGCCAGCAGTTCCAAGCGCGCCATTCTCGCGGCCACCCTAGGCAATACTCTCGAATGGTATGACTTCGCTGTCTATGCCTATTTAACGCCGGTTATTTCGCAGTTGTTCTTTCCCAGCAGGGACCCACTCACGTCCATACTCTCAACGTTTGCTGTGCTCGCGGTTGGGTTTATCATGCGTCCCGTTGGAGCCGTCTTCTTCGGATGGCTAGCAGACAGGACCGGCCGCAAGAAAGCGCTCATCGTGTCTGTGACGGTGATGGGCGTTGCTACCATCGCGCTGGGGCTCATTCCAACGCATGCCCAGGTGGGGACGCTCGCCGCAGTGTTGTTGACTGTGGCCAGGCTCTTCCAAGGATTTTCCGTCGGGGGCGAATACGGGACTTCGACCTCTTTCCTGGTGGAGTACGCACCGACTGGTCGACGCGGACTTTTCGGTTCCCTAGCATACTTCTCCTCCATCTTAGGGATGGCGATTGGGGGCAGCATTGTGCTGGTCTTCAGCGTCATTCTGTCCTCGGCCGACATGGCTGCATGGGGTTGGAGGATCCCGTTCCTGCTTAGCTTCCCGCTCCTTCTCCTTGGCACGTACATGCGTCTGAAGATCAACGAGACGCCGGAATTCAACGCCCTCCAAGAAAAAGATGCAGTAGAAAAGTTCCCTCTCAAGACGATTGTGCGATCCCACGGAAAGAACATGCTGATCGTCATGGGCATCGTCATAGCTTTTGCCATCAGTACCTACACGGTTGTGTCGTTCATGCTGTCGTACCTACGGACGGTGATTCACATCGAGACGGTGCCAGCCACTCTGTCGGTGGTGGTGGTGACAGTTTTTGGCGCCCTGCTCATCCCTGTTTTCGGATGGCTTTCGGACCGCGTCGGGCGCAAACCTCTGCTCATTCTTGCTTGTGTGTCCTCCATCGTTCTCCCGCTGGCTGGTTTGATGATCGTCCTGACCGGTTCCATGCTGGCGGTGTACGTGGGCCAGATGGTGATGTGGGTTCCGGTAGCGATTTTCTGCGGTGTGACCCCCGCGGCATTTGCCGAACTGTTCCCAACGGAGGTCCGCGTGTCCGGGTTTGGTATTGCATATGCAGTGAGTACAGCGCTCTTCAGCGGCACTGCCCCGTTCATTGCCACCCTGCTCGTTGAACGCACGGGCAACAATCTGGCGCCTGGCTGGTATATAGCCGCTGCGGGCGCAATCAGTCTCCTGTTTGTGTTGCGCCTCCGCGAAACAAACCGGGAAGAACTTTCGGCCAATGTGAAGACGCACGTCGCCTAAACGATCCGGACGTGAGGTGCCCCATCGGAGCACCTGGCCCGCCATATCAGCATCAATCTTAAGCCTGCAAAGGAAAATCTATGTCTAGCGCACTCACGACACTCACACTGGTCGACCATCACACCGGCACGGTCGTCTCTCCTGGCATCGTCCTAGATCTAAAGGTGTTTGGGTCTGGTCCGGCGATCCTACTGCTTCATGGGGCGGAAGGATCAGAGGGAAATAAGGAGCTGATACAGGCTCTGGCCCTCGACCACACCGTGTACGTCCCAACGCACCCCGGCTTCGGCCTGTCTCCTATGCCCACGTGGTTCCGGGGCGTGGACGACATCGCATACACCTACCTCAATCTGCTTGATCAATTGAACCTGAGGAATGTCCACCTTGTGGGCCTGCAGTTCGGGGCATGGGTCGCCGCTGAACTGGCAATCAGGGACTGTTCACGCCTTGGGCAGCTGACTCTGGTCAACCCCATTGGGATCAAGGTCGGGGCTCCAACCGAAAGGGAAATCCTGGATGTCTTTGCCACCGCTCGCGAGCTGGTAGATGCCGCCCGATTCGCTGCTCCAGATAAGAATCCGCTTAGAGATTTGAAATCTGCCGATCTAAGCGATGTGCTCCTTCTCTCACGGAACGAGGAAGCGCTGGCCACCTATGCGTGGGAGCCCTATATGCACAATCCTCGCCTTAAGTATTGGCTCAGCCGGATCTCGATTCCCTGCATCGTTGTCCGGGGTGAGCAGGACGGCATCGTCGGGCCGGACTATGCCCAAGCCTTCGTGGACTACATTCCCAAATCCTCCCTCGTGCTGGTTCCCGACGCCGGCCACTGCGCCCAGATCGACCGACCCACGGACATCGCCGAACTCGTCCGCGGCTAAGACGAGTCCAAACAAAGGATAGAAAACATGGAATATTGGCACTTCAGCGAGACGCCTTACCCTAATCTTCCCCCGGAAGGATCCTACGATTCAGTCCGGGTCACCATGCCAAACTCGGTCATGGACCCGGAGAAAGCGGCCGACCTCTGGGAGCGTTACATAGAAGACTGGAAGGTCGCGGACGAAGCCGGCATCAACATCATGGTGAACGAGCACCATGGGACGGCAACCTGCATGGATGCCGCCGCCCCCGTCGTAGCGGCGGCGATTTCTCAGGTCACTAAGAATGCAAAAATTCTGATTCTTGGAAATCCGGTGTCCAACAGGAAGGATCCGGTTCGCGTCGCAGAGGAAATGGCACTGGTCGATCTGCTGAGCCGGGGACGCCTCGAAGTAGGCTTTGTCCGCGGAGTTCCCTACGAGTTGTCAGCCACCAACGCTTCCCCCGTGCGCATGAATGAGCGTATGTGGGAAGCGATAGATCTGATCAAAGCCTCGTGGGAAAACCACGACGGGCCGTTCAATTGGGAGGGCGAGCACTTCCATCACCGGCAGGTAAATATCTGGCCGCGACCCTACACGCAGCCACACCCTCCCATCTGGGTCACAGGCATGTCGCCCACTTCCGTTCCCCAGATCGCGGACAACGATTATGTATTGGCAACCTTCCTAACCGGGTACGAAGGTACCAAAAAGGTGTTTGATGCCTACCGCACACGGTGGGCGGAAACCGGGAAAGGGGAGGTCCCAACGGACCGACTCGCTTATTGCGCTATGACCTATGTTGGGCGTACGGACGACGAAGGGATGGAGGGTGCGGAACAGCTGATGTGGTATCTGCGGTCCAACAAAGTCCCGCCGCAGTTCATTCTCCCGCCGGGCTACACGCCATATTTTGTCCGTGCGGCAACACTGCAAGGCGGAAAATCAGCATTTGATCTGGCTAGCATGACCATGGACCAGCTATTGGAGTCCGGAATCATGTTTGCAGGAAGCCCGAGCACAGTCACGGCACAGATCGAGCAATTTTATGGCCGAGTCGGAGGTTTCGGTCATCTGATCCTTCACGGGCAAGCGGGCTTCATGGACCATGACATGACGTCACGCGGCATCCGTAACTTTGTGGAGCACGTGAAGCCACAGCTCGATTTTCTTTTTCCCTCTTCGAACCCAATCATCGGGGCAACTGCCGCGGAAGATGTCAACCTGTACGAGTCAGTTTCTTTAGGGGGCCATTGACTTCGTTCCTTCTTTTTCGGGTTCGTTGATCCAGGACGTCGTGGGGAACGTGGATGGCTGCGGGTGCTGCCGTACGAAGCGTGCGGGGTGCGCGGCATACGCGGTCGTGAGAACGCGGGCACGGGCGTGCTGATGGCGGGCCGGTACTTCAAAGTCTTAAAATGCGACTCGCGGTTATCCCGAATTTGGGATAACCGCGACAAGACGGCTGTCGAACCGGCGGGGAACACGATCAACAAACGCGTGATCGGCTACCTGGCCGATCCGCCGGGCGAACCTGCGCTATCCAAACGCTGACCTGCGCCGCCTCGACCTTGTCGAGGCGGCGCGGCCTTGACCGGTCGATGCTCGCGGGGCTAGGCACCTGCTCGTTCATCGACCGGCAACAGAACGTTGTGTTCCAAGGATTCACCGGGTCGGGGAAGTCGTATCTGGGCTGCGCGCTGGCGAAGGCGGCGTGCCTGCACCGGGTGCGGGCGCACTATATTCGTATGCCGGAGCTTGAAGAGGCCTGGCAGCTAGCCCGCGACAAACCCGCTGGGACGACGAAGTTTCTGAACAAGTATGCCGCGTTCTCGCTCCTAGTCATCGATGAATGGCTCCTCGATGAACCAGACGAGAGCACCAGGAGCATGCTCCTGGTGCTCCTCGAGCGGCGCTACGACCAGGCATCAACGGTGTTCTGCACCCAGTACGCCCAGAAAGATTGGCATCAGCGCCTCGGTTCCGGAGTTCACGCGGACGCGATCATGGACCGCATCGTGCACAACGCCATCTGGGTCGAGACCGGCGGCCACAACATGCGAGAACACACCGCCGGCCAGGTCAAGGTATAAAGGCTCGCGCGGTCGGGTGCCGCTGGCCCCTGACCGCGCGGCAGCCCGGCACCGAAAGGCAATACCGGCGGCCCCCGAAGGCAATATTCAACGGCCCCCGAACTCGCAAATACTCACTCATGCGCACTCCTCCTGCTCGTCCGCAGCCGGACCGTCATCAACAGCCGCGGCGGGTGGCTGGCCGATCGCCGCCCACCCACTGGTGCCCTGCGTCAGAGACCGGGTCTCACTGGCGGTGTGGGTGCTGGTGCGTAGGCCGGTGGCGTTGAGGATAGAGGCGAGGTCCTTGTGCGCGAAGCGGCCGTGGATGGCCGCCGTGCCCAGCGCTTGGTCGACGTCGGCCTGCCCGGAGATCTTGGCCAACGCGACCGCTTCAGCCATCTTCTGCTTCATCCGCATCGTGCCGACTGCGGCCGCTTCGAGCAGCCCGGTGCGCGCTCCCGCCCCGATGCGGATGAAACGCTACGCCAGCCATGAGTGGAGAGCAGACCCGACGAACCTGCTCATCATCTCCCCAACCGGAGGCGGCAAACCTATCTGACCTGCGCGATCGGCATCGCCGCCTGCCACACCGAATGCGGCATCAAGTCTCGGCATCCACGTTACGTTCGACCAAGAAAGTTTGTTCCCGTCGAGCCCCTATTAGCGATCACCCTCTACGAAACTGAACACCAACTCGCCGCTTGACAAAGACTGTGAGTCTTGGGGTGGCTGGTCCGGGACTGGCTGGCAGAGTTGGTGTTGGTCGCTCCGCCGTGGTCGTGACTCATGACAAAACTGGCCCCTCGCGGGTGCCTTACCTATGAACTGTCCGGCCGTGGTGGGTGACCGACGCCGGCCCGGCCCACCTCAGTGGCTTAATAAGAAGCATGCCCGATCCGTGCGGATCGTGGCTCATCACAGGTATGCCCCGAAGTGATTCCTCTCCGGATCGGCGCCGGTCGTCAGCGACTGGATCATCGCCCATCTCCAAGAAAGGAACCCGGACACTATGGACACCATAGTTGCGCACACCCATCCGTTCGTTATCGGTGTGGACACGCACGCCAGAACCCACACCTACGCTGTCCTCACGGCGGCAGGTCAGCACCTCGGAACCGAAACGTTCCCCAATACCGCCGCTGGTCGATCCCGCGCAATCAACTGGGCCGGGCGTCGCTCTGGCGGCGTCACCGATGCGCTCTGGGTGATCGAGGGAGCCGGGAGCTACGGCGCCCAGCTGGCCCGCAACGTAGCGGACACCGGCTACCGTGTTGTTGAGGCCGCACGCATGGGCCGGACGGGCCGGCGCGGCATTGGGAAGTCCGACCCCCTCGACGCACGTCGGATCGCCGCCGCTGTGCTGTCCTTACCGGTCAATCAACTCCGCACCCCGCGGCAGGATGAGGGCGTGCGGGCAGCAGCGCAAATCCTCCTGACTGCCCGCGATGGACTCGCCGCTGAGCGCACCCGCGCGGTGAACGCACTCACCGCATTACTTCGGATTATCGACCTCGGCATCGACGCCCGACGTCCCCTCGGAGCACGCAAGATCGCCGAGGTCGCGCGCTGGCGCACACGAGAAGAAGCCCTCGCCGCGACCACCGCGCGCACAGAAGCAATACGTCTAGCCAAACGCATCCTCGAGTTAGACACCGAGCTCGGCCAAAACATGACGCGTATTAGTGACCTCGTCGCAGCGAGCCCTGCAGCCGAGCTGCTGGAAAAAACCGGTATCGGTCCCGTCACCGCAGCCAGAACACTCGTCGCGTGGTCCCACCCGGGCCGGGTCAAGAGCGAAGCCGCTTTCGCCGCGATCGCCGGCGTGAATCCAATTCCCGCATCATCAGGCAACACCACACGGCATCGACTAAACCGTGGCGGAGACCGCCAACTCAACCGTGCCTTGAACATCATCGCGATGGTCCGAATGGTCCACGACCCGGGAACACACGACTACGTCGAACGCCGACGCGCTGAGGGAAAGACCGACCGAGAGATCCGCCGCATCCTCAAACGCTACCTGGCCAGAAGCATCTACCGGCACCTCAACACCGCGTCAGCCACAAAATTGGGGGTTGACGAGATATAGAAGCTTCTGTGAGATTCCCAATGCCCGGGAATGACGCGGTCATCGACCTCGGCGGGCCGTTCGTCGAGGAGCGGGCCGGAGAATCTCGAGCGCCTCGCGGTGCTGCTGCGCCGCGGCAGTCGTCCGCGCCGGCCCGTGCGCAGGTGACGGGTCATGACCCGGGTCAGGCCGTGGTTCTGCGGCGAATACAGTGCTTGGTAGTTGCTCTCGTGAACGACGTTCATCGCGGGCTGGCCGGGGTAGTCGATGCTCAGCTGGTAGCTGATCTGGCGTGGGCTCCACTGCTCTTTCAGCAGCTTCTGGACCGCATCGCGCAAGGCAGTGCTCGCAGCGATCTTGCTCTGGGCATGCGGCGCTTCACCGCGCTGTCCTACGCGCATCGCCCGGGAGGGGCGGCTTCCCTGACCGCTTTCTCCCTCGATCTGGCCGCTGAACACGCCGATTGCGTGCCGAGCGCCACGTTCTATCCGGAGGAGGGCGTGCTCGAGCAGGTGTAATGCGCCCTCGATCGGGGCGCTCGGGTGTTCAAGATTCACGCGCAGGTCGGAGCATTCGACCTGCGGGAACCAGTGCACGACCCAGTCTGGGGACTGCTCGCCGACGCCGTGATTCCGGTCGTGATCCACGTCGGCGGCGGGCCGGTGTCCCGGCCGGGGATCACCGGGCCGGACAAGCTTGCGGGAGTTTTGGCGCGGCATCCGCTATTGACAGCCGCCGTCGCCCATCTCGGCGCCCCGGAACACGGTGAGTTTCTCGATCTCGCCGAACGCTACCCCTGGGTGCACCTGGACACCACCATGGTGTTCACCGGCTTCTTCGAGCAGTTCGCACCGTTCGACCCCGCCCTGCTGCCACGGCTGGCCGACCTGCCCTGGCGAGTAGCGCTCGGCAGCGACTTTCCCAACATTCCGTACCCATATGCACACCAGCTCGAGTCGCTCGAGCGCCTGCGCGACCGGGAGCCCAGGCTCGACGACGACTGGCTGCGCGCCGTCTGCTGGTACAACGGTCTGCGGTTGATCGGCGAATAGCGGCCGAGTTCGGGACTTGACGCCAAACTCGCGCCAACCTAAACTCTCCGTTAGAGGACACTGTGTACAGCATGCAGGTCAATGCGGAGGTTGGTCAACAATGAGAGACATTGTGGGCCAATTGCAGGCCTGGTACAACGAGGACACTCCATTCGCGCTGGTCACCGTCATCCACACCTGGGCATCGTCACCCAAGGCGCCCGGCGCCGCCATGGCCGTTTCGTCGACGGGCGAAGTGATCGGAAGCATCTCCGGCGGATGCGTGGAGGGTGCGGCCTACGAGCTGGCCCAGGACGTTCTCCAGTCGGGCGTTCCCACCTCACACGTCTATGGCATTGCCGACGGCGATGCATTCGCGGTCGGACTGACCTGTGGCGGGAAGATCGAAATCTTTGTCGAGCTGGTCAACGCTCATACCTATCCTGAATTTCCGCTGCTCGCCGACGCGATTGCAGAGCGGCGCGCCGTGAGCGTTGCCACGGTCGTTGACGCAGTCGCCGGCATCGGTCGCCATCTCGTCGTTCTCGCCAATTCTTCGGTCGGGTCACTCGGGTCGGCCGGTCTGGACCAGAGAACCGGCGTGCAGGCTCGTGGCCTGTTAGAAGCCGGTCGCACCCGCTCGGTGCACGTCGGACGCAACGGGGAACAGCGAATGGATCAGGTGACGGTCTTCATCGCTTCTTTTGCTCCTCCGCCCCAGATGTACGTCTTCGGAGCCATCGATTTCGCCGGCGCTGTCGTACGCATGGGTAAGTTTCTCGGTTACCGAGTGACGCTCTGTGATGCACGTGCCGTCTTCGCGACCAAACGCCGCTTTCCGGATGCCGATGATGTTGTTGTGCAATGGCCGCACCAGTTTCTCGCCGGGGCCGTCATTGACGAACGAACGGTCATCTGTGTATTGACTCATGACCCGAAATTTGACCTGCCACTACTCACCGCAGCACTGAAAACGTCCGCTGCTTACGTCGGCGCCATGGGCAGCCGACGTACGCACGATGATCGCCTGGCGCAACTGCGTGACGCCGGCCTGAGCCCGAGCGACCTGCAGCGGCTCTCCTCGCCGATTGGGCTGGATCTGGGCGCTCGCACCCCGGAAGAAACCGCCGTCTCAATTGCTGCTGAGATCATCGCGACCCAGTGCGGCGGGAGCGGCCAGCGACTGCGGTCGCTCTCTGCGTCAATTCACCACGCGCCCATTCACCATGACGCTGCGTCGATGGACGCCTCCCCGCGGGAATACGACCTCAGCCAGTCCTAGAGCAACATCTCTGAACACTCGCACCAACGATGCCCTTCCGCGCCCGCACGAGCAGGCGAGGAAGGGCCTCGTTGTGCCGAGGGAGTCAAGCTAATTCGCTTTGCCGCCAAGACGGGCGGCCACAACGGCCTCCAGCTTGGTGACGAGCCAATTGGTGGCGAACCCGAGCGCGCCGGCGATCATGAGCAGGCCATAGACCTGGGCGGAGAAGTAGTTGGACTGCGCTGACCCCATCAGACCGCCGAGCCCGTTTACCCGAGTCACGATCTCGACGAGCAGGGTAATGATGAGCGCCAGCGGTGCCGATACCCGCACACCGAGCAATACTGGGCGAACCAGCGATGGAATCGTCACTTTTCGAAGCCCCTCCCACCGGCTGAGTCCCAGGGTGCGGGGTACGTCTAACCGCACCGGGCTCATCGACCGCCGAGCGGTTCGGCAGGTCAACAAGATGGGCCAGATCGCCGGCAACACGACCACGGCGAGCTTCATTTCCATGGTGTAGCCCAGGATGAGGGCAGCGAGCGGAACAAGGGACGCGGCTGGAAGGATCCGAAGAAATTCCAAGGTCGGGCCGAGTGCACGATCCGCGAAGCGGTTCGATCCGACCAGTGTGCCGACAATCGCACCGACCACCGTGGCAATGAGCAAACCCAAGACGAAGGTCAGCGTGGTCCAGCCCAGGGCGGGCAAGAGCAAATTGCCCTTGACGAGCGGGACGATGGCGGCGACCCATTCGCTCGGCGGCGGAAAGTAGGGCGATTCCTTATCGCCAAAAATTTGCCAGGCACCGAGCGCCACGACCAGTGGCAGAAAGCCTCTTAGTGGCGTGCCAGACCAGTCGGCGCGAACCGATGGCCCCGTTACTTTCGCGGGTACTCGAATCGCCATATTTTTTACAGTGCTCATGCCGTTTCACCTGCCGCAATCATTTGTCCACGAAATGCCACTCGTGCAAAGAGAACCAACGCAGCGTTCAGCACGATTCCTGCCATACCGATCACGAAGACGTAGGCAAACATTTCATCTGGTCGCAACGACTGGCCTTTCTGAATCAAGGCGAAGCCCAGGCCTGCGGGATTCCCCACCATCTCGGCGACCAGGGTCAGCACCAGGGAAACGGACATGGCCAATCGCAGACCGACCATGATGTACGGCGTGCTCGCAGGCAGCACGAGCTTCCACAGTCGCTCTCGGGCGTTCAGCCCGAGAACATGCCCAACTGCTGAGAGCTGCTGGTCCAAACTACGTACGCCCGCTTGCGTGCTGAGCAGAATCGGCCAAATTGCCGCATAGAACGCGACTGTTATCTCCATCTGCATCGTGAACCCGAGGAGCAGTACCGCCACCGGAACAAAGGCGACAATCGGAAGAGCACGGAGCGCCTCGAAGCTCGCCATGGAATACCGCCAAATTGGCTGTACCAGACCAAGCACCACGCCAAAGAGAGTGCCGACGACTGCCGCGAAGCCCCAGCCGGTCAGAGATGCAGTCAGTGTGTGCAGCAAGTTGCCTTGCAACTCACCCGTGATCGTTATTTCCCGCAGCCCGACAGCAATCTCGGTGGGTCCGGGTAGATATTCAAAATCCAGGATGCCCGTGCGAACGGCGAGCTCCCACAACACCAGAAGCAGTACGCCCGTTGCGGCACCCAGAAAATTGATCCGGAGGCGTAACAGTTTACGCATTGCTGACTCCGTGCCCCAAAGCCTCGTACGTGCGGTGACGGGCCTTGAGGTAGTCCGCATGCTCCTTGGTGGTGATTTGGTGGCGGGGACGCTCAAGCTCGATGGCGAGTTCAAAACCGACCTGGGCGGGGCGGCCTTGCAGAACGATGACGCGGTCGCTCAGGTAGACCGCTTCCTCGACGTCGTGCGTAACGAAAACGATGGTTGTCTTCGTCACAGCCTGAACCTGCTGCAGCTGATCCTGCAGACTCGCTTTAGTCATCGCATCCAGCGCCCCAAACGGCTCATCCATCAGCAGAACGGAGGGCCGCATGGCCAACGCCCTGGCAATCTGTACGCGCTGCTGCATACC
Organism: Cryobacterium sp. Hh7; assembly: GCF_004403155.1. Lineage (NCBI taxonomy): Bacteria > Bacillati > Actinomycetota > Actinomycetes > Micrococcales > Microbacteriaceae > Cryobacterium > Cryobacterium sp. Hh7. The sequence goes on along the minus strand of NZ_SOHG01000021.1, from coordinate 34,450 downwards.
GCCAGAGAGCCGAGACGGATACTCATCGGCATAGGCCTCGAGTCCGACGATGGCCAGGGTCTCCTCCACCCGAGTCGCGCACTCCGCTTTGGAGAGGTCCCGTTCGATCCCCAACCCGACATTCCTCCGCACGGTACGCCAGGGCAGGAGCGACTCCGTATAGTTTTGGAAAACGGTCACGACCCCCTTGGGAGGACCGGTCACCGGGGCGCCTCCGCACAGCACGGTGCCTCCGGACGCCTGCTGCAGACCACCGATAACTCGGAGGAGGGTGGTCTTGCCGGAACCGGACGTGCCGAGAATGGACACGAACTCACCGCGCTCGACGCGCAGGTTGACATGCTGCAGGATCACAGCACCTCCCGTTGCACCCATCAGGGTGACCTCGAGATCCTGACAATCAAAACTGGCAGCGCTGGGGTTCGCGGGCAGCGCCGTCTCCGTCGTTGCGGTTGTACTCACGTCATTATGCATTGCCTGTCCCATTACTGGTTGGTCCTTATTGCGGCCGTTGGTGTGGTCGCCGAGTTCGCCAACATCTGGAGGAGCTCGTCACTGGTCACCACGCTGCCGTACTTCATTTCAATGTCGAACAGGTTGGCGGCGTGGGCAAAGGGAGACCTGTCAAAACACGCATCCTCAACCACCACCACTGGATACCCAAACGACGCCGCGTCGACGGCAGTCGCCCGAACACATCCAGACGTTGTGGTACCGACCAGGATGATGGAATCGACATTGTGTTGGTGCAGAAAAGTGAGCAAAGGAGTCAGAAAGAAGGCACTCGCCTTGGTCTTCTCGAGCACAAACTCGTCAGCGCGAGGCTCGATTTCGACGGGGAACCCCGCTGAGTGCGTGCGTCTGGCGATGTGCGGGTCGGCGCTGAGTTTGATGGCACCGCCGACCATGGCTGCGGCATCGGGCGAACCTTTCGTGAGCACTCGTGCGAGGCCTGTCGTCCGCGCAGCGTCGAGCAGTTTCACGATTGTGGGCAGTCGATCCCACCCCACCTTGCCGCATCCCGTTGCGAATTGTTCACCGGTCTCGTCCCCGGGCCTGCGGCCCAGGAAGGACATTACGACGTCGATGACGATCAGACAGGGGCGTTCGCCCAGGGTAACGGCCCCGCCGAAGCCCCTCTGCTGGAGGAGGTCAAGTTCATCTTGGGGAACAATGGCGTCCCAGATTGCCATGTCATTTTCCTTTCCTGTTTCAGTTGCAACTAATCGGCGGCGGGGATCAGGTCATCGAGTTCGATGTCGCCCTCGAAACCGCCGACCTTTCGCATGGCCTCCAACCAGATCTCGAGGTCCTGCGGGCGCAAGGCGGAATCAAAGGTGGGCAGCACGGTCTTGCCAATAATTTCTTCGGAGAGGCCGGTGTAGTCCATCAGAATCGCCCGCGATTCCTCATCATTTGTTGCGATGAAGTCGATTGCGCTCGCCAGCGCCGCGCGGAATCCATCGAGCGCCTCGGGGTTTGCCTCACCCCACTCACGCTGTGCACCCCACATCATCGCGCCAAGCTCGGGCGCCATCTCCAGATAGGGATCACCGAGGTCGGTTGTGTCGCCGAGGGCGAGCAGCGTTCCACGGAACGGGGCGAGGGTTTCGACTGCATCGATGCGCCCCGAGCGGAGTTGATCGGCTTGGGCCGGACCATCGATCTGTACGATCTTGACGCTGTCGAGGGGCACCCCTGCCTTGTCCAGCCAGAAGCGTGCTGCCGTATGCAGGGTGCCTGTCTCCGTCAGCACACCGAGGGTCTTGCCTTCGAGCTGCTCAATCGACGTAATGCCCGAGGACTTGAGCGTCACGATACCCGACGTTGGGTTCTCGGGAATGTCGATGGTAGCGCCGGCGATTCCGATCATGCCGATACCCTGCGCGTTGGCGGCGATGAGACTCGTCGGCGGGGTCTGAACGATGTCAAAGGACTTGCCCAGGGCGGGCGGCAGCGTCGCAATGTTCTCAACCGTGGTAAACGTCACATCGAGGCCTTCGTCTTCGAAGAACCCTTGCTCGAGCGCAATTCGAGCCGGAAGCACCGCTGCATTTGAATTGTGCGCAATGCGGATCTTGATCGGTCCGCCTTCTTGACTCGGCGCTTCGGTGGCAGCACAGCCGCCAAGCGCCAGCACGGCGCTGAGTCCGACCGCAAGGATTGGCCATTGTTTCTTGATCATCTTTATTCCTCTAATCTCGGTTCGTACCAGACGTCCGGGCCTCAAGGCCGGTCATCATTGACCTGTATAGCGAACACAAAGTCCTCTGACGGAGAGCCTATTGGGCAAACTAGCCGTGGTCAAGCGAGGTCAGCTGAGTCGCGTCCCCCAGGACGCCTGACCAGCGCTGGTACAGGTCGTGGTCGACTCCGCATTGGTCAAGCACGCGACCAGCCACAAAATCGACGAGTTGAGCGACACTGGTGGACCCCGCATAAAAGGCGGGGCTGGCCGGCATGATGACGGCACCTTCACGCGCCAGGTTAGCCATGTGATCCAGGGTCGCCGCCCGCAGGGGCATTTCGCGCACGACCAACACCAGAGGGCGCCGTTCTTTCAGGGTCACGTCACCGGCACGCTGGATCAAGTCTTTGCTGGTGCCGAGTGCAATTCCGGCCACAACTGACGAGGTGGCGGGCACCACGATCATTCCGCGCGTGCGGTACGAGCCGCTTGCCGGCCCGGCCGCGAAGTTGCCGGGCGACCAGTAACAGACCGACGCCAGGTCGCGCTGCAGCCAATGGGTGACATCCTCTCGCCAGTGGCTGTCCCGCACCGCGAATCCGAGCTCGTCGATCATGGTCAATCGCCCTGCCTTGCTCACGACAAGGTCAACGCTTTCGCCGGCATCGATCAGGCCTCGAAGCACGCTCGTGGAATAGGGGATTCCGCTCGCACCGGTCACCCCAACGACCCAGGGCGTGCGGGGGCGCGGATTTCCCGTGCCGTATTTTGCCGTCACGATCATTTCAGTTGACCACCCCATCGCTCCGCGATCACGCGCAGGTACGCCGGGTCGCTCTGCGCCACCAACGGAAATGTCGATCGGCGTTCGTAGGGGATACAGGCATCGATGATCGCCCGGCTGTTGTGTGGGGTTGCCCCGTCGGCCAGCATCGGATCGAGCTTGCTGCCCCAGGTTCTACGCAGAATATCGATGTCCTGCGAGGGATCGGTGCGCGTACACATCGCCCAAATGACCTCGTCGAGCGAGGCCGGGTTGATGTCATCGTCGACGACGATGACATAGCGGTTCATATAGGCCGCAGTGGGCAATTGGGCCGTCAGGTGGGCCACTTGGCGTGCGTGGCCGGCGTACTTTTGCGAAATCGAAACGGCAACAAGGAGCCGGCCGCCACCGGACTCGTGGGCCCAGGCATCCGTTATGCCGCCGACCCCGGTCGCGACGAGATCGTCGAGAATCATTGCCGACTTCATAATGGTGCGCATGTAGGAGTAGTCGTGCGGCGGCTTGCCGGGAGGTGCCCCAAGCTGAATGGGGTTGTCCCGGAAGTGAAGCTTGGTGATATCCATTGCAAGCACTGGCCGACGCTTGCCGGAATAGTACCCGGTCCATTCCCCAAACGGACCTTCGTCGCGCAGTCGATCCGGAGTCAACCATCCTTCGATCGCGATCTCACTGCCGGCGGGAATGGACAGGCCCGATTCATGACCTCGAATAACGGGAACGCGCTGGCCAACGATCGCGCCGGCATATTCGAGTTCAGGAATGCCGGAGGGAACCTCAGTGCCCCCGGTAATGAGCAGTACGGGGTCATGACCAAATGACACGGTCACGGGCGCTTTGCCGTGCAGCTCAAACCATTTGGCGATGTTTTGGGCACCGTGTTTTCCCGGCACAGCACTGATCGAGGCGGACCGGCCATCGTCCTGCACCTCCATGCGATAGCACCCCCCGTTTTCTGCCCCGGTCTCGGGATCGGTCGTGGTGACGAAACACCCAGTACCAATGAAGCGACCACCGTCGCGCTCGTGCCAGCGCGGAACCGGAAAATTCAGCAGGTTGATGTCATCACCGGTCAGTGTGTTCTCGAGCACGGGGGCATCATCGACTTCAATCACCGGAAAATCATGCGCGGCCGCCGCCCACTGCGCGGTACGGCCCCGGAGCTGGGCTACGAGTTCGGCATTGGTCAGATTGTCGCCGAGCCGAAGCGTTCGCCCCAGGCGTTGCGGGGATCCGGTACTTCCTGTGAGGACTCGTTGGCCAGGGGCGTACCCCACGATGTCATCGAACAGAATCGCCTTCGTGTGGGGCGATTGATAGCTCAGCTCGGCAATCGCCCCGATTTCTTTGTCCCAGTGCGCTCCACGAATGTGGGCCATCTCCCCAGCGCCGTCAATATCGTCTATCCAGGTCCGCAAACTCAAGATCGGCTCGCTCTTCGTCATTTGCCAAACTTCCCGGTTGCTCAGGTTCGCAAACAGGGCGCGGAGCGGGCCGCGGCAACTCTGCCACAAACGATTGATTGAATCGGCTGATTTGATCAGCTCTTGAATGCCAACATAAAGGACATCGGGACTCGTATGTAGGATAGCTTGGCGGGCCGGCAGTACCGACCACGTCGATTCACTCCCCGCGCCACCCCCAACGAGTCCCATTCATTCTCGCACAGGCCCGAAAGAGTGCTGGGCGTTGATTCCTTGACTTGACCTGTATTTTGTGCGTACTGTTCCCCATACAGGAATTTCTGGAGTCTGGAATCTGGAATCTGAAATCTGAAATCTGAAATCTGAAATCTGAAATCAGGATTCAGCACAATTGAGGGGAACCACTCGTGGTCAAACGTTCATTTCTCGCACTCGGAGTCACACTGCTGGTCGCCGGCGGGATGGCAGGCTGTTCGGCGGCAACACCGGACACTGCATCGGATTCCACCGCGCCAACCACCATTCGCATTGCTCACAACTCCAATGCGGGCGCACTCACCGCTCGCATCGCCGAGGAACAAGGCTTTCTGGACGGGCTTGACGTGGAGTTCACGATGGTGGAAAACGTAGAGACCCTTCCGCCTGCCCTGGGGAAGTCGTTCGATATCGTCTTGTCGACCCCGACGCTGCTGATCAGTGCTGCCTCCCAGGGAATTGACATCGCCCAGGTCGGTGGAACGTCAATCGAAAACGCGGAAAACCCAACGGCCGTCGTGCTTGCCGGGCCAGACTCCGGAGTGACCCAGGCGAGCGACCTCGCCGGTAAAACCATTGGAATCCTCAACGAGACCGGAACCCTGCACCTCGCGACCAAGTTCTGGCTCGACCAGGCCGGAGTCCCCCTCGACTCGATAAACATTGTGCAGGTAGACCTGGGCTCTCAGCAGGATCAGCTCATGTCAGGTCGAATCGATGCCGTCGAAACCGTCATGCCATTCATGGCAGCAATGCAGACGACGCCAGGCGTCGTCGACCTTGGTCAGCCCCACCTCCAGATGGCCGACGAGATCGGTCTCATCCTCTGGGCGACAAGCCCGGCCTGGGCCGCGGAGAACGCTGACGCCGTTGCAACGTTCCGTGCCGGCCTCGCCAAGGCGGTCGAGTGGGTCGACGACCCGGCCAACGAGACCGCAGCACGCGCGTCGCTTCAGAACTTCACCGGACTTCCGGAGACAGTCATTGCGAACTTCCCCATCCCTACCTACGAAGCGGGCTCACGTCCCCAGGACCTGCCCATCTGGCTGGACGCCATGGAGCGTTTTGCCGGGTTCACGGGCACCGTCGACCTGAGCAAGCTCGTCATCGCCGGTGAGTGACGTCGAGCCGCTACTGTGACCGGCGCCGACGTTGCAGAACCAGTTCCGCGCTTCTTCCGAGAGCGGGCGGATATTCCGGTGCACCTCGAAGAGCCCACCGGGCTGGTCACCGACCGGCTGAATCGGCCCCTGCACGACCTGCGCCTGAGCGTCACCGACCGCTGCAATTTTCGCTGCGTGTACTGCATGCCCAAGGAGATCTTCGGGCGGGACTTCGCGTTCATGGAACACGACGAACTGCTCAGCTTTGAAGAACTGACTCGGCTCGCGCGCATTGCCGTCGCGCACGGAGTCGAGAAGATTCGCCTGACCGGCGGCGAACCGCTGCTGCGCAAGGGCCTGGAAGACCTCATCGCACTGTTGGCCGAGCTGCGCACCCCCGACGGTTGCGAGATCGACATCGCGCTCACCACCAACGGGTCGGCGCTGGCCCTGAAAGCGCAGGCGCTCAAGGATGCCGGCCTCAAGCGCGTCACCGTGTCGCTCGATTCCCTCGACGACACCACGTTTCGCACCATGAACGACGTGAAGTTTCCCGTCGCCAAAGTGCTAAACGGCATCGACGTAGCCGAAGCGGTCGGCCTCGGCCCGATCAAGGTCAACATGGTCGTGCAGCGCGGCAAGAACGACCAGGACATCGTGGCCATGGCCCAGCATTTCAAGGACACCCCGTACATTCCGCGGTTCATCGAGTTCATGGACGTCGGCACCAGCAACGGCTGGGAGATGGGCGCCGTCATTCCGTCGAAGGACGTGATCGCGCGCATCCACGCCGAGCTGCCCCTCGAAGAGATCGCCCCGAACTACAGCGGCGAAACCTCCCGCCGGTGGCGCTACCAGGACGGCAGCGGCGAGATCGGCGTCATCTCCAGCGTCACCCAGAACTTCTGCCAGACCTGCTCGCGAGCCCGGATATCCACCGACGGCAAGCTGTTCACCTGCCTGTTCGCCACCGAGGGCCACGACCTGCGGGCGCTCATGCGCGGCGGCTGCTCCGACGAAGAGCTCTCCACCGTCATGGCGCACCTCTGGCGGGAGCGCACCGACCGGTACTCGCAGTTACGCAGCGCCAAGACGAGCGAACTGCGGGCATCCGGTGCGAAAAAGATCGAAATGAGCTACATCGGCGGCTGAACGGCGGTGGCAGCCGAACTATGGCCGTGAGGCGGTGCCGGCAGATGGAATCATTGACAGTCTCGTGTAGAAGTCATAGAGTCCGTTATACAGGATTACTTTCTCTCTCTCTTTGGTGGCTAACAATGAAACTTGCTTCGCAATTCAACGTCGCGGCAGCACCTGACCAGGTCTTTTCGCTCTTCTTCGACGCCGACACGATGCGCATCTGCCTCCCCGGCTGCGAAGAGCTCGTTCGGGTCGACGAGAAGACGTATCGGGGCAGCCTGACGAACGAGGTTGCACACATGAAGTTTCGAGCCGCCTTTTCGGCCGAGATCCAGTCAGTGACACCCGCCGCCGAGCCGAACGGCTCATCGGTCGTTCACGCTGTGCTCCGGGGCGAAGATCGCCGCCTGGGCAGCACGGTCAAGATCGACGCGACAATGACCGTGGCACCCGATGGCGACGAATCGCGCATCTCGTACGAACTCGAAATGGCGATGTGGGGCAAGCTGGGCCGCCTCGGCGAATCCATCATCCGGCGCCGCAGCATGGAGGCCGAGAAGCAGTTTGCGGTCGCTCTGGCAGCTGTGTGCGCGGGCGAAGTGCCCGCGGCTCCCGTCGCAACGACCTCGGCCATTGGCGCATTTTTCGGAAATCGCGGGAAGTCCAACTGATGGCCCGGATGCACCGTCCTGAGACGCTCGACGAGGTAGCAGCCCTCCTAGCCTCAACCGAGGACGCCATGGTGTACGGCGGAGGAACCGCCATTCAGATCCTGCGCAAACAAGGAATTCTGTTCACCGACGACTTCATCGATATCAGCCGCATTCCGGGGCTGCACGACATCACCGTTACCGACGAGTACGTCACCGTCGGCGCAATGGTGTCGGTGCGTGAGATGGAACAGGACCCCCGCATCCGCAGTGCAATTCCACTCGCTTCAGCCGCGTACTCCAGGGTCGCCAATCCTCGGGTGCGCAACACGGCCAGCGTTGCCGGCAATATCGCCCACGGTGATTACCGTCTGGATCCACCGACCAGCCTGCTGGTGTTGGACGCCACGGTGATCATCACGTCGATCCGCGGCACCCGAGAGCTACCCATTCGAGAGTTCTTCGTGGACTTTCAGGCCACCGACGTGGCCGAGGACGAGATGATCTCTGCCATCAGAATCCCCACCCAGCAGCAGCATCGATCTGCCGGGCGATTCATGAAATTCAGCAGCCTCAGCGCCAATGACTGGCCGTGTGCCTCGGTCGCTGCCCTCGCCACCGAACATTCGGGGAGCCTCACAGTACAACTCGGACTGGGCGCGCTCGCACCGACATCCGTTTACCTTTCGCTCACTGTTGACCCAACCGTCGGCGACCAGGAAATTATCGAAGCGGCACTCGACCTCGCCAATTCGGCCATAGACCCGATCGCGGATGTGCGTGGTGGCGTGGAATACAAAGCCCGGATTGGGCGCGTGATTGTTGAAGACGCTGTTCGCAGCGTCCTGAAGGAGGTCCCTCGTGCTTGAAATCGGAGAGAACACGAGCGGCGGCACACCGACTGATTTGTTTGGTGTGGGCGAGAGTCGCCCCCGCTTCGATGCTCAAGGCCGGGTGCGCGGCACGATTTTTCACGTCGGTGACGAGCAGGCAGGAAACGACACGGCGCATGTCGCCGTGCATCGGAGTACGCAGCCGCACGCCACGATTGTGACGATCGACACGACCGAGGCAGAGGCGCTGGAGGGTGTCTACGCGGTCGTCACCGGCGACGACCTATATAAGGAGTACGGTCAGCGCTTTTTCACCGGTCCGGCCTTCGCCGATCAGCCCAGTCTCGCTGTGGGCAAAGTGCGTTATGTCGGTGAGCCGGTTGCCGCCGTACTCGCCGTTGACTCCGCCACTGCACGGGCCGCGGCCGACCTGATATACGTTGACTACGAAGAGCTCGAGCCTGTCTACGACATCAACGATGCGCTGACCAGCGGTCACCATGTTCACGATGAGCTGTTGCCCTCGGCGGTCTTCGCCGACCTAGCACACCTGACCGGTGTTCGAGGCACCAACGTCGTTTACGAGTACAACCAAATCGTGGGTGACGCCGCCGCAGCGACGCACGCTGCCGCTCACACCGTGCACGCCGAGATGTGGGCACCGCCAACCCACCACGTGCCGATCGAATTGCCGGTGACCATAGCGTGGGTCGACGGCGGCCGGCTCGAAATGATGTCGACCACGCAGACTCCCTCCTACGTTCGCCAAGCCGTTGCCGGCCTCCTCGACCTGCCGTTGTCCCGGGTGCGCATCATGACGCGCGCGCTCGGCGGCAGCTTCGGCTCGAAGATGTACGACCGTCTCGAGCCCTTGGCCGCCGCATTGGCTTGGAAGTTTCAACGCAAGGTGCGAATAATGGCCACCAGGGAGGACGCCTTCTTCCTGACGGCCCGGCATGGCGCCGAGGTTACCGGTTCGCTCTCGGCCGACGCTGCCGGCAATCTTGTCGCGTCCACCTCCGATCTGCGCTACGATACCGGTGCCTATGCGGATGTTGGCCCCCGCATCACCGGAAAGTCGGGAATGGTCATTCCCGGCCCCTATCGCATTCAGAATGTTCAGGTGCGGTCGCGCTGTGTTTATACCAACAAGCCGTCCGCTGGACCCTTTCGTGGTTTCGGAGTTCCCCAGGCCACCTGGGCGCATGAGACGCTCATCGATGAGCTGGCTCTCGAGCTGGGCGAAGACCCCTATGCATTCCGTCGCCGCCATCTCTTGCGGGAAGGCGACGTCGCTTCGATGGGCACCGCTATGCACAGTGCAGATTTCATCGCCTGTATCGATGCGGTGGCCAAGGCCGTGGATTGGGACGCGCCCAGTAAGGAACCGGATGAGCGATTCCGCTATGGCAAGGGAATCGCCGTTGGGCTCAAGGCAGTCCTGACACCGACGGTCGCCAACGCCACGCTACAGCTGAATCAGGACGGATCAGCGACCCTGCTGATCAGCACGGTCGATATGGGCCAGGGCAGCGATACGATCATGGGGCAGATTGTCGGGGAAGTCCTGTCCATTGACAGCACCAAGGTGCACGTCGTGCGGGCCGACACCGATGCCACCCCGTATGACACGATCACCGCGGGCAGTCGCACGACCTACCACACCGGAAATGCCGTTCGGCTTGCCGCAGAGAGAATGCGCGATCGGCTCCTCGGCTTCGCCGCCGAACAGCTCGCCGTTGCTATCGAGGGTCTGGAGCTGGGGTCGGCGGGTATCTCGCATCCGCTGCGCGAACTGCCCGTTCGTCTGGAAGATGTCATGTTGGCAAAGTTCGGTGCCAGCGGCGCCACGACGACGACCGAGGCCAATTTTACGAGCTGGTGGAAGCCTTTCGACAAGACGAGCGGGTTGTCCGAGAAGGCGACCGAGCATTGGTTTGCCGGAGCTGTCGCGGTACGCATCAAAGTTGATATCAAGACGGGTCGCATCCACACCGAACACCTCGCAGTAGCCGGAGATGTCGGCAAGGCGATCAATCCGATGCTGGTCGAGCAACAACTCGTGGGCGCAGCGATCATGGGGCTGGGCCACGCGCTGTTTGACCAGTTGGTCTTCGATCAGGGGCAGATGATCAACGCGACGCTGCTCGACTATCAGCTGCCGTCGATCGCCGATGTGCCAGACAAGATCACTCCCATCATCATTGAGAGCGCGCACGACGACGGACCGTTCGGGGCCAAGGGAGTCGGGGAAACGGGAATCCTCGCCATTGCACCCGCTTTCGCCAATGCCCTGCGTGATGCCTGCGGTGTGCGAATCACTCGACTGCCCCTCACCCCCGAATCCGTGGTTGCGGCCCTAGAACTGGAGAACGACGCATGAGCGCAATCAATCTCAATGTCAACGGCACGCCACGCTCGGTAGAGGTCGACGATATGACCGTGCTCCTCGACGCTCTGCGCGATGGGACAGGAGTTCGCAGCGCTCGTGAGGGCTGCGGCGTCGGAGCGTGCGGCGCATGCACGGTTCTCGTGGAGGGGCGCAGTGTTTCGTCCTGTCTCGCGAACGCCAAGCGCTACGAAAACTGTGCTATCACGACCGCCGACGGTCTGCCCGCAGACGACGTCATTGTGGCCGCCTTCGTGGATTCGAATGCAATGCAGTGTGGATACTGCATCCCTGGTTTTGTACTCATGACGACCGAACTGCTGGCCCAGAATCCACATCCGACCGACGAAGAAATCACCGAACACCTCGAAGGAAACATCTGCCGGTGTGGTACCTACCTCGAGATTCGAGCAGCAGTGCATGAGGCCGCCCGGAGGAAATCAGCGTGAAGATCGATACCGCCTGGGGAACCATGAACGCGATCGATGAAGGCGACGGTCCACTGGTCGTTCTCCTCCATCCGCTAGCCCAGGGGGCGGAACTGTGGCGCCCGGTGATTGATCGGCTCTCGCCCCAATTTCGCGTCGTGGCACCGGACGCCCGCGGTCACGGCGATTCCTCGTGGGACGGTGAGCCCTTTACGATCACCGATCTGGCCGACGATGTCGCTGGACTGATCAACCGGCTCCAGGCCGGACCCGCCATGGTCATCGCCATGTCGATGGGCGGGTGCACCGCGATCGACCTGGCCGTCAGGCATGCTGATCAGGTGAGTCGACTGGTCCTGGCCGATACGACGAGCGACTACGGCGCCGGCAAGGAGCAAACGTGGGAGACTCGGGCGCAAAATGCCCAGAGCAAGACCCGTGAGCAGCAGCTCACGTTTCAACACGACCGGTGGTTCTCTCCGTGGTTTCTACAGAACGACCCGGCGGAAGTGGCAAGGGTATCGGACATCTTCGTTCAGACCGATTCAGGCGCCCACGCGGCCGCCTGCCGAGCCTTGGGAGCATTCAACGATTCCGATCAACTAGTCAGCATCAAAGCACCAACGCTCGTGGTGGTTGGCGCTGAAGACTACGCAACTCCACCATTAATGGCCTCCGTTATTAGCCGGAACATCCCCGGCTCGCGACTGCTCGTGCTCCCCGACACGCGGCACCTGAGCCTGTTGCAAAACCCAACCGTCTGGTCCACGATCACCGATTTCCTTGGTTTCTGACTCAGAACTTGCATTTGATGCGCGAGGCTAAAGTAGGATCATCCGTTCATCACACTTAACCTGTGACGGCAGAACAGTAAGGGGTTCTCGTGGCAACTATCGTTCCAGCAGTGGCATCATCGGTGCGCATTATCGAACGCCTCGCTGCCGACTGGCCCGAAGCTGTGTCACCCCGTGATCTCGTGCACGAACTCGACCTGAACCGCAGCACCTGTTACAACCTCTTGAGCACCCTCCAGCAAGCTGGCTGGGTGCGTTCCCTAGGCGAGCGGGCCGGATGGACGCTCGGACCCAAACTGCTCACTCTGACCGGAGTGACCGAAGACATGGCTTTGAAGGTCATGCAGGAGGAGATCGACGCGCTGAGCCGTGAAATTGGCTTCGTTGTCTTCATCACGGAGCCCGACGGTGCCGGAGGCTACGTTGTGATCGCGAAAGCGGAACAACGGTTCGGAGTACGCGTCACGGTCGGCATCGGCCAGCAATTTGAGTTCTCCGCTCCAGCTCTCATGAATGCGTTCCACGCCTGGTCGGCCGAGAGCGAGTTCGATCAGGTGGCCAAGCGCATCGGCATCACCCGATTTACGGAAGAAACTCTCACCGAGCCCGGCGAAGTTCGCGCCGAATTGGTTCGCACACGTGACCGCGGCTACAGCGTGAGCGTGCAACAGTTCGATGCCGCCCAAAGTGGGGTTGGCGCTCCGATCTTTGGCAACCGTGATGGCAGCGTCTCTCACGTCATCGCTTCACTTTCTTTCTCTTCGGAGCTCAATGCCGACAACGCTGACCGGATCGGCAAGCTCCTTGCCGAGTGCGGGGCCCGCATTACCGAGCGCGTCGGGGGCCACCTTCCCGCCGTGATCGATTCGATCTAGTACTACAGTCGCGTTTGTGGGGGGTGACCGCGGGCGTGCAATGGAATTGTTGGGCGCGGCGGGGGTGTTTTCTTCGCCAGAGGGAGCAGCGGATCACGTGGCGGGGGCTGATTCCCGGTGCCAGACGTGTGATGAGGTGCCTGATTTCGGGCAGTGAGAGCCTCACCAGCTGGTCGGAGCCTGGATGTGGGCCCCCTTTTTTTTGAGCGGATGACACTGAGGAAGGCGTGGGCGAACATGGCGAGGGTGATGTGCCGGTACCAGCCGCCATATCATCGTGCACGGCGTGGGACCGGACGTCGCCGCGACCATGCTGATTGTCGCGGGCGAAAACGTCGATTGCCTCAGCAGCGAAGCGGCTTTCGCGCACCTGATCGGAACCGCGCCGATCCAAGCCTCATCCGGAAAAACAAACCGGCACCGACTCAACCGCGGCGGGCACCGCCAGGGCAACTCCGCGGCCTACCGAATCGTCATGGTGCGGATGCAAACCCACGAGAAGACCCGCGACTACGTCGTGAAGGCCCTCGCCCGCGGAAAGACCAAACGAGAGGCCAGGCGCCCCCTCAAACGCTACGTCGCACGCGAAATCTTCCGCATCCTCATCACCATCCGAGAACGCCACCAACTAGCCGCAATCTCGGCTTGACATCTATCGGATCATCGAGACCACCCACCACGAAAGGAACAACATGTCGAAAATTGCCATCAGAACCGCCAATGCTCCCCAGCCGGCCGGCCCCTACAGCCAGGGCGTCGTCGCCAACGGATTCTTCTACAGTGCCGGTTTCGGCCCGAAGCACCCGGAGACCGGCGAGAAGGCCGTCGCCGTGGGCGATCAAACCCGGCAGGTCCTGCGCAATATTGCCGCTGTGCTCGCCGAGCAGGGCCTCACGCTTGACGACTCGGTCAAGGTCACCGCGCACCTGCAGAACCTCAAAGCGGACTTCGCCGAATTCAACGAGGCCTACAAGGAGTTCTTCAGCGCGCCGTTCCCCGTGCGCACCACCGTCGGCTCCCAGCTCGCCGACATTCTCGTTGAGATTGACGTAGTCGCAGCGCTGCCGGCAGCCGAGTAGCTTTCGACCACTGGTCCAGCCCCCTACGCTGGTCTAACTTGTCAGAGATGATGGTTACAGGGGGTTGGCCCGGTCTGACTCTGAGCTTGTCTGACGCTTCGGTTGTCTTTTGTCTCGATGCGTCGACTGGTGTCCGACTCCCGAACGCATTGTCGCGTTCGGGAGCACCACCATGACTTAATAGGAGCTTGGCTCCAGCCTCTTCACTGACTTGTCTGAGTGTGCCCCTGAACGCTGACCCTCAAACAGAAGGGCTGTATTCGTTCCAGCCAGCGATGCTCGTATCGATCTGCTCGAGCGTGGCGCACGGGTTTCTCTCCCGCACGAGCACCGACCTCGGCGATCTTCTCGGCCGTAGCCCGAGCCATCCCAAATACACAATCGTGCGCAGCCTGGAACAGTCGATTAGTGTCTGATGCCCAGTGCCTCCCGCTGAGGTCTCTCAGCCTAGGGCGTTCAGTGGAGGCTGTCCCTGGTCCTGAAGGGCTTGCCCACATTCTGCCCACACTTGAAAAAATTCGGCATGATCCACGAGGCGTCACGGTGACCGAAAACCGTTGAATTTACGAGGTAGTTTACCTTCCGACAGGCTGTGACTGGGGGGGAACTTTGGGTTCAAATCCCACCGGTACCGCCACGAAAAACCCCCTACATCCCAGTTTTTCACTGGGGAGTAGGGGGTTTTCATTGCCCGGATTGGCCCTGCAGTAACGCAGCAGTAACTGCGTACATCTGTGAGCGGGTTTTGTTAACGCCGACCGAAAATAGGGCCAGTATCGCGGCGGTTTCTAGGGGTCGTTGCAACACCGGGTGGTCTATTCAGTAGTCAGCAGTTTAGCGAAGCGCTCGGCGGGGGTGTCCCAGTCGAGCGCTTTCCGTGGGCGTTCGTTGAGCTCGTGTGCTGCCGCGCGTAAGTCGTCGGCGGTGTAGGTGGAGAGGTTGGTGCCCTTGGGGAAATACTGGCGTAGTAGGCCGTTGGTGTTCTCGTTGGATCCGCGTTGCCAGGGGCTGGCTGCGTCGCAGAAGTAGACGTCCATGTTTGTGCCAAGGCGGATGGCGGTGTGATGCGCCATCTCGACACCTTGATCCCACGTCAGAGAGCCGCGTAGATGTGCGGGGAGGTTGTTCATCGCAGCCACGAGGCCGTCGCGAACTGATTCGGCGGTGTGATCGACGGGCAGGTGCACGAGCATCACGAAGCGAGTCGTGCGTTCCACAAGCGTGGCGATCGCGCTCCTGTTGTGGGCGCCGGTGATGAGATCACCCTCCCAATGGCCGGGAACGGATCGGTCTTCCACTTCCGGGGGACGGTCGCAGATCATTGTCATCGGGTCAACGAATCGTGACCGGCGTTTCTCGCTGCTTCTTCGGGGTTTGCGTCGCGATCGGCCGGTGCGCAACTTCGCGGTGAGGTCCCGGCGGAGGCCGCTGCGGGCTGGAGAATAGAGAGCTTGATAGATTGTTTCAGGACTTGCCCGCATGGTGTCGGTCGTCGGATATTCCCTGATCAGGGCCTGACTGATCTGCTCGGGAGACCAGCGCACGCCAAGTTTCTTGGCAACGTATTCGCGCAGCTGCACCTCAGAATGAAATTTCAATTCTTTAGGCCTCAGTCGACGGCTGGCGGCTAGTCGATGTGCGGAGTAGGGCTGATATTCCCCGTGTTCGGGTTGACGGTTTCGGGCTATTTCGCGGCTGATCGTGGACGGGGACCGGCTCATCAATGTGGCGATTGTTCGCAGGGAGCCGCCGGCAACATGAAGATCCCGGATCGTTTCTCTCTCAACTAGGGAGAGGTAGCGGACATTGATTGGTTTCTCAAGCGCGGCGAGCTCGATGGCTTTGGCTGTCGGAGTGCGGTTCACATTTCCTGTGTACTCGATCACGCGGCCGTCTGGGTAGATACGCCGGTTGTTCGATTTTCGGATTCCTTTGTCCCAGTCGACGGCAGTCCTGATATCGACCCCGGCCAAAGCGGCCGCCTCCCGGCGTGGGGTGCCGGCCGCGCGAAGCTCACGAAACATGTCGCGCCCAGGGTGCGGTTTCGGTCCGCGAATCCCAACGCTGCGCGCCCAACGGTAGCCAGCGCCCCGGTTGATGCCAAGCTCAGCCGAGGCAGCAGTCACGTCCCCAAGACGCTCCAGCAAGATCAGAAAAGACGCCTTGTCCGCGCGCGGATTCTGTTCGTCGGTCGAGGGCTCATTGGCCGGCTTTATCGTGGTCATGCAAACTCCCAAGAGTCTGGGTGTTGCAACGACCAGTAGAACCCAAGGCACTATTGGCCCTGTTTTGGGTCGGCGTCAACAGGTTTGAGCAAGTGCGAGGCGAGGCATGCGGTGGGTGGTGACGCACGCGACTGCATAGTAGCCTGCACCCTCCTGGCGACGATCTTCATGGTGCGCTGAGGCGGCTCGTGAGCAGCGGTTCGACGTCCCCGCATCGGTCACGGCGAGGGGATGCTTTGCCGGTGAGGGCGTGGAGATACGCGGCCTCAAGGCGCCCGACGCATCTGGAAATGTGCTGTGTGTCCGATGTCTCCGAAATGCACGCTTATACACATTCACCCTCGCCGGGACGGGTCATGTCACGTTGGGTGGCGTGGTTCTCCGGAGCGGAGCCAATCACGGGAGTCATCGCTCATGCCGACGAGCTGGCTGCGTTCGTTCGAAACGCTTCAACGATCAACTTCTCGTCCACGCGCTACTCGCACATTGGCACGGGAGACCGTCCCATTGCGAGGCGAGGCCTCACCACCGTTGGTTTCAATTTTGACAAGGTGGCCCACTTCTGGGCGGAGAACGCCTTGACGTCTTTAGGGGGTCGAGATCCCGATCTCATGTCCGCCTTCCCTGGGTGGATTGTGCAGAGAGAAACGACGTAAGCACGTTCGTCGAGACGACGCTTTGCACATAGCAGCGGATTTCTACACCGCCACCGAAGGTCCGAGGAATCGTTCATCCACCAGATCGAATCCGCTTGATAGACGCTCGTCACACCCGTCACCAGGTCATACTGCAGGATGCGGTTGCCGGGAATGTCGCTCCACCGCAGGGAATACGAGCCGGCCGGTGCACCACGCTCTCCGCCCACACCGACCCGGTCGCGATCACCTCAGCACGGCTTCCGGGCGGCACCAGTCCTTCGAGTCCGTTGATGGAGTTCGTGGGTTCCTCACGAATTAGTCCGACGGCGCCCACGCAGCCTACTTATCGGTCCCCACCATCTCAGCGTTCTCTTGAAGCCCTGATTTCATACAACCGCCCAGCCCGGTTCCCATCGAGGTCCACGCCTGCGCGGCATCCTTGCTATACAGGCTGGTGTTGCTGCCGAACAGGTCGACCGCTGTTCTCGCCGTCAGGATCACCTTCGCACCGCCGCCCGTTGCGCCGCCCGCATACCGGCCGGTGACCGCCGCCGCACCCGACGCCGCGGCGACGCCCGTGGACGCCGCTCCGCTCGGCGGTTGCGTGAGCGTTCCCTTGCCGCGGGCTCCCTGGCTGACGCAGGTGCTAAACAGACCCACCGTCGACATGACGGCGTTGACCGTGTTGTCCAGCCGGTTCATGGCACGCTTCATGTCGTCACCGCCGCCGGCAATGGACACGAGTTCGCCCACCCCTTTGAGCGCCATTGTAGTGATCTTCAGCAGCAGCATCTTCGCGAGCACGAGTCCGGTCGCGACGATGACCGCCGCGGCCACAATCCGTTGCGCCAGGCCACTCATCGTGTTCACGAATTTTTCGGTCGAACTCGGAGAGTCGATGGAGATGGCGACGGAACGGTCTTCTTCGGCGATCACCCAGGCGGTCGTTCCGTTCCATTCGTCGGACCCGTACCAACCGTAGATTCCCTCGTCATCGTGCACGTCGCCGGCGAGCTGCACCACCGTGCCCTTCAAATACCGGTCGCCGGCCCCACCCGGACAGTTGGGCTCGGTGACCCGGCTCGTCCGGTCCCCCACCGCCACCGTGACGCAGTTGACGTACAGGTCCAAGATGGCGGCTTTGGACTCGCCCTGCGGGTCCACCGTGAACGTGGGCATCGTCGCGCGCGTGAATCGAGGAAAGCCGGAGGAGTCAAGCGAGATTTTCCCCGGGCCCAGGGAGTAGGAGTACGCGACGTCATTCGCGAGCCGGGTGCTGACCGCGGCGTCGGGACGGCTCTCCAATGGACCGCACCCGCCGTCGTCCGTGATGATCCACTTCACTTGATGTTCGGGCAGGGTCCTGACGAAGCCGTTCTCGCCGTGTGTCCTCACGGTGAGGTCGAGTCGAGCGCAGTATTCGAGGGCGATTGTGTTGTACCCCCCGATCATCGCCGGACTCTCGAAGTAACGGGAATCTTGGCCCCAGATCACCGAGATCACCGGCCTGAGCGCGGGCACCTGAGACACGGCCGCGCGCACTTCGAGGCGCTGCCACTGGGCGGCCTGGTTGAGCTCGGGGCACACCGCGAATTCGCCACGCTCAAGCGTGATCTGATAGGGAGCGTCGAACGGATTCAGTACGGTCGGGGTTGAGCAGCTGGGTGATGCGTACATGGCAGTGATGACGACGTCACTGTCATCCGGTCCCAACTCGTCCAGCACCACCTTCGGTCCCTGGGTATACCCGGAAAACCCTGCATTGCGGACGACAGCATCACTTTCCTGTGGCTCCCCTAGGAGCGTGAGTCAGTAACGCCTATCCCGTGTTGATCGGGCAGATTTCGGGTCGGCGGTGCTGGGGCGGGCTGGGCTGGGCTGTAGGCGATTTCCGGCGGTTTCAACGTCTGATCGTTCTGTGTCGATCGAAAACAGGGCCAGGACCGCGGACCGTCGTCTGGCCCCGGGCAGGTTCCGCCCGTCAGGGCGGTCCTGCCCGTTCTTCAGGTTGCCGGCCGCGCTATCAGCGCGGCCCGTGCGCCCAGAAGCGCCTTGGTTTGCATAGTGTGCAGCTTCATCAGGTTGTGGCAGGCCGCGATCAGATCCCACTCGTGAGCTGCTTGCTCCAACCGTCGTAGCAACACGAACTTCCCCTGCCGAGTATGAATCTGACCGAACACGGGCTCCACGATCGCTTTGCGCCGCGCGTAAACGGCTCGGCCCTTCTTCGTCTTGAGCTTGCGGGCCATGCGCTCCCGGAGCGTCGCATTGGCGGGGATCCGGCCCCGGGGAACGTCGGGAACATTCTCGCCGTGCTTCACCCGGCCGGTCGCGATGAAAAACTCGGTCCGGCCGTCGCTGGCGGCTTCCATGGTCTTGGAGTAGTCGAGATTTGTTGCTGAGCAATACCCGGCATCGGCCAGGATCTGCCGGGGCAGAACTCCCATCGTGGCGTGGAGTTTCTCGACCAGCGGCACGACCTGTTCAACGTCCACGCCAACATTCGTGAGCGTCGTCGCGACGATGATCTGGTGGTCGGCATCAACGATGGCTTGCGCGTTGTAGGCGTAATGGAACGACCCATCGGCGGTCTTCATGATCCGTGCGTCAGGGTCGGTGAAGTTGCGTTGCGCCTTCGGAGCGACGACCGCGTTCTTCGCCGCGCCATCACCCTTCTGCCGGGCGGCATCGTCATCGTCGCCTTTGTCTCGGGCTTTCTTCTCGGCGTCTTTCCGTGCCCGGGCGGCCGCGTCGGCCTCCAACGCGGCGCGCGCTTCGGCCAGTTTCACCAGGCGTGACTCCCGCCGGGCGAGTTCCGGCGGCAACTCGTCACCGCGTTTGTCTTTCCCGAACCGGGCATCCTCAGCGTCATCGATCGCATCGGCGTCGGCCAGCAGCGCGGAGACTTCGTCGGCGAGGACTTTCTGCTTCTCCGTCAGGCGGGCGTAGCTCATGGCCTTGCGCCGGGACGCGTTCGCGCGCACTTTCGTGCCGTCCAACGCGACCTGCCCGAGCGAGACCATTCCGGCCGCGCGGCACAGTTCCAATGCCTGCAAGAACACGTTCCCCAGACTGGAGAGGTGGCGTTTGCGGAACCGGGCGATGGAGCGAAAATCCGGTGCCTGCTGCGCGGCCAACCAGCGGAACGCGACCACGTCTACGCAGACCCGCTCCAACTCGCGTGACGAGCGAACCCCGACGCAATACCCGTAAAGCAGCACGCGGACCATCAGTCGAGGGTCATAGGGCGGCTGACCCTTCGACTTCGCGTAGGACGCGTAGAACTTCTTCAAGTCCAGCTGCGTCTCGACGATGTCCGCGATGAAACGAGAGAGGTGGTTCTGCGGCAACCACTCATCCAGCGACGGCGGCACCAACATCACCGCCGCCGGCTCGAACGCCCGAAACCGTTTGTTCACGCCAGCGCCAGCCTCGACTCCGTCATCCACGACCAGGTCAACATGCTCAAGTTCTGTCGCGGGGAACAGACCATCAGAATCGCTCATAAGCAATTTTCCCAGACCCCCACCCCAACCCCGGGAAATCGACCGGCGTTTTAAACTTTAGTGTTACTGACCCACGCTCCTAGACGCGCTGGAGGAAAGACTCCACCTTCGCGGGGTCGCGCTCGATGACTTCGCCCAGGGCGCCGTCGATCAGTTCCAGCGTTTCCTGGTCAAGGATTAAGTCGGTGGCTTTGACGGTTTCGTCGAGCTGCCCAGGGCGGCTTGCGCCGACAATGGCCGCGGAGACGTTGTGGTTGGTCAGTACCCAAGCCACGGCAAGGGTAGCCAGCGGCACGCCGAGGTCGGCGGCGATCGGTTTGAGCCTCTCAACTCGTTCGACGATCGCCGGCTGCATGAATTTGTGTTCTGTCTTCAGGCCGCCGTCATCGGCGCTGAAACGGCTTCCGGCCGGGACGGTGGAAGCGCCATACTTGCCGCTCAGCACGCCTTGGGCCAGCGGCGACCAGCACACCTGAGTGATCCCGAGCTCCTCGCAGGCCGGGATCACCTCGGCCTCGATGACTCGCCAGAGCATGTTGTATTGCGGCTGGCTGGAGACGAGCTGGATTCCCAGCTCGTCAGCCAAAGCGGCGCCGGCGCGGATCTCTTCCACCGTCCATTCCGAGACGCCGATGTAGTGGGCCTTCCCGGCACGAACTATGTCCGAGAAGGCACCCATTGTTTCGGTCAGCGGGGTCTCGTAGTCGTAGCGGTGCGCCTGGTAGACATCGACGTAGTCTGTTTGCAGCCGGCGCAGCGAGCCGTTTATGGACTCCATGACGTGTTTGCGGGATAAGCCGCGGTCATTCCTGCCGGGGCCGGTGGGGAAGAACGCTTTCGTCATGACCTCTATGCCCTCGCGACGCACGCCGTTGAGGGCTTGCCCAAGCATGGTCTCTCCCTTGGTGCCCGCGTAGGCGTCGGCGGTGTCGAAGGTGGTGATGCCCAGGTCCAGGGCTTTGCGAACGCAGGAGGTGGCGACATCCTGGTCCACGGTTTCGCCGTGGGTTGCCCAGTTGCCCAGAGCAATGGCGCTGACGTACATGCCGCTGTTGCCGAGTTTTCTGTAGTCCATGAAGTTTTCCTTTCAGAGGGTGCCGGGGTGTCCGACGGGTCCTGGCGAGTCCGAGCCGGCGGGTGTTGCGCGCAGTGCGCGGGCTCAGAGCACCCCGACCGAAAGAAAGCCGACGGGCATGTCACCTCGTCAGTCGCACGAGGTCATTCCGCAAGCGCCGTATCCACGGTGGAGTGAGATCAATCTCGTGGCGCCGGGCCGTGAGAGCGTGAGAGAATAGGTAATGCCACCGCAGCCTGCCTTCTGCGCCATGCTGCATAGAGCTTAGATCAACTGAATCGCCGAAGGGGGAGCGGCCCCAAGGCCCCGCCTCGGCGTGTACGGCCAGGGTGTCGATCAGACGGGGCAAAGGAATGTCTATCGCAACGGCACTAAACCAGGGGAACGTTAGGTGGCCCCATTTTGGATTGCGGCCGCCGCCCGAAGATCGTTCCGCGTGTGGATGAGATGCTTGCGCATGCTCGTGGCGGCGCCGCGAACATCGCGAGAACTGATCTTTTCAAAAATTTCCCCGTGCTGCTCGATCAACGACTCGATGTCGTCGGCTTTGCTCCGATAGCCGCGGATGCTCTGCAAGCGACTGTGGTGCAGCGGCTCTTCCATGCCTTCGACCAGGAAGTTCAACATCCTGTTCCCACTGGCAGAAGCCACAGCAGCATGGAATCGAACGTCCGCGTCGTTGAACGCATCCTCGTCGTTGACAAACCGACGCATTGCTTCGAGGGACATCTCCAACAAAGCGAGGTCTGCCCTCGTCGCATGCTGGGCAGCCAGCTGAGCAGAATGAACCTCGATCGCAAGCCGCACCTCAAGCAGCTCAAGCAAGCCCCGCGGATCCCTGCGCACCGAGGCCGAGAAGAAATCGCGGAGCGGAACGGCATTTGGATGTGCCACGACGGGTCGACGGCCGTGACGAACTTCGATAAGGCCACGCGCCTCAAGGGCACGGATCCCTTCTCGGACGGTCAGGCGACTCACGCCAAGGCTCCCCGCAAGCTCGCTTTCCGACGGCAGCGAATCTCCCGGCTCTACACCACCGCCGAAGATCAATTGCAAAACATGCTGCACGACGGCATGCGATGCAAGCTGACCGGCGCCGCGGTCGCCCGCGGAGGTCGGCTCTTCCATCTGATCTATGGATGTCATGCATCTAGTCTGCCAGAAAGCGCGCGTTCATGTAAGAAAAATCTTGCAACTCATCAGATAAGTCAGCGTGCTGTGAGTCCCGTTCGTAATGGGACCTGCCGCGAAAATGGCATAAATTTGCCACGCAGCAGAAGAAAACGAGTGAGAGTGGCGAGAACTCGTCCACGATTCTTGCCTAACTAGTCTGACTAGTGTTAGGTTCAGTCGCGAGTCGCGATGTAGCTTCCTCTCTGCTGCGCGCGGATTGACCACTACTAACTAGCTGCGGCATTGGCGCTGTGGCAAAGAAATGGAATCTCAACATGAGCAGCATCTCTCGTAAGCGAACTGCCTTAGTGGCGAGCACCCTCTTCGGCGCTCTCGCTCTCACTTCGTGTGCAAGCGGTGGCGGTGAACAGCCCGCCGCGTCAAACGAATCGATCAGCATGTGGGCGCGCGCCGCAACCGCCAGCCAGAGCCAGGCGCTCGTCGACGCGTACAATAAGTCGCACGATCAGAAGGTCGAGCTGACGGTCGTCCCAACCGACAGCTACCTTCAGAAGGTCGGCGTCGCTGCCGGGGCCGATCAGCTTCCCTGCGTGATGGCATCCGATGTGGTGTACATGCCCAACTTCGTGACCAAGAACCTGTATGTCGACATCACCGACCGAGTTGAAGCGCTCGATTTCGCCGACGAGCTCGCTCAGGGCCACATTAACCTCGCCAGCGAAGACGGCAAGATCTATGGCGTACCGCACAACGTGGCCGTTTCAGCGATTTTCCAGAACGACGTCCTCCTCGAGAAGGCAGGCATCGACCCGACGAAGAAACTGGCAAGCCTCGAAGAGCTCGCCTCGAACGCCGCAAAGGTGGCGGCCCTCGGTGGCGATTACTCTGGCCTGTACTACACAGGCAACAACGCGGGCAGCATATCGTTCACGCACTTCCCGGCTATCTGGGCCTCTGGCGGCGAGGCCATTTCCGAAGACGGCACTGAGTCTCTGCTGGATTCGGAAGAGTCCGTCGCGGTCTTCGACGCTTTCAACAAGATGTTTGCCTCGGGCGCCAGTCCTGACAGCGTTCGTAACGAATCTGGTGCCACAAGGAACGAAGTCTTCGGGACCGGCAACGTGGGCTACGTCCTCGCTAGCAACTCCGTGCTCGAGACGGTTCCCGAAACGGAAGCCTTGAAGATCGGCGTGCAGGGAATTCCCGGCGTCGGTGGCGGCGAGAGCGCGTATGTGGGTGGGGATGCCGTCGGTATCAGTTCCTCCTGCAAAGACGTCGACGGAGCCTGGGACTTCCTCTCCTGGACGATCGGTGAAGAGGCACAGGTCGATGTCTTTGCGAAGATGAACCAGCTCACGGTGCGCGCCGACCTTGCGGACAACCAGTACGCAGCGGCAGACCCACGGGTCGTCAAGCTTAACGAATTGGTCGGCATCGGCGACACACCAAAGGCGCTCAACTACGGCCAGACCTTCAACGACCCCAACGGTCCCGCGCTGAGCGCGTTCCGTGAGGCGCTGTTCGGAACGGACGCAGAGGCAGCCCTCTCCGACGCGAACGACGCGATCTCCTCGTCCCTCGCTGGCAACTAACGCGGATCGGACCCCGCCCACGTCCGGGCGGGGTCCATTCCGGGCCTCTGATCGGGTCCCGTCCGCGTCCGGTTCGATTCCGGACCCTTCGACTACCGCCTATCACCAGGAGCCACGTTATGGCGACAACAACGCTAACCAATCCGCCGAAGTGGCAGAAGTCATTCGCGACCAAGGCCCGGCGCGAGCAAGCAGCGGGGGCGCTTTACGCGCTGCCGGCCGCGATCTTCGTGATCATTCTGTTCGCCGTGCCGCTCGCGCTCGCATTTTGGATGTCCCTCAACGACTGGCCGCTGATCGGCGAGCCAGTGTTCAACGCGCCGGACAACTACATAGCGATCGGCTCGAATACACTGTTCATCGACTCGATCCTCTTCACCCTGAAGTACACACTGATCATCACGGTGATCTTCCTGGTTGTCTCGCTCGCGCTCGCCCTGTTGGTACAGAACGCGCGACCCGGCGTGGGATTCTTTCGCACAGCCTTCCTGCTTCCCGCCGCCGTCGGCCTGGCGTCTTCGTCGCTCCTCTTCTATGCGTTGTACAACAACGAGTTCGGTCCGCTTGACGACATTCTCCGCTCGCTTGGCTTGTTGCAGGGCAACGCCGACTTCCTCGGCACGCCGGACAATGCCTTCGCGTCGACGGTTGTGATGGTCACTTGGCGTTTCGCCGGGTTCAACATGATCATTCTGCTGACAGGACTGCAAGCAATTCCTCTTGAGGTCTACGAGGCCTCCCGGACCGACGGCGCCGGCTGGTGGCAGACGCTCTGGCACGTCACCCTGCCCTTGCTCAAACCCACCATCCTTCTCATCCTGGTGCTCAGCATCACAGGCTCCCTCCTCGCCTTCGAGCCGTTCTACGTGTTGACCGCGGGCGGACCGAGCAATAGCACCGTGACCATGGTGATGGCGATGTTCCGCGAGGCATTCACGATGTTCGACCTTGGCAGTGCGGCGGCCATCGCGATCGTCCTTCTCGTCTCCTTGGTCGTTATCAACGCAGCCCAGCTGTACTTCTTCCGCGAAAGGAACCCCAAGTGAAAAACCCTCGCGTGAGCGGAAAAACCCGCCGCGGGCTCGGCAATTCCGGCTTTTACAGCGTCTCTATCGTCCTAGCGGTACTCTTCCTGGGACCCCTGGTGTGGGCGTTCTTCACGTCGGTCTACGGATCGCGTGCCACCGGAGGTGAAGCAGGCTTCGGCCTAGACAATTACAACCGCCTCATCGAATACGGTGTCGGTCTAGGCCAGTACGTCTGGAACAGCACAGTGGTGACCACCATCACCGTCGTCGGAACGCTCCTCATCACAGTTCTTGCCGGGTACGCCCTCGCCCGGTTCAACTTCCCCGGCAAGAACCTCCTGTTCCTTGGAGCACTCGCCATCCTGATGATCCCGCACCCGACGATCCTCGTGCCGCTCTACACGATGCTCGGCTGGTTCGGCATGCAGAACTCACTCCTGGCCGTCGCCCTCGTGCTCATCATGTTCCAGCTGCCGTTCGGCCTCTTCATGATGCGCAACGCCTTCGAGGGTCTTCCCAAGGAACTCGAGGAGGCTGCGCTCATCGATGGCTGCACCAGCCTCGGCGCGTTACGCCGGATCCTTCTGCGCGCCGTCACCCCGGCGATGGTCACCGTCGGCATGTTCGCCTTCCTCGCCTCGTGGAACGAATTCCTCACCCCGCTGATCTTCCTGACCGAGGGAACTAACTTCACCCTTCCGGTGGCGCTGGTGAGCCTCAGAAGCGGTGAAATGGGCACGATCGATCTCGGCGCGCTTCAGGCCGGCATCGTCGTCACGGCCATCCCTTGCCTGCTGGTCTTCACCCTCTTGCAGCGCCACTACGTGCGCGGGTTCACCGCAGGCGCAGTCCGTGGCTGACCCTCTCCCGCATCGCTTCCTCACTTCCCGACCTAGGAGTTTTGACATGACAACGACCCTTTCCGCCGCAGTGCCCGTGGACCCGCGAACCTCGAGTGGCGCGTTGCGACCGCTGGCGCTCACGGACTACCGAATTAGCGGGGGCTTCTGGGCCGACCGGCAGCGGCTCAACCGGGAATCGATCATCCCCCACTGCGATAACTCACTCGAGCGAGTGGGTTGGATCGAGAATTTCCGTGCGGCGGCCAGAAGCACCCTTGCGACCGAGCGCGTCGGCCGCTTGTTCACGGATTCCGAGATTTATAAGACCATCGAGGCTATGGCCTGGGAAAACGCGCGGGAATCAGCGCCCGAGTTCACAGAACGCATCGTCGCGCTGACAGAGCTGCTCCAAGCGGCCCAGGCAAGTGATGGATACCTGAACACATACTACGGATACGACGGTGGACCGGACCGGTACAGCGACATGGAGTGGGGCCACGAGCTCTACTGCTTTGGGCACCTGCTCCAGGCAGCCGTCGCAGCCATTCGCACAGGTGGTCCGGAGGACCTGATCGATATCGCTCGCCGCGTCGCCGACCACATTTGCGCGGAGTTCGGCGAGGACGGTAGGCAGACCATCGACGGCCACCCCGAGATCGAAACCGCACTCGTGGAGCTGTACCGATCGACCGGTGAGCATCGATACCTCGAGCAGGCGCGGATCTTCGTCGAACGACGGGGCCACAAGACGCTGGGCGACACCATGTTCAAGGGCCGCGACTACTACCAGGACAATGTGCCGGTCCGGGATGCCGCGGTACTCGTCGGTCACTCGGTGCGGGCGCTGTACCTGGCCGCCGGCGCCATCGACGTCGCCGTGGAAACGGGCGACGTGGCCCTGATGAGTGCCGTCAAGGCCCAATACGACCGCACGCTCGACAGGCGCACCTACCTTACCGGGGGCATGGGCTCGAACCACCATGGTGAAACCTACGGCGATGATTTCGAACTTCCCAGCGAACGTGCGTATGCGGAGACCTGTGCCGCCGTAGCGTCAGTACACGTGGCCTGGCGGCTGCTCCTCGCCACCGGCGAAACACGCTACGCCGACCTGATCGAGCGCACGCTGTACAACAGCATTGTGTCGTCCCCTTCGGCAGACGGCCGCTCGTTCTTCTATGTCAACGCCCTACAGCGACGTGCGCCCGGAATCGATCCGGAGCCCGGCGTGCCGAGCTTGCGCCGAACCGACGGCACCCGGGCCGAATGGTTCACCACCTCGTGCTGCCCCACGAACCTGGCCCGCACCCTCGCGAGCCTCGGCGGATATCTTGCAACGACCGATGACGACGGCATCCAGATCCACCAATACGCCGCCGGCGCCCTCGACACCGCGTTCGGAAACCGCCGGGCACGACTCGACGTCACAACCACCTACCCCAACGACGGCGTCATCACAGTGACGGTCGCCGAGACCGACGGCGAGGAGTGGACGCTGAGCCTCCGCGTGCCCGCCTGGAGTAAGGAGGCGAAGCTGACCGTCGCCGGCGAGGAGAAGCTCGTCATTTCGGGCACCGTCAGCGTCACTCGTGCCTGGAAAACGGGCGACACGGTGGAGCTGAGGCTCGACATGCGCCCCCGGTTCGTCTACGCCGATCCGCGGATCGACGATGTGCGCGGTTGCGCAGCAGTCGAGCGAGGACCCCTCGTCTACGCGCTGGAATCGCCTGACCAGCCTGAGCTGGACCTTGACTTGGTGACGATCGACACGTCCGCCGGTCTTCACGATTCAGCCTCAGATGTCGGCCTCGAGGGCATCGTCCCGCTTCTGGCACGCGGGGCGGAGCGGGCGATCGACCACGATGACTGGCCGTACTCCGGGGCAGTCCCGAAGGGAACAAACCGCCCGGTCGAGTTCACCCTTATCCCTTATTACAGCTGGGCGAACCGCGGAGCGTCGACGATGCGCGTATGGATCCCGCGCCTCGACGTCGCCGAAGCCGAGGTGACCAAGTGAATGGCGTACCCGGCATCGAAGCCCCACTCAACCGCGAGAATTGGCCGATCGCGGCAGCGATGATCAACTTTGGATCGACCGACGCGGCCGGGACTTCTGTACAGGAGCAGACCGCCGAGCAGTGGGCCGGGACTCTCCGGCAGGTCTCGGACGCTGGCTTCCAGCACGTAGACCCGACGGATTCCTGGTTGCGGGTCGCCGACCTCAGTGCCGACCGGCGGGTTGAGTTCGCTGACGTGCTCAAGGATGTCGGACTCGGCATGGTGTCACTGTCCACCGCCAGAAGGAGTGTCATTGACCCGGAGAGTGGCGACGACAATCTGGCATACAGCCACCGTGTCATCGACGTCGCCGCAGAACTCGGCGTCAGTACGGTGTCGTTCGGACTCATGCGCGCCCTCACTGCCGCGCAGGCCGCCGCCGTGTGGTTCTGGACTGCGCAGGGCGCCGTCGACCCCGACGACGCATCGGTCTGGCGCCGCGCCGTCGAGCGATTCCGCGAGCTGGGCGAGCACGCCGAATCCGTGGGAGTATCACTGGCACTGGAAATGTATGAGGACACCTACCTGGGCAGTGCCGACAGCGCGGTGAAATTGGTGCAGGACATCGGTCACTCGTCGGTCGGACTCAACCCTGACCTCGGAAACCTGCTGCGGTTGCACCGCCCCGTCGAACGATGGCAGGAAATGGTTGCGAAAACCCTGCCGTACGCCTCCTACTGGCACGTCAAGAGCTACTACCGCAGTGAGGATGCGACCACCGGGCACATCGCAACGATGCCGGCGCCGATGGAATCCGGAGTGATCAACTACCGCGAGGCAGTGTCCTTCGCGATCGCCGAAGGCTACCGGGGAGCGTTTTGCGTGGAGCACTACGGGGGGGACGGCCTCGGCGTCAGCGCGGCCAACCGCGACTATCTTCGGCGCATCCTTCCATCAGAAGCCGTATCCCGCTGACCACCGTACGGCCACAACGATCCAGGCGATGCGACGCCATCGCTGTCCCGATTCACAAGGAAGAAGTAAACGATGATTGAACGAATCCAAACCGTGGCCGTTATCGGCGCTGGCTATATGGGTGGCGGGATCGCCCAGTCGCTGGCGTCAGCGGGATTTGCGGTGACCATCGCCGACGTGTCCGCCGAAGCGTCGCGAGCCCAGCTCGAACGCCTCCTCACGGAGTCGCAGCAGTTCGAGGATCAGGGCCTCTTCGCGCAGGGAAGCACCGAGACGGTTCGGACCAATCTCCGCGCGGCCGACACGATCGAGGAAGCCGTCGCCGGAGTGGACTTCGTGGAGGAAGCCGTCACGGAGATCGTGGCGGTCAAGCACGAGGTACTTCGCCGCGTCAGCGCTGCAGCTAGAGGTGACGCGATCATTGGCAGCAACACATCGACGATCCCGGTGCGGGTACTTGAGTCGGCCGTTGAACATCCAGAACGCTTCCTCACCGTGCACTGGAGCAACCCGGCTCCGTTCATCCCGGGCGTCGAACTAGTCGCGGGAGAGCAGACCGACCGCGCCCTCATCCCGGTCGTAAAGGAGATGCTTGCCCGTGCGGGCCGCTCTAGCGCCCTTGTTGCCGATGTGCCCGGCTTTGTACTGAACCGGCTGCAATACGTGCTCCTCAAGGAAGCGATGTCAATCGTCGAAGAGGGCATTGCGACTCCGGAAGATGTCGACACCATCGTCAGTTCCACATTCGGCTTCCGGCTTGCCTTCTTTGGCCCGTTCGCGATCGCAGACATGGCCGGCCTCGACGTCTATGCCAACGGGTTCCGCACACTGGGAGAAGAATTCGGCCCGCGTCTTGCCACTCCGAAGATGCTGGAGGACGCGGTCAAAGCCGGCAGGCACGGGACCAAGAACGGAGCCGGTCTCACCGGCAATTTCGCACCAGAGCAGGTGGAAGCTCTCGTCGCATACCGAAGCGAGGCCTACAGCAGGCTCGCCCAGCTCGTGCGGGAACTCGGACCTTCACCGATCCACTAACCGCCAAGCCCCGACCAATACGTCGATGACTCGCACCTCACCGGAAGGCCCGTATGACCCGCTTGTTCAATAACCCTGTCTCCTTCGCCGACGAGCTCACAGCCGGATTCGTGGCTGCTAACCGCCGCTGGGTGCGCGCGGTGACAGGTGGCGTCGTGCGGCGAGACCGCGTGGCTGCGGGTCACGTCGCACTAGTTGTCGGTGGCGGCTCAGGCCACTATCCCGCTTTCGGCGGGCTGGTCGGTCCCGGCCTCGCTGCCGGCGCGGCCATGGGCAACCTGTTCGCGTCGCCGTCGAGCCAGCAGGTATACAGCGTCGCCCGGTCTGCAGCCGACTCCGGCGGAGTCCTGCTCTGCTACGGCAACTACGCCGGCGACGTGCTCAACTTCGACCAGGCCGAACAGCGCCTCAAAGGGGAAGGCATCGACTGCAGGACCGTCGTGGTAACAGACGATATCTCGAGCGCATCAGTGGCCGAGAAGAACAAGAGACGCGGCATCGCCGGCGGCCTCGTGGTGTACAAGGTTGCCGGCGCTGCAGCCGAAGCGGGGCTCGGACTGGATGACGTCGAACGCATCGCCCGCCATGCCAACGACCGAACGCGCAGCTTCGGAGTAGCCTTCTCCGGATGCACTCTCCCCGGTTCAGCCACACCGCTCTTCGATGTGCCGTCCGGCCGCATGGCTGTGGGAATGGGCATTCACGGCGAGCCGGGGATCGACGAGGCCGAAGTGCCCAGTGCCGACGAACTCGCTGCACTTTTCGTATCAACCCTGCTGGCCGAACTTCCCGCCGGGGTCGACAACGCATCC
The DNA here is from genome assembly GCF_004403155.1 of Cryobacterium sp. Hh7. Classification (NCBI taxonomy): domain Bacteria; kingdom Bacillati; phylum Actinomycetota; class Actinomycetes; order Micrococcales; family Microbacteriaceae; genus Cryobacterium; species Cryobacterium sp. Hh7. The sequence continues at coordinate 3,648 of NZ_SOHG01000021.1, read as the reverse complement.
GATCAGCGCGTCGCACTCATCCTCAACGGTCTCGGTTCCGTGAAGTACGAGGAGTTGTTTGTGGTGTACCGCCGTGTCGAGCAGCTGCTCGATGCCGCCGGTGTGACCGTCGTAGACCCCGAGGTGGGAGAACTCGTCACCAGCTTCGACATGGCTGGAGTCTCTCTGACCTTGGCGTGGCTCGACGAGGAGCTGGAAGAATACTGGCTCGCCGGGGCCGACAGCCCGGCATACCGCAAGGGCGGCGTCGCTGCAGGAGCTCCCGACTGGAGCACGAGGTCCGCCGTAGTCGGGATGGATGGTGGCAACATTGAAGAGATTCCGGCGGCGACCGACGTCTCCCGCGAAGTTGCACGCCTGATCACCACCGCGCTGCGAGCAGTGACACAGACGATCGATGAAAACGCCGGTGTACTCGGGCAGATGGATGCCGTCGCCGGCGACGGCGACCACGGAATCGGCATGCAGCGCGGCGCGACGGCCGCTCGATCCGCCGGTGAAGCGGCCGCCGAGCGCGGCGCCGGCGCGGCGACGGTGCTCACATCCGCGGGTGACGCGTGGGCCGACCGCGCTGGGGGCACGTCCGGCGCGCTCTGGGGCCGAGCTTTGAGGACACTGGGCGAACAGTTCGGCGACGAACAGGAGGTTACCGGGCAGGGGGTGGCGCAGGCGATGCGGGCAGCGAGTGACTGCATCCGGTCATTCGGGCATGCCGAGATCGGGGACAAGACGATGGTCGATGCCATTGTGCCGTTCGTGGACTCGCTGGAGGAGGCGGTTGGCGCTGGGACACCTTTAGCTGAGGCTTGGCTCCTAGCCTCGCAAGCGGCGACCGAAGCCGCTGCGGCCACCAGAGCGCTGGTACCGCGCATCGGCCGCGCCCGCCCGCACGCGCAGAAGAGCGTGGGCACCCCGGATCCCGGCGCCCATTCCTTTGCGCTGATCGTGACCGCCGTGTCCGGCGTGATCGCCGGCCGACACAACACTGAGAAGTAGGAGACGCACATGAAGTCACTAAGAATCGTCATCGGGTCGGATGACGCCGGATACGACTACAAGGAGGTCCTGAAGAAAGACCTGCAGGATAGTGACCTTGTCGCATCCGTGATCGATGTCGGGGTTAACGCCGACAGCCACACCGCATACCCGCACGTGGCGATACAAGCGGCGGAAATGGTGGCCAGGGGCGAAGCGGACCGTGCGCTCCTGATCTGCGGAACAGGTCTGGGCGTGGCCATCGCCGCCAACAAGGTGACCGGCATCCGCGCGGTTACCGCGCACGACAGTTATTCGGTAGAACGCGCGGTACTCTCAAACGACGCTCAGGTACTGACTTTCGGGCAGCGCGTTGTGGGCATTGAACTCGCTAGGCGACTCGCGCGCGAATGGCTGAGCTATCGTTTCGACACGTCCAGCGCGTCGAACGACAAGGTTTGCGCCATCACCGACTACGAGAAGGCCGGCGTATAAGCGATGACGCCCGGACCGTTCACCGTCGGTGTGAGCACCAAGATGTATTTCGGGCAGGCCCGGACCATTGAATGGATGCGATCAGTCGCCGAGATAGCGCGCACGCATCCGGCCATACAGTCCGGTGTGCTCGAGCTCTTCGTGCTGCCCTCATTCCCGTTACTCCCATCGGTACTCGATCTGGCAGAGGGCACGGGGATCCGTGTCGGCGCGCAGAACATCGCCGTTGAGGATTCCGGCGCGTTCACAGGTGAGGTCAGCGGCGCGTTGCTGGCCGAGATGGGCGTCAGCCTTGCCGAGGTCGGGCATGCGGAGCGGCGGCGACTCTTCGGTGAGACCCCCGCTATCGTCACTGCGAAGACGCGAGCCGCGTTGAGGAACGGGCTGACTCCTGTGTTGTGCATCGGTGAGGAGACAGCGGGATCACCTAAGGACGCAGCCACGGACTGCGTCGGGCAAATCATCGAAGTCTTGGACGGGATAGAGACAGGCGCAGATGTCATCGTCGCCTATGAGCCCCAGTGGGCGATCGGCGCGGTCGAGCCGGCTTCAGTGGAGCACATCTCCGAGGTCTGCGCCAGGCTGCGCGACGTGCTGGAAACCAATTCACATATCCACTCCGGCAGGGTTATCTACGGCGGCAGCGCGGGGCCCGGGCTACTCGGTCGTCTCGGCGCCGGGGTCGATGGTCTCTTCCTCGGCCGGTTCGCGCATGACCCCCGTGCTGTTGCTGCCGTTCTCGACGAGGTCCTCAAGGTCCGCTCCGAGGAAATTCAATAAATGTGCTATCCATGTGAGTGCAGTGGTCGTCCTGCTCCCGATCAACGGGCGTTTTCCGAATGGCGGCCGGCTTCAGGCGGCCCGGCTGTCGAGTCAGGGGTGGCTGAACGCCACGGACGATCTAGCGCCTCGGCGGCGAGCGTGCCCGGCCACTCGCGGGCACCTGGTGGTCGCCCGACACGTCCGGTCGGCTGTGGGTTGGCGACGAGTGCTTTGTAGCTCAGCGGCTTGGTGTTGACCGCTTGTTCGAGCAGTCGCAAGAACAGTAGGCCACGTCGGCGAGCGTGGCGCCGGTTGAACCGTAAGACGAACTCGTTGAGGTAGGACTGCAGATGGTCTGGCTCGACGGCTCCTTGCAGCGTGCCATCGAGCCAGCGCTTGAGCAGGCTGAAGATCCGATGCACGCCCGGCAGTAGTTCGTGCGCCTTCAGCCCGGATCGCTTGACATTGATCGGCTGATGTTCGTATTCCTCGCCCTTCAGAGCGCCGGGGTAGCTGGTGAGCGCGTCGCTGATCACGGTGCTGCCCGGCTCGATGTTCGCGGCCACAAACTCGCGCAGTGACGCCGATGTCGCGTCGGCGATAACGGCCATCCGCACACGCCGGAAGCCTCGTCGTCCCTCTGGCAACCGCTCGATCGCCCCGACAACCAACGTCTTGCCAGCAGTGCCGCGACCGCACTTGCCCGGCTTGTTCTTCCCGTCGATGAAGGTTTCGTCCACCTCCACTTCACCTGATAACTTGTCGCGATCGGACACGACCATGGCCCGCCGGAATCGGTGCAGCCTGACCCAGGCGGTTTGGTAGCTACCCAACCCCAGCACACGCTGCAGGCCCAACGCGCTCGCGCCGTGCTTCTGCACCGTCAACAGCCATGCCGCCTCGAACCAGACCGTCAACGGCGTGCGCGTCCGGTGAAAGATGGTTCCAGCGGTCACGCTGACCCGACGCCTGCAGCCTCCGCAGCTATAGCGCCCATCAGGTAGCCGCCAACTGCGGGATGAGTCGCAGTGAGGGCAGGTGAATCCCTGGGGCCATTGCAACCAGTCCAAGAAGTCCAGACACGCATCGTCGTCTGGAAACCAACTGCGTAGCTCCGCGAGGCTACCTGGATAGTGCAGCCCCGCTTCGGGCCGTTCCAGCATTTCCGCAGTCTACTGCACTTACATGGATAGCCCATTAAATGAATGGTGAGGCTAAGGGCACTGATGTGGGGCCGCGGTGCTGTCGCGCACCACCAGTTCCGGTTGAATGACGGGGATCAGCTCCGCGGGCTCGCCGCCCATCAGCCGAAGCACGCGCTCCACCGCCAGCCGGCCGACCTCGTTGAAGTCGAGCCGAACGGTCGTGAGGCCAGGTTGAAAATAGCGGGCCTCGCTCATGTCGTCGAAGCCGACG
>NZ_SOHG01000027.1:0-55126 GCF_004403155.1 Cryobacterium sp. Hh7 | reverse complement strand
TGATTTTACGCGGAAGTCTTGCCCCCACGAACACCCACGAAACGGTTGTTCTCTCACTCGTAATGAGAAGGTCGTCAGTTCGATTCTGACAGGCGGCTCCACTAAAACTTCTGGTCAGAGCTTGTTTCCTAAACCGCCTTAACGGTATGTTTCTCCGAATTTGCCCCCATTTGTTTTAAGTACACGGTTATTGAGGGCGCCTGCAACTGATCCGTGCCGGTTTTCATGCCGCCATTCTGTGGGCGGCTTCGATATTTATCGGGCCGTTCGTTTCAGCGTAGTAGTTGCTTTCATATTCCTCGGGCGGCATGTTCCCGAGGGGGCTGTGGAGGCGCCGGTTGTTGTACCAATCGATCCAGTCGAAGGTGAGTTCTTCGACGTCGGCGGGGGTCTTCAGCGGGCCAGTGTGGAAGGGGGAGTTCTTCGCGACGGCCTCGTTCTTGTAGAGCCCCATGACGGTCTCTGCGGCCGCGTTATCGTACGCGTCTCTGACTGTCCCGATCGAGGCCACGAGTCCCTCAAGAACGACGGTTTCTGTGAATTTTATGGACGTATGCTGTGATCTCGCATCGGAGTTAAGCCGAATTCGGCTTAACTCCGACCGTGGCACGCAATATACGTCGAGCCTGTTCCAAAAGTGGTGCGCCGCGAACCAGGTCACGCAGTCGATGGGAGCCGTCGGTCTGTTTTGGGACCACACGGTGGCGGAGAGTTTCTTCCCGCAGATGAAGACCGAGATGTATTACCAGCACGAGTTCGAGAACCACCTCACCGCGAGGACCGCCGTGATGGAATATATCGAATCTTGGTACAACCGGCGGCGCCCTCATTCACGCAACGGAGGGCTCCAACCCGCGGTCGCGTTGGCCGCTCACCGCGACGCCCGCCAAACGGCTGCAGCGCAGAAGAAAAATCAATCAGATTGTCTCAATAACTTGACGGGCGCATCCCCTTACGGACGTCTCGTGCTCGGTGAATCCCGTGGCCGGAGACTTGGGCGGCGGAGTCGGCTCTGGAACGTCCAGTGACTCCAGTGATTGCCTGACGAGTCCGCCACTCTTCCTAACGAGATGCATTGGGCTGCGGCCCAGCACCGACACGGGCGGTAAATTCGGACACTGGCTGATATCAGCGTGCCGTCGTACACTGGCCAGATGACACCGAAGCTTTCGGCTTACATCGCGGCGGGTAAGGCCCTCGATGCTGACGAGCGCGAGATTGCCGCGCTCGCTCTTCAGCAGGTCGATGAGGCAGACCAGGCTGCGATTGACGACGCTTGGGGCGAGGTGATCGACCGCCGACTTGACGAACTCATCAGCGGCAAGGTCGAGTCGGTCAGCGGCCGGGAGACCATCGCCATCGCGCGGGCACGATCGGCCCCACGGCGCCGGTGACTCTCGATTGGCGCGAGCATCCGGACGCTCGTGACGAGTTTCTGGATGCGCACGAACGCTACTCGGCCATCGATCACGGCAAACTCGGCGACGAGTTCGCAGATGCAGCAGAGGCCGCTGCTGAATTGATCCTTCAATGGCCGGATGCGGCGTCGCCATTCCGGGGTCGGCAGCGCGAGCCCATTGTGCGCTCATGGCATCTCGGCAAGTTTCCGTACAACCTGGTCTACGTCGTCCGAGGGGATGGGATATTCGTGCTTGCCTATGCTCATGAGTCTCGTCGTCCCGGTTACTGGACGCAGCGACTCGCCGAATGACCGGGCGAGGGTTGGCCGAAGAACCCAAGGCAGTCTCCTGTCCTGTCGTGTCGTGTCGTGTCGTGTCGTGTCGTGTCGAGGCGGGTGCCCACAATGGCAATCGCCATCCAGACCCTGAGGTCATGGAGCTACGACCGGTGGTTCTCAGTCCTCTGACGCCAACGGGTTAGGCGCCATCCAACTTGAGAAATGCACTACGGCCTGTCATCGACGGGCCGTAGTGCATGTTCCATGCCTCTCTAGTAGCTGATAGGCGTCGTTTAGAACGGCTACGGCGTGGAATCGACGATGGTGGTCGTGACCGAGGTCCAGCCGATGACGGTGTTCGCCGGCACGTTGGCGTCGGCTGTGACCTGCACTTGGCGTTCGCCAATCAATAGTCCGGTGGCGGGGTTGATGATAAGGTCCTGTCTGAAGTCACGCGTCGGGTCCTGCCGGCCGATGGCTACGCCAACCTGTCCGTTGAGCGTGGCGGAGCGTTCGACGATTGTGACGTCGGGAATCATTGCGATGGCCCGGTAGAGCGCTGCGCGCAATTCGGCCGGTGTCAGCCCGGATCGAAGGACATCGGAGATTCGGGACAGTGCGTCTTCCTCGGGTGAGTTCGATCCGCCTGCGGAGGTCTGATAAAAGTAGGACAGCAAAGCGGCGGGGTCGCTGGGCATAGCTGCAAGGTCCTCAGCGGTCCAGGGTGATCCATCGAAATTGCCGCCCGCGGCTCGGGCGATCTCTGTGCGCTCGGCGGGGCTGAGCTGCGCCCAGCTGTTGAGGGCGTACTCCCTGGCCTTCTCGCTGAAGAAGGTGTCGGGCTTGAGGGCGGTGCGCTCCCAGACCCACTGGCCGGATCTATCCGCCGGTATGTACAGAGTGCTCGCGGAGGGGCTCAAGAAGACTGATCGGCTGGCCAGATTCTTGGGATCATCGTAGGGCCCGACGGCGTAGGTAACGAAGACCGCCTGAGTGCTGATCTGGAGGAACTGCCCGGGCGCGACCACCGGGTCCGACGTCTGAATCGTTGCGACGGCCGTTTGCTCAAGCAAGTTGGAGGCTTCGGCGGATGCACCCCCGTTTGGTCCCCATCCGAAGGCATTTCCCAGAATGGCTATGGCGACCAGGGCTGCCGCGGCGAGCGATAGTGCGGAGACGCGACGCGTTCGGGCGGATCGTTTAGGCAGCTGCCGCACGTTGTGCGGAAGTTCTCGAGGTGCACGGACGAGTTGCTCAGGTGCTGGTGCCCCGAGGAATTGGCGCGGGGCGGGGGCGTGTTCGAGGGTCGGCACCGATTTACCAAGTCTGCTGACGATGTCGTCCCGCATCCGTTTGATTTGAGTTTCCGATGGACCGATTGTCGTGTTCATGAGAGCGCTTCTTTCTGTGCGGAGAGTTTGCCTCGGAGAGTGATGCGGACTCGAGCGAGCCTGTTTCGAACGGCGCCATGGGACGTCCCCAGCGCGCGTGCCGCCTGCTCATAGCTCAGGCCTTCGTCAATGCAGAGGTAGTAGAGGGTTTGGTCCGTCTCGGAGAGTTGGCCGACGGCGTGGTCGATCGCGTCCAACAACATCCGGCTCTGCACTTCGTCGTGGACCGAACGATGCTGGGGGTCGGGAAAATTCGAGAGATCACTGTCTGCGCGGTGATGGTCGTCGCGAGCGCGGCTGCGGATGCGATTGTTTCCGAGGTAGCGGGCGGTCAAGAGAAGCCACGGCAAAACGGACTGGTCCACGGGCCTGATCGCGTGCCGTTTACTCCAGGCGATGACAAACGTGTCCTGGGTGATGTCTTCCGCGTCCGCGATAGACCGAACCATTTTGAGCGCGAACCAATACACCGCCCGGACGTGGCAGTTGTACAGCACGACAAAGGCCTCGCGATCACCGCCCTGAGCCTGGGCGAGATGCGCCAGATCAGAAACGGCGCAGCTACTGACATCGGCTGGGGACGGCATCGAAATGAGCAGGTCCGCTGGTTCAGATTTCGAGGTCATATTGAGGAGTGTCCTGAGCGGTGAAATCGTCTCGTCCGCGCTCTGGGTGGCGAGCTGCCGACACCTGCGGCATGGGGATCGTTGTCGACAACGACAACGCCCCCATTGTCGCGGATTCTGCCAGCGTATGGTCGCAAGGGAATCTGTCAGGACATCACTGACCCGTATGACTCAACAGCTCTCTGACCCTTATGTGGTGTTGGGTCCTGATAAGTGAACTCTCAGAGGCGTCCTGATACGTCACAATTTTTCGAATGAATGGATAATTTTCTTGCCCACAATTTGCCCACATTTGAACTGAAATGATGCCGATTTTGGTGATCACGTCGAGCCCAAAAAGCCCGTAAAATCAACGATTTTGACACCGTGAGGCGTGTTTCCGGGCACCCATCGGTCACTCGTAATGAAAAGGTCGTCAGTTCGATTCTGACAGGCGGCTCCACTAAAAATGCTCGTCCCTGTCGATTCTTCGACCGATCTCGGCGAAACGTCTCACCAAACTTGACGATTTTGCCCACACTCCTGTTTTTCTGGATTCGGCGTGGCGTCGAACTGGTGGGGCGCAACGGCCGGCCGATTTATTGACTGAAATATCCGCCTGGTTGGTGGGTGGACATCACATCAACCAGAACTCTCGCGGCGCTATCCAGACTCCTCGAAAGCGATCTCACTGAACTGGGCGGTATTCGGGGCATTGCCGTTGTCTACGTCACCAGTCGGCGGCTTGGCGCACGTGCGACGCAGTGCGTTCGTAGCCAAGAACCGCCGTCATTTGGAGCGCGGTGCGTCCTTCCCCGACACGATGCTGCGAATGACGGCGATCGGCAGTTTGGGCTTCCTGTTCGCGTCGGTCAGCCCGTTAGTTTCCTGCATTGTGTCCGTCAGCTGGGTGTAGCAGAAGCCGGATAGTAATGGGTTGTCCCGAAGGCTGCCCACGAGACCTGACACTCGACTTTCGAAGTCCTCATGGCTCGTTGCTGTCGTGTAGCCCCAGGAGTCATCGGCCGCGTCGGGCGCGAAGCTGACGCCGCCGAATTCGGTGACCATAATCGACTGACCCTCGACTTGGCGGGGAATGAGCTGCAGGCGACGACCTGCTGGACCCATGCCCGCAACGAGGGCGCGGATGGCCTCGATGTTTTTGTAGTTGGCGTCGAGTTGTTCGGCCGTGCCGGCATAATCGTGGATCGTGAGAATGTCAGAAATGGCGTGTTCCCAGCCGTCATTGGAGATGACGGGGCGGCTCGTATCGAGCGCGCGAGTCAGAAAGTAAAGCGACTGGGCGAAGCTCAACTGGGCCTCGTCGTGGGAAATCTGTTGAACACCCCAGCTTTCGTTGAGGGGCACCCAGGTGACGATTGACGGATGCGATCGGTCGCGGCGCACCACATCCGTCCATTCGCGGGTGACTCGCGACACTGCCGCTGATGAGAACTCATAGGTGCTCCCCATTTCGCCCCAAATGAGAAGTCCGAGCCGATCCGCCCAATAAAGAAAGCGGGGGTCCTCGACCTTTTCGTGAATTCTTGCTGCATTGAATCCGAGGGCCTTGATGAGCTCCACCTCGTCACGCAGCGCCTCGGCGGACGGGGCAGCGAGGTGCGACTGTGGCCAGTACCCCTGTTCGAGCACCGATCGCACGAAATAGGGTCGGTCGTTGAGCAGGAACCTACCGCCGTCAATGCTGACGCTGCGTAGCCCAAAATACGAGTATGAATCGTCGAGGATTCTCCCGTCGTCAGCAATGATTGACACATGCGCGTCAATCAGCCGCGGGTTTTCCGGCGACCACAACAGAGCTTCGAAGGCCTGACCGTTTGCCTGTCGCGCAATCTGAATGGTTGCTAGAGATCGCGGCTCCAGGGTCAGGAAAGACTGCCTGGCGAGGATTTCGCCCGCGATGGAAAGTTCCACCTGCACGGTTAAGCCGGTCGCCGGTCGCCGGGCCAAGCCCACCTCGATCTCAACGTTCCCAGCCTGCGCATTCGGGGTCCAATTCAGCGACTCGATGCGCTGGTCCGGTACGGACTCAAGCCAGACCGGTTGCCAAATGCCCGTCGTACGGTGGTACCAAATCACGTGCGGCTCTTCGAGCCAATCCTGTTTGCCGCGTGGCTGGGCGACGTCGTGAGGGTCATCCTCGGCCCGCACCACTAGCACGCAGTCCTTTTGGAGCGTCAGCGCTTCGGTGACGTCAAAGGAGAAGGGCGTCTGGCCGCCCTCGTGTGACCCGATGAACTGACCATCGATCCATACCGATGCGCGGTAGTCGACCGCTCCAAAGTGCAATACCACCCGGTCGCGTTCTGGCGACAGACCACTAGCGGCCACGTCTTCCGGGCTAATGACGCGTGAATACCAGACGACAGGGTGGAAGCCAGGATCGCTGATGCCGGACATCTCCGACTCCGGTGGGAACGGAACTTTGATGACCCGGCCAAGGTGCGAAGCATTGGCGAACCAACGCTCTTTCCCGCCAATGTCTTGGTCGTCGTGTTCGAATGCCCACTCGCCGGCGAGGTCGTGCCAGTTAGGGCGGACAAGTTGAGGGCGGGGGTACACGCCACCCTGGGCACTGGCAGAAATCGGGAGAGAACGCGACATACCGCAATCATGCCGATAAATTACAGCGCTGTAAAGTTTTGCGAGATTGGAAACGCTAAAAAGCGTGCGGAGCACTCTCGCGCACCTCGAGCGAATGCCCCACGATCACGTGTCGGCCGACGCCCCGGTATCCACCAATGCGTTCTTCGAGAAGATCGAAGGCAGCCGCGACCAGTGCGGTCTTTTTCGGCGCCACCGAGGTGAGTGTCGGGGACGTGTAGGCAGCCAGGAAGGTGTTGTCCCAGCCGACCACGGCCACATCTTCGGGTACCGATCGCCCAGAATCGTGGAGGGCCTTCAGCGCGCCGATCGCGAATCGGTCGTCGCGGCAGACCACGCCGTCGAAACGCACCCCGCGCTCGATGGCATCAGTGACTGAGCGAAGGCCGGCTTCCGCAGTGAATTCCAGCGCGGTGAAGACCAGCTCAGGATCCAATCGAATCCCTGCCTCAAGCAGGCCCTGCTGGTAGCCAAGAAGACGCTGACTTGTCGAACCAGTGATGTCCGCCGCGATGACGCCGAGAAAAGCGATGCGTCGGCATCCGCTTGCCAGGAGATGCCGCGTGGCATCGAGAGCAGCCGAGACGTTGTCGATCATCACGTGGTCGGTCATAACTGGCATAGCGGCCTCGCCGAGCAAAACCAGTGGAGTGCCGGCATCGAGCTTGGCAATGTCAAGCGTCCCCATGCGGACAGGATGAAAGATCACGCCGTCGACCAGCCCGGCTTCGCGATCGCTGAGTACCGCGCGCTCCAAATCAGGATCGCTCAAAGTCTGCTCGATGATCACGCGGTATCCCCGCCGAGTGGCTTCTTCGGCCATTTGACGTGAAAGCTCTGAAAAGTACGGGTGGTCGATTTCCGGGATGGCCAGGGCAATCATTCCGGTTTTCCCGGTAGCCAGACGCCGTGCCGTCAGGTTAGGGCGATACCCGAGCTGGTCGATTGCTGCTTGCACCTTCTCGCGAAGGGCAGGGGCCACGTGGGGATAGCTGTGGACGACGTTCGAGACGGTCTTCATGGACACGCCCGCAAGTTCTGCAACGTCAATTAGTCGAACCCTTGCCATGTTTGTCCCGTCCAGTCCGGTCCGGTCCATCCTAGGGGGGACTGCGGTTGGCGCTGGAAACGCCCTAGGAGTTGAATTCAACTGGTGTAGACAAATATCTTTCTAGCGCTGTACATTATCGGGAGGCACTCGTTTGCTGCACCGTTGCGTGCGGGGAGTGTGTGACCGGCTTTGCGCATGGGTCGCGGAGCGATGTTTTCGATGAGGAGGACGAACGATCATGAAGCAGAAAGACTTCTTGGGGCGGCGAGCTATTGCAGTCACCGCTCTCGGCGCCGCACTCACGCTGGTACTTGTCGGGTGTTTTGTGGGTGAAAGCGGACAGCCGGCGAGTGAGCCCTTCACCGGTGAATACACCGGACCTGAAGTCGAGCTGTCCTATTGGAACGGATTCACCGGTGGTGATGGCCCGTTTATGGAAACGATGGTCGCCGAGTTCAACGCGGAGCACGACAACATCAAGGTTGTCTCAAACACGATGCAATGGGCTGACTTCTACCAGCGCCTTCCCGCAGCAGTCACCGCTGGCGAGGGCCCGGACGTCGGCGTGATGCACCTGGACCAGCTCGCGTCGAATGCCGCGCGAAACGTCATAGTGCCGATCGACGATCTCGCCGAGGAGTTGGGTCTGACGTCGGCTGACTTCACCGAGGAAGTCTGGGATGCCGGCGTCTATAAGGACGCCCGTTACGGCATTCCCCTCGACGTGCACTCCCTAGGCATGTACTACAACACCGAACATTTCGCCGCGGCGGGGATCACGGAAGCCCCGACCGACGCTGCTTCCTTCCAAGATGCGCTCGACAAGCTTCAGGCAGCTGGCTATGAAACTCCCTTCTGGATGCCGACGCGGTGGCCAAGCCACCTCATGAATCTCTCCGTGCTCTGGCAGAACGGCGGTGAACCGTATGGCGACGACGGAGCAACGTTCGATTCAGCGGCCGGGATAGATGCACTTGAGTGGCAGCGCTCCATCGTGGACGACGGATATAGCCCGAGTGACGTTGCCATCGACTCCCAGTACGTCGCTTTCAAGAACGGTGAGACCTCCATCACCTGGGACGGCATCTGGCAGATCAACGATCTCGCCGAGTCAGGACTTCCGTACGCGGTTGCCCCGATTCCCACAATCGGCGAAACAGACGCCGTTTGGGCCAACTCCCATAACTTCTTCCTCCCACGCCAGAGCAGCGCTGACCAGAACAAGGTCAACGCGTCGAAGGTGTTTATCGCCTGGATAAGCGAGCAATCGGCCGAGTGGGCAGGCTCGGGCATGATCCCCGCTCGTCAGTCAGTGCGCGATGCGGGCGCCCTTGAGGGACTCCCGCAGGAATCAATCGCCGAGACGATCGATTCGATGCGTTTCCTGCCGCCCATTCCCGGGATCGGCCAGGTGCAGACTGAGACACTCGAAATCGCCGTCGCCGACGGGGTTCAGGGAACAACAACGCCGAGTGAGTCGCTCAAAAAAGCCGCCGCCACGGCGACGCAACTCATGGACGACAACAAAGCCTCGTTCGGGGGCTGACCAATGTCGACGAAGGTTGGTGAGCGCGCTCTTCCTACGGGGAGGGCGCGCCGCCCCTCGACTTCCGAACCGGAGTCGCAGAAGAAACGTGGAGTACGAGCGGGCACTCGGCAACAGGGGATAGCAACGCCCTGGCTTTTTCTCGCCCCCTACCTGCTGCTGTTTGGCAGCTTCGTCATCCTCCCGGCAGTTCTCGGGGTGTGGATCAGTCTTCATTCCTGGGACTACACGCTGCCAAACAAACCCTTCGTCGGCCTCGGCAACTACGTCGCCTTGTTCTCCCCTGGATCGACGATTTCTGGCCCGTTCTGGGGATCCATGCGGGCCACCGGAATCTTCACCGTACTCAGCGTGCCGCTGCTCCTGGTTGTCCCGCTCGCTGTCGCCCTACTCATGAGCAAGAAGTTTCCCGGACGGGACTTTCTCCGAGCCATCTACTTCGCCCCCTACGTGCTCGGCGTCGCTGTCATTTCGGTACTTTGGCGGTACCTGCTCGACAACAACATTGGCCTCGTGAACCACTATCTGGGACTCCTCGGACTCCCGGACGACACCGCGTGGACGACAACGACGCCCGCGGCGTGGGTCGCGCTCGTGGGAGTGACTGTCTGGTGGACGCTTGGATTCAATGCCGTTATCTATCTCGCTGGCCTTCAGGACATCCCTATTGAGCTCTACGAAGCCGCCCGTGTTGATGGTGCCGGGCCGTGGATGCAGTTTCTGCACGTGACGATTCCGGGGCTCAAGCCCATCCTGTCGTTCATCACGATCATCACCCTCCTTGCCTCCGCCAACATGTTTGGCCAGTCCTATCTCATGACCCAGGGCGGCCCCGGACGCGAGACGCGCACAGCCATTTATCAGATCGCTGACACGGGATTGCGAAACTTTCAGATGGGCAGCGCCGCAGCGATGAGCTACGTACTGACCATCTTCCTCATGGCGATCAGCGCCTTTGTCTTTTATATCTTTCGCGAGAAAAAGCCCAAGAAGCAAGAGAAAGAGGTTCTCTCGTGAGCAATGTCACGAGCACGATCAGTGCGGGATCCCGCGCACGCCGTGCACGCCGGCGGAGCGGCGGTATTGCTCGCGTCGCCGTTCTCGGCGCGATCGCAATCGCGTTCATTAGCCCGATTATCTTCATGATCGTGACCAGCGTCAAAACCCGGGCCGACGCGACTGCTATTCCACCGTCGTGGATTCCGAATCCGATTTCTCTGCAGGCTTTCGCGTCTATCCTCGCTCCCGGGACCGCGACGCCGGTGCTGCAATGGTTCGCAAACAGCATGGTTGCAGCAGCGCTCAATGCCGCGCTGGTCGTCATCACGGCGTCCCTCGCGGCGTATCCGCTCGCACGGATGCAGTTTCGCGGCAAGAATTTCGTCTTTGTCATCATCGTCGCGACCCTGCTGGTGCCGCCGGTTATTCTGGTGATTCCCAATTACCTCATCGTGAGTGAACTGGGGTGGCTCAACTCGCTCGTCGCGATCATCATTCCAACGGCGGCATCCGCTTTTGGAGTGTTTTTCATGCGACAGTTCTTCGTGGGGCTGCCCGTGGAGTTGGAGGAGGCCGCCCGGCTCGATGGGGCGAACCGATTCGTGATCTTTACGCAGGTTGTTCTGCCGCTCGCCAAACCCGCTCTGGCGACACTCGCACTGCTCGCCTTCCTCGCCAACTGGAATGACTTCCTCTGGCCCGTCTACGTCTTGTTCAGCCCAGAGGTGCAAACGCTGCCCGCAGGCCTGTCCACGCTTCAATCCGCAAATGCGGTCCGCTATGACCTGCTGATGGCCGGCGCGGTCGTCGCGAGCGTGCCAGTGCTGGCGCTGTTCATCTTTCTCCAGCGCTTCATCATCGAGGGCGTTTCGCGCTCTGGCGTGAAGGGATAGCACCTGATGAACTCGGCTCGCCGTGCATTTTTGGCGTGCGTGTCCGCCGCCATCATGACGGCCCTCGCGGTGAGTGGCTGCACGGCGGCGGTGGAGCATTCGGTATCCCCAGCGGACGCCATACCAGGAGCCCCGGTACTCAACGTGAATTTCGCTGATCCCGACGTGGTGCAGGTCGACGGCACGTACTTCGCGTATGCCACCAACGACAACAACCGCAACGTGCAGGCCGCCTCCTCCGCCAATCTTCTCGATTGGGAGGTGCTGCCCGACGCGTTGCCGAAGCTTCCGAGCTGGATCATTCCGGGAAAGACCTGGGCACCTGAGGTAACGAGACTCTCCGATGATTCCTTCGTCATGTACTTCACGGCGACGAATTTTGCGCCAACGCTGCAGTGCATCGGTGTTGCCACCGCCAGCGACCCAGCCGGACCGTTCACCGTTCAGGGCGACGCCATGATCATCTGTCCAGAAGACGAAGGCGGCGCGATCGATGCGAGCACCGTGGTCATCGACGACGTCTTGTATCTCGTCTGGAAAAATGACGGGAACTGTTGTGAACTCGATACCTGGATTCAGGCTGCCACGCTCTCTCCCGATGGGCTCAGCGTCACGGGCGATCCCATCATGCTCCTAATGCAAACCGAAGATTGGGAGGGTGGCCTTATCGAGGCGCCGACCATCATAACTCGCGGTTCAGGACTTGTGATGCTCTACTCCGCGAACTCCTACGGAGACGCCCGATACGCGGTCGGTGCTGCATCGGCTGCCTCAATCGACGGCCCATGGACGAAGGAAATTGGTCCGATCCTATCGACGGAAAGCTCCGGGGGTCTATATCGTGGCCCCGGTGGCCAAGACCTGGTCATGGATGTGGATGGTCAGGACTACCTCGTTTTCCACGCGTGGGACAAGGATTACACGTACCGCGCCCTGCACGTTGCCGAGGTCGATTGGGGCGCCGACATTCCTCGAATCGTGATTCCCAACGAAGCAATCCAACGTTAACTGAATGGTGCCCCATGGGAAACTCCATATCGCTCAGGCCGCTGTCGGGAACACAATTCGTTCTTGAGGCTCACGGCTACACCGCCTCGATCGCCAGCATCGGCGCGAGCCTTCGATCGCTCCGACACCACGGGCGCAACCTCATCGTGCCTTTCGACGCCAATCAAGTGCGTCCATTCTTTCGCGGCGCCATCCTGGCACCGTGGCCGAACCGAGTCGTGGATGGAAGGTACACATTCGATGGCATCGAGCAACAGCTCAGCATCACCGAGCCGTCGAGGGGACACGCGCTCCATGGACTCGCGTCCTGGCTGGACTTTGCTGCGGTCAGGCAGACGTCCAATCGGCTCGTTCTAGAGGCAACCGTCGAGGCGCAACCTGGGTATCCTCACCGGGTGACGCTAGAGGTAGATTTTTCGCTCGACGGCGAGGGCCTTCGAACGAAAGTGACGGCAGTGAATTCCGGTCCAAAAGCTGCCCCTTTTGGGGTCGCTCCGCACCCCTACCTTGTTGCCGGGGCTGGCCGCGTCAACGACTGGACGCTCGAACTCCCCGCCAGGAAAATACTGACTGTGACTCCTGACCGTCTCATTCCCCTTCGCCTTCGTGACGTCGATGATAGTGATCTTGCCGCCTTTGATTTTCGTACGCCACGGACTATCGATAACACTTTCATCGATCACGCCTTCACCGGCCTCGACCGGGATTATGAAGGCACCGCGACAGTTCGCGTGACGACGAACGGCGGCAGTGGAGTGGCCCTGAGCTGGGATAGCGAATGCCCGTGGGTTCAGGTGCATACTGCTGATCAAACCGCACCCTCGACTGACAGGATTGGACTAGCCGTCGAACCAATGACCTGTCCTCCGGATGCTTTCAACTCTGGAATAGACCTGAGCGTCCTTGAGCCAGCAGATCCCGCACGCGCCTCCTGGACGATTCGAGCAATCGACTAGCCAAGCGTCGCCGCTCCGGAATAAAGCGACAGGCGTCGTTCACGGCTGCCGGAAGCGCACCGGAGACCTTACGGCGTGGAAAATTGTAGCGGCCGTCAGAGTGGTGGGGCGGACGGTGGAAGGTGGATTCGTACCACCGCCGGCCCCCATTATCGGGACTTTTTCAATCGATGCTCTTGCCAATGAGCGCTACAAGAGTCAGGTCCGGTTTTTCCGGCTTCGGCCCAATGAAGGCCGAGAGCCCCTTTGTTAGTGGCCGCCGCCGAGGTTCCCGGCCAGGCGGCTGTGCAGCTCGTGGCTGGCCTCGTTGAGGCCCTCAATCACGACGTACTTGTCCTGCCGCCCATACTTGTAGGAGATGGCGTCGAGGGTGGCGACGGTGGAGGCGTCCCAGATGTGTGAGGCCGACAGGTCGATGACGATGCGGTCGGGGTCGTCGGTGTACTCGAACTGGGTCATCAGGTCGTTGCTCGAGGCGAAGAACAGCGCCCCGGTCACCGTGTAGTAGGCGGTCGGCACGGGCTGGTCGAGCTCGACGGTGCGCTCCACCCTGGCGAGGTGGGCGACGC
The DNA here is from genome assembly GCF_004403155.1 of Cryobacterium sp. Hh7. Classification (NCBI taxonomy): domain Bacteria; kingdom Bacillati; phylum Actinomycetota; class Actinomycetes; order Micrococcales; family Microbacteriaceae; genus Cryobacterium; species Cryobacterium sp. Hh7. The sequence continues at coordinate 41,805 of NZ_SOHG01000027.1, read as the reverse complement.
GACGCGCGAACGCGACCATTGCGACGATGACACCGACGACGACGCCGATCGCGAGGTTGTGGGTGAGAACGATAACGACGACCGTGGCGACCATGACGGTGGTCTCGCTCTTCGGCATCCGCTTAAGAGTAGACAAGCGGATGCTGTGCCAGTCGAAGGTGAGATAGGACACGATGATCATCACCGCGACCAGGGCAGCCATGGGCACGACGGCGAGCACGTCGCCGAGGCCGAGCACGAGAACGAGCAGGAAGACGCCGGCGAGGAAGGTGGAGATGCGGGTGCGAGCGCCGGAGGCCTTCACATTGATCATGGTCTGGCCAATCATGGCGCAGCCGCCCATGCCGCCGAACAGGCCGCTCATGACGTTGGCGACGCCCTGGCCCCAGGTCTCGCGGGTTTTGTTGGAGTGGGTGTCGGTGATCTCGTCGACGAACTTCGCGGTCATGAGCGACTCGAGAATTCCGACCAGGGCCATGCCGAGGGCGTAGGGGGCGATGATCGTGAACGTGTCCCAGTTGAGCGGAATGTTGGGAATGAACAGCTCGGGCAGGCTCTTGGGCAGTTCGCCCTGATCGCCGATGGTGGGGACCGCGATGGCGGTCACCACGGTCGCGACGGTGAGTACGACGATGGCCACGAGCGGTGCCGGAATCACCTTGGTGATGCGCGGCATGACGATCATGATGATCAGGCCGGCGGCGACGAGCGGGTAGACCATGAAAGGCACGCCAAGAAGCTGGGGGAGCTGGGCGCTGAAGATGAGAATGGCGAGGGCGTTGACGAAACCGACCATGACGCTTCGCGGGATGAACCGCATGAGTTTGGCGACGCCGATCAGACTCAGCACGATTTGGAAGATCCCGGCAAGGATAACCGTGGCGATGAAATACTCCATGCCATAGTCGCGGGCGACCGGGGCGATGACGAGGGCGACGGCGCCGGTCGCTGCGGTGATCATGGCCGGGCGCCCACCGACGAAGGAGATGGTCACAGCCATGACGAAGGAGGAGAACAGGCCGACGCGCGGGTCGACGCCGGCGATGATCGAGAAGGCGATCGCCTCAGGGATGAGGGCCATGGCCACGACCAGGCCGGCGAGTACCTCGCGGGTGAGCAGGCGGGGCGTGCGGAGCGCGGTGAGTACCGAGGGCTCAGCTTGGTATCGATTGGCTGAAGCGGATTTTTGAACAATGGCCATGAGGCCTCCAGAAGCTGGGCCGGGGTGCGGCCGAAGTGGATGCAGAAGAGTTGGGTGGGCGCCGCGGTGCGCACCTCCACCGGTCATCGAGGACAAGACCATCGACGACAATGGTGGGAGAGTGGGCTCACAGATGAATGTCAGCCGACTTCTGCAACACTACCTTAACGTAAGGGTTGATTGTAAACTTCAGGGAAAGAAGGCACCGGTGACGTCAGGCGCGATTGGATCCGCGGTCACGATGCACATCGGCGAACTCGCCGAGAAGACCGGGCTGTCGCTGCGCACGATCCGCCACTACGACGAGGTCGGCCTGCTGAAGGCATCCGCTCGCACCGATGGTGGTTTTCGGCTCTACTCGCCCGATGACTTCACCCGGCTGATGCTCATTCGCCGCATGAAACCGCTCGGCTTCACGCTCGACGAGATGATGGCCCTGCTGAAGGTCATCGACACGCTGCAGGGTGGGCTGACCGGATCTGACGATCCGGAGGTGCGCGCCGAGCTGGAGACCTTCATCGCCCAGGCGGTCGAGCGTCGGCAAAAACTGCAGGATCAGCTGGGAATGGCCGACGAGTTTCTGGAGCTGCTGCGGGCCCAGTAGCGGCTACCGGGCGGGTTTGACCGCCTTCACGATGGCCCCGTGCATTTCGGGGGCGACCTCGTGGGTGTAAAGAACGCTCGGGTCGGCGAACCCGGCCTGGTGCAGGGCGTCGAGGTACTCCTGATGCGACAGAGCTCCGGCAATGCAGCCGGTGTAGCTGCCTCGGCGGATGCGGTCCTCTGTGCTCAGCTGGTTTTCGGCGACGACGTCGGAGATTCCGAGGCGCCCGCCGGGCTTGAGCACTCGGAACATCTCGGCGATGACCGCGTTCTTGTCGGCCGAGAGATTGATGACGCAGTTGGAGATGATGACGTCGATGGTGTCATCGGCCAGGGGGATGGCCTCGATCTGGCCCTTGATGAACTCCACATTGGTGGCCTCGGCTTTGGCAGCGTTGGCGCGGGCGAGTGCGAGCATTTCATCGGTCATGTCGAGTCCGTAGGCGAACCCGGTCGGCCCGACGCGGCGCGCGGAGAGCAGCACGTCGATGCCGCCACCGGAGCCGAGGTCGAGCACGATTTCTCCCGGGCGGAGGTCGGCGACCGCGGTTGGATTGCCGCAGCCGAGACTGGCCAGAAAGGCTTCCTCGGGAATCTCCGAACCTTCTTCGGCGGTATACAGGGTGGATCCGAACACGTCGCCGTTAGTCAGATCGGTGGGGGCGCAGCACGACGTGCTCGAGACGTCGGTCAGTTGGAGGGCGGCGGCGGCGTAGCGCTCGCGCACGCGCTCCGTGATCTCAGATGTCTTGTCCATAAGTTGATCCTTTCCTGTAGGTCGCGGCACCAGCCTACTGCTACATTGATACTTATCGATATAGCTGCAGACGTTACTAGGGAGATCGACATGACTGCCATCCGAATCTACGAACCGGCCTTGTGCTGCGACACCGGAGTCTGTGGTGTCGACGTCGATCAGTCCCTGGTCGAGGTGACCGCCACCGTGCGCAGCCTGCAGGAACTTGGCGCCGACATTCAGCGCCATAACCTGGCCACCGATCCCCTCGCCTTCACCACGGATGAGACCGTGCGCGCCTTCATGCACGTCGTCGGCTCTACCGGCCTGCCGCTCACCGTCGTCGACGGCGTCACCGTGGCGACCGGCGCCTACCCATCGAAATCCCAGCTACTCGCCTTCGCCGGCCTCGCTGCCGTAGCGCCGACCGACCGGCCCCAGCTCGGCCTGACCGAGAAATCGGCAAGCGGATGCTGCGGCGGCGCCACCGGCTGCTGCTAACAGATGAAGTTCCTGGCAGACCCGCCTCGGTTTCTTTTTTTCACCGGTAAGGGCGGCGTGGGGAAGACATCCGTTGCCTGCGCTTCGGCCATCGAACTGGCCGAACGGGGTCGCCGGGTGCTGCTGGTGAGCACCGATCCGGCCTCCAATATCGGGCAGGTGTTCGGGCTCACGATCGGTAATACGGTCACTCCGATTGGCGCCATTGCCGGCCTGAGCGCACTCGAAATCGACCCGGAGCAGGCAGCGGATGCCTATCGCGAACGCATTATCGCCCCGGTTCGGGGGCTTCTGCCGGAGCGCGAGCTCGCGAGCATCGCCGAGGGCCTGTCCGGATCGTGCACGACCGAGGTCGCCTCGTTCGACGAGTTCACGAACCTGCTCACCGATGACGGTCTGCTCACGATGTACGACCACATCGTGTTCGATACCGCGCCGACCGGGCACACCATTAGGCTTCTGCAGCTTCCCGGTTCCTGGACCGAGTTTCTCGACGCCGGCAAGGGCGATCCGTCCTGTCTCGGACCGCTGTCCGGGCTCGACAAGCACAAAGCGGTGTACGCAGCGGCCGTCGCCGCGCTGGCCGACCCCGAGCGAACGCGGCTGGTGCTCGTGGCGCGAGCGCAGGCATCCGCTTTGACGGAGATCGAGCGCACGCACGGTGAGTTGGCGCAGATCGGAATTCGCGGCGGCTACGTTGTCATTAATGGAGTGCTGCCAGCGAGCGCGGGAACCGAGCCGATCGCCGTAGCGGTGCGCAATCGCGAATCGGCGGCGCTGACGGGTATTCCGGCGGCCATCGCTGCACTGCCGCGGGACATTCTGGAGCTCAAGGCCGGCAACATGATGGGCATCGACGCGCTGCGCACCTTGTTTAGCACCGACCGCGACGGCCCCGGGCAATCGCACTCTGTGGTCGACGTTCCGGACGCCCCACTCGGCCAGTTCGTCGACGAGCTGGAGCAGACCGGGCATGGCTTGATTCTCTGCATGGGCAAGGGCGGCGTGGGCAAGACCACGATCGCTGCGGCTCTGGCCGTGGCTCTGGCCGAGCGCGGTCACGCCGTTCACCTGACCACGACCGACCCGGCAGCTCATCTGGTCGAGACCCTGCACGGGAGCCTGCCGGGGCTGCGCGTCTCCCGCATCGACCCCGACGAGGCGATTCGCGAGTATCGCGAGCACGTGATGGCGACCAAGGGTAAAAATCTCGACGCCGATGGCCGGGCAGCCCTGGCCGAGGACCTGCTCTCCCCGTGCACTGACGAGGTCGCGGTGTTTCGGCAGTTCTCCCAGGCCGTGCACGAATCACGGCACGAATTCGTCGTCGTCGACACCGCGCCGACCGGCCACACCCTGTTGCTGCTGGATGCCACCGGGTCGTACCATCGCGAAATCGCGCGCCAGATGGGGGACGGAATGGCGTTCGTGACGCCATTGATGCGGCTGCAGGATCCGGCCCTGACCAAGGTGTTGCTGGTGACGCTCGCCGAGACCACGCCGGTGCTCGAAGCGGAGGGACTGCAGCAGGATCTGCAGCGCGCCGGAATTCAGCCCTGGGGCTGGGTGGTCAACAATTCCATCGCGGCAGCGCACCCCGAGACGCCCTTTTTACAGGCGCGCGCCGCCAGCGAGGCCACTCAGATCGATATCGTGGTCGCCCGCGCCGACCGGGTCGCGATCGTGCCGCTGCTGGCCGACGAACCGATCGGGGTCGATCGGCTTGCGGCGCTCGCCGCGTTGGCGACCGTCTCTTAGCTGGCCATTCCGGGGTGCACCTTCACGAAGGTGATGTTCTTGGTCGGATGCACGGTTTTCGCGGGCGCGCGTGAGAAGCCCTTCGCCCCCTCGAGACGGTTCTGCCCGCGAAACTCGGCCAGGGCATCGTCGAAGATGGCGTTGAGCTGTGCGCCGGTGAATTCCTCCGCAGCCCCCTCGGTAAAGCTGATGCTGATGAGCGAGTTGTCGGGAAAGTGCCGGTTCATGCGGATGAAACCATCGGCATCCTGCTGCAGGGTGATCATTGGTCTAGTTTGACCTATATGTTGCCGTGTCGGCGCGTGTCGGTGGCCCTGGATAAACTGCAGGCATGACGGAATCGATTCGCTGGGGAATCCTGGCCACCGGTGGCATCGCCCACGCGTTCACGAGCGACCTGGTGCAGAACGGCCACAAGGTGCAGGCCGTCGGGTCGCGCAGTCAGGCCTCGGCAGATGCGTTTGCTGTCGAATTCGGCATCCCTACCGCGCATGCCAGCTATGCCGAACTCGTCAATGACCCCGAAGTCGACGTCATCTACGTGTCGACGCCGCATCCGTTTCACGCCGAGCACGCAGCCCTCGCGTTGAACGCCGGCAAGCACGTGTTGATCGAGAAGCCGATCGCGCTCAACGCCGGCGAGGCCCGGCAGATCGTTAACCTCGCCGCGAGCAAGAATCTGCTCGTGATGGAGGCCCTGTGGACGCGATTCCTGCCGCACCTGGTGCGCATCCGCGAGATCCTCGCCGCCGGCACGCTCGGCGAGGTGCGCAGCCTGATCGCCGACCATACCCAGGACCTGCCCGACGACCCGGCGCACCGCCTGAACTCGCTCGAGCTCGGCGGTGGCGCGCTGCTCGACCTCGGGGTGTATCCGGTGAACTTCGCGCACGCCGTATTCGGGTCGCCCGACACGATTTTGGCGAGCGCCTCATTCAAGGCCACCGGAGCGGATGCTCAGGTCGCGACGATTTTTCGCTACCCCGGTGGCCAAATTGCCACGACATTTTCGTCCAGCGACACCCTCGGCCCGACCGCGGCGTCGATCATCGGCACGCACGGGCGCATCGACATCGACGGCGTTTGGTACGCGCCGACCAGTTTTCGAGTGCTCGACAACGGGGGCACCGTGCTCGAGGCCTTCGCCCCGGCCGAGTTCACCGGTCGCGGTATGCAGTTCGAAGCGGTCGAGGTTGAGGAGCTGATTCGGGCCGGCAAAATCTCGAGCGACATCATGCCGGCCGAAGAATCGGTCGCCGTGATGACGACCCTTGACGCGGTTCGGGCCCAGATCGGGCTGCGCTACCCGGGCGAATAGCTGGCCTGGAGGCGGGTCGGTTACCATACGGAGGTGGAAGAACCAGTGCAGACACCCGCGTCCCCCGCGGTTGACGCCCCGCGTGGCAGGATCGCTGCTGTCAGCGCCGATCACCGCCGCGCCTGGCTGATCGCCGCCGGCACCCTCGTCTTCGTGCTGCTCGGCAGTGGCGCCGTGTTCGCGGGAACGCAGACCGGCGCGAATGAGCCGGTGGTGGCATCCGTTGTAGGAACACCCACGGCGACGCCGAGTCCCACGCCGACCGTCGACCCGGCGCGGCCGGTGCCCGCCGAGGCGACTGCGGCCAGCCGACTGCGCACCTGCTCGGTTGCCGGGCTCGCCGCCGACACGAGACTCGCCGATTTTCAGGCGCAGGTGGTCAACGCCAACACCGGCGAGGTGCTGTTCGATCGGGGCGGCACGACCTCCTCGCGCACGGCGAGCGTCATGAAGGTGCTCACCTCGGCCGCGGCCCTCAACGTTCTCGGCAGCGACTACCGGGCCACGACCCGCGTCGTGAAGGGCGCCGAACCCGGCCAGGTCGTGCTCGTTGGCGGGGGAGACCTCACCCTGTCGCGGCTGCCGACCGGCCAGGAACCGTTCTACACCGGCGCCGCGCACCTCGATGACCTTGCCACCCAGACCATGGTTTCCTGGGCTGCCGACCCGGCCAACCCGCCGATCACTTCACTCGTGCTCGATTCCTCCTATTTCTCCGGCCCGGACTGGGACGAAGGCTGGGCCCGAACCGAACTCGGCCTTGGCTACATGCCCGAAATTACGGCGCTGATGGTCGACGGCGACCGGAACGAACCCACTCGCAGCACGTCCGCCCGCAGCGAAGACCCGATCGCTCGCGCCGGCCAGGCCTTCGCTGACGCTCTCGGCGGTGGCCTCGAAATCAGCCAGGCCACCGCCCCGGCCGGTGCAGCCCAACTGGGCGCCGTGCAGTCCGCGCCGGTGTCGACCCTGATTCAGCAGTCCCTGATCGTGAGCGACAACACCCTGGCCGAGATGCTCGCCCGCCTCGTGGCGATCGAAAACGGTGCCGGCAACTCCTTTTCAGCCCTGCAGCAGGGCATCGTCGGCGGACTCGCCGCCTACGGCATCGACACCACCGGCATGATCATCAAGGACGGCTCGGGCCTCAGCCCACACAACGCCGTGTCGCCGGCCTACCTGACCGCCCTGTTCGTCAAGGTCAACGCCCGCGAGGGCAACCTCGGCGTGCTGTTCGATGGCCTGCCGATCGCCGGTGGGCCGCGCGGATCGCTCTCCTACCCTGACCGTTTCGCCGGTGCGAATTCCGCCGCCGACGGCGCCATCTTTGCCAAAACCGGCTGGATCGATACCGGCTACACGCTCTCCGGCATCATCCACGCCGCCGACGGTACCCCGCTCACCTTCGCCATCTACGCGATCGGCAACGTCAGTTCGAACGCGAAAATCGCCATCGACACGCTGACCACCGGTTTCTTCCACTGTGGCGATAATCTGTCGAACAACTGACCATGTAACAACTGACTGTCCAAAAGGAGCCACCGTGACCCGCGCCCTGTTCATTATCGACGTTCAGAATGATTTCACCGAGGGCGGTGCCCTGGGCGTTGACGGCGGGTCGGCCGTCGCGGCGGGCGTGAGCGCGCTGCTCGCGCAGCATCCGCTCGCCTATAAATACGTCTTCGCGTCGCGCGACTGGCACGATATCGGCAATGACAACGGCGGTCATTTCGCCCGCGACACGGCACCCGACTACGTCACGACCTGGCCGGTGCACTGCGTGGCCGGCACCGCGGGCGCCGAATATCACCAGGCTCTCACAACGGATGCCGTGACCTTTCACATTCGTAAGGGCCAGGGCAAGCCCGCGTACTCCATCTTCGAGGGCACCACCGAGGCCGGACAGACCGTGGGGCCGCTGCTGACCGAGCACGGGGTGACCGAGATCGACGTGGTCGGTCTCGCCACCGATTACTGCGTGCGCGCTTCCACCCTCGACGCGCTCGAGCACGGCCAGCACGTGCGGGTACTGACCGATCTGGTCGCCGGAGTCGCCGCGCAATCGACCGAGACCGCCCTCGCCGAGATGGCGCACGCCGGCGCGGTGTTCTCCGCGAGCGACGCCGTCGAATGACCCGGTTCGCTCGGCGTCTCGACGGGATACGCATCGCCTTCGAGGCCACGCCGGGGGAGCGACCGGTGCTGTTCGTGCACGGTTTCGCGTCGACCGCCGCGGTGACCTGGGCCGGATCCGGCTGGGTGCGGGCATTCGCCGAGGTTGGGCGCGGCGCGATCACGCCCGACCTGCGTGGCCACGGCCAGAGTGACAAGCCGCATCGGGCGGCCGACTACGCCCCGCGCCAGCTGGCCGCCGACCTCGTTGCCGTGCTGGACACCCTCGAACTGGAACGGGTCGACGTGATCGGCTACTCCATGGGGTCGCGGGTCGTTGCAGCCCTGGCTCGACTGGCGCCCGAACGGGTACGGCGGCTCGTGCTCGGCGGGGCCGGTCCGGTCGAGCTGTTCGAGACCTGGGACCGGGGCGAGGTTCAGCGGTTCGTGGTGTCCGGTGATCTGCCCTCCGACCCCACAATTGCCGCTGTGCTCGGCCCCTCCATCGCCGCCGGTGCCGACCGCCAGGCGCTGTTGGCGTGCGTGCAGGGGGTCGCGGGCTGCACGCTCGACGTGCCCGCGGGCATCCCGCAGCTGTTTGTGGCCGGCGGTGCCGACTCGATTCCGACCGGGGTGGCAGCTCTCGCTGCCGAACGCGGCGCGGAGTACCTCGAGCTGCCCGGTCGCACCCACCTGAACGCGCTGAGTGCGCGTGCGTTCAAGCAGGCCGCGCTGGATTTTCTGGCCTGAGCCGCGACCTGCGTAGACCGTTGCCGACGAGGCCAATGCCCCGTTCGGCGGTGTGGGGTCTTCGGGCACGGGTTCTCGTTTCGGCGGTGCTCAGGCCAACATCGAAGCGTTCACCGAGACTCAGTGGCTCACGGTGCGCGCTGAGATTGCACCGTATCCGTTCTAGAGCACCAGTCAGACTGGGCCCTCGTTGTCGGCGGGGACCCATTCCGGTGTCGGTTTCCTCACCGGTCGGTGGCGAATTCAGGTAACGAGAACGGATGCATGCGCCCACCCCGTGAAAACACGCGGCGGTGTCGTCCCGGCCTCGACCTCCATCCTGAATCCGCCACCGTGCGGGCCCGGGCCATCTGGGCGGCCCGGGCCCACCTTAAGGAAGCGGGCCCATGATCAATCATGGGCCCGCTTTCCGGGCCCGGGCCCGGTCGGAATCAGAGGGTCGTGCCGAGCTTGAAGCCAGCCAGGGCGTCGTCCTTGCGGGTGTAGGAGAATCCGTCGGCGCCGACGGTCACGGCCATTTCTCGAGGCTCGGTGCGCTCGATCACCGGCTGCGGGTTGCCGTCGAGGTCGAGCACGAGTGAGGCGTCGGTGTACCAGCTGGGTACGACGGGGTTGCCCCACCAGTCGCGGCGCTGGTTGTCGTGCACGTCCCAGGTGACGACGGGGTTGTCGGGGTCGCCGGTGTAATAGTCCTGTGTGTAGATCTCGACGCGGTGCCCGTCGGGGTCGCGCAGGTAGAGGTAGAACGCGTTCGAGACGCCGTGGCGGCCAGGTCCCCGCTCGATCAGGTCGCTCTTGCGTAGCGCGCCGAGCTTGTCGCAGATGTAGATGATGTTGTGCTTCTCGTGGGTCGAGAAGGCGATGTGGTGCATGCGCGGGCCATTGCCGCCGGTGAGGGCGGTGTCGTGCACGGTGTCTTTGCGCCGCATCCAGGCCGCGTAGGTGACGCCGTCGGAGTCCTGAATATCCTCGGTAACGCGAAAGCCCAGGTCCTCGAGGTATTTGCGACCACGGCCGACATCGGGGGTGACCTGGTTGAAGTGGTCGAGCCGCACGAGCGCGCCCGGGCCCTGCAGGTCGTAGCGCCAGGCGAGGCGTTCAACGTGGGTGGTGGCGTAGAAGAATTCGTACGGGAAGCCCAGCGGATCTTCGACGCGCACGCTGTCGCCGATGCCCTTCACGAAGCCCTCGGTGCGCCGTTCGGTGCGGCAGCCGAGCTCCTGATACCAGGCCTCGGCGAGGTCGACGTCTTCGGGGCTGCGCACCCGAAAAGCCATCGCGGCGACGGCAGCGATCGGCCCCTGACGCAGCACGAGGTTGTGGTGAATGAATTCCTCGAAGCTGCGCAGGTAGATCTCGGTGTCGCTCTCCTCGGTGACGACGAGGCCGAGAATGTCGACGTAGAACTCGCGCGACTTCGCCAGGTCGGTCACGACGATGTCCATGTAGGCGCAGCGCAGGATGTCGGGCGGGGTGGCGGTGGGGATGGTCATGGGGTTCTCCTCATTGAGTCAAGCGGATGCGTACGGCTGGTTCTCGAGGCCGCAAGAGTCGGTGGGCGGTGCGGCTGGGCCCACCTTATGAACCTGGGCCCAGTTTCTAAACGGGGCCCGGGGACGGGGCCCAGGCCCCGTCCCCGAAGGGGCGCGCTAGTGGGCTCCGAAGCGGGGGGTGTGCACGGGGGCGAGGGTGATGTGCACGGCCTGGGAGTCGGTGTAGAAGTCGATCGACCGGTAGCCGCCCTCGTGGCCGAGGCCGGACGCTTTGACGCCACCGAACGGGGTGCGCAGGTCTCGCACGTTGTGCGAGTTCAGCCAGACCATGCCGGCATCGACGGACTGGGCGAAGTTGTGGGCGCGGGTCAGGTCGGTGGTCCAGATGTAGGCGGCAAGCCCGTACTTGACCCCGTTGGCCAACGCGAGCGCTTCGGCATCCGTTTCGAAGGGGGTGATGGCCACGACCGGGCCGAAGATCTCCTCCTGAAAGATGCGGGCGGTCGGGGCGACGTCGGCGAAGACGGTGGGGGAGACGTAGTTACCCTCCGGCAGGCCGGATGGGCGGCCGCCGCCGGCAAGCAGACGCCCCTCGGTCTTGCCGATTTCGACGTAGCTCATGACCTTGGCGTAGTGCTCGGGGTGCACGAGCGCGCCGACCTCGGTCTTCGGGTCATGCGGGTCGCCGACGACGATGCTCGCGGCGCGGGCGGCGTAACGGGCGCAGAAGTCGTCGTAGATCGAGCGCTCGACCAGGATGCGGCTCGATGCCGTGCAGCGTTCGCCGTTGAGCGAGAATACACCGAACAGGGTCGAGTCGATCGCGGCGTCGAGGTCGGCGTCGGCGAAGACCACGGCGGGCGACTTGCCGCCGAGCTCCATCGACATGCCTTTGAGGTTCGCGGCGCAGTTGCGGTAAATGGTCTGGCCGGTCGTGGTCTCGCCGGTGAACGAGATGAGCGGCACATCCGGATGCTTGACCAGCGCATCGCCGGCCTCCTCACCGATACCGTTGACCAGGTTGAACACGCCGTCGGGCACCCCCGCGGCGGCGAAGATCTCCGCCCACAGGCTCGCCGACAACGGCGTGAATTCAGCCGGCTTCAACACGACGGTGCAGCCCGAGGCCAGCGCGGGCGCGAGCTTCCAGCTCTCGAGCATGAACGGGGTGTTCCACGGGGTGATCAGCCCGGCTACCCCGACCGGCTTGCGATTGACGTAGTTGATTTGCTTGCCGGGCACCTTGTAGGTGTCGTCCGCCTGCGCCACGATCAGATCGGCGAAGAAGCGAAAATTCTCGGCCGCGCGCTGCGCCTGGCCGAGCGCCTGCGTGATCGGCAGTCCGGTGTCGAAGGTTTCGAGCTCGGCGAGCCGGGCGTCCTGGGCCTCGACGGCATCGGCGATGCGGTGCAGCACCCGGGCCCGGGCGCGGGGCAGCAGGCGCGGCCAGGGTCCGTGGTCGAATGCTTCTTTCGCGGCGGCGACGGCCAGGTCGATGTCGGCCTGCTGGCCGGCGGCTGCGGTGGCGTAGGTCTGGTTCGACACCGGATCGAGCACATCGAAGGTCTCCCCACCGACACTGTCGACAAATTCTCCACCGATGAAATGACGGATGCTGGTGGGCAGGTCCGCGGGCACGTAATGAGTCATTATTTGGAGGCCCCGGTCAGGGTGAAGCCGGCGGTCGATGTCAGGTACTCGGAGCCGGCATCCATCAAAATGCGCATCTTGGCGAGGCCTCCGGGGGTCGGTTCGATCAGCGGCGGACGCACAAAGCCGCTCTCGATCAGGCCGCGCTGGGCCATGACCCACTTGCCCGGTGCCGGGTTGGTCTCCACGAATAGCAGGTCGACGAGCGGGTGCAGGCCATAGTGAATCTTGCGGGCGGTGGCGAAATCGCCTTGTTCCCAGGCCTCGAACATCTGCGCGACGGCGGCAGGCGCGATATTGCTCGTGGCGCTGACGAAGCCGGCGCCGCCGAGGGCCATGAGCGGCAGGCAGAGCAGTTCGAGGCCGCTCCAGACCAGCAGGTCCGGGCCGCAGAGGTGCAGCACGCGGGAGAAGTGCTCGAAGTCCTTCGTGGTTTCCTTCACGCCGACGAAGTTGTCGAAATCGCGGTAGAGGCGGTACACGGTCTCGGGCGCGATGTCGACGGCGGTCCGGCTCGGCACGTTGTAGGCCACGATCGGCAGGTCCGGAAACTCTTCACAGACGGTTTTGTACCAGACGTAGAGCGCCTCCTGGGTGGGGCGGGCGTAGTACGGCGTGATGATGAGCGCGGCGTCGATGCCGGCGTCGCGGCCGGCCGCGGTCAGTTCGAGGGTCTCGTCGAGCTTGGTGGAACCAGTTCCGGCCATGAAATGCACGCGCTCGTTGATGGCGGTCGCAACGGTGCGAATGGCGGCGGCGCGTTCGGCGATGGTCTGCGAGCTGGGCTCGCCGGTCGAGCCGCCGATCGAGATGCCGTGCGAGCCGGAGGCGATCTGCCAGTTGACCAGGTTGGCCAGGCCCGCATGGTCGACGGCGCCGCCTTCGGTAAACGGGGTCATCAGCGCGGCGATGGATCCGCGAATCTGGCTCGGGGTGCTGCGGAACTTCATGAAATGCCTTCCTTATTGCGAGATGAAAGAAACGCGTTCAGGGTGGCCAGCCGGTGGTCGCGGGCCGCGTGTTCGATTTCTGCAGCCGAGGCGTGCTGCTCAATCAGGTCGAGAATATGGTCGTGCTCCGCGACCGATTCGGCCGCGCGCCCCGGCACGAAGCCGAAGGTGGATTCGCGCAGCACCGACAACCGGGTCCAGCCGCGGTGAACGAGGTCGAGAATGTGCGGGTTGGGGCAGGTGCTGTACAGCTCGGAGTGAAAGTCACGGTTGAGCGACGTGAATCTGGTCGGGTCGAAGTGGCGCAGCGTGTCGCGCATCTGCGCGTTGATCTGCCGGGCGCGCGCTATCGCTGCCGGGCTCAGCGTCGGCGCCGACAGCGCGGTCGCCGCGCCCTCGACCAGGCCGAGGGTCTGCATGGTGTGCTGGTACTCGGTGGGGTCGAGCATCGCCACCTGCGCCCCGACGTTGCGGGCGAAGGTCACCAGACCCTCGGCTTCGAGGCGGCGGATGGCTTCCCGCACGGGAACGGGACTCATCGACGTATCCCGGGCGATCTGGTCGAGGACCAGTCGAAAACCGGGGCCGAAGGTGCCATCGTTGATGCGGGTTTTCAGCCAGTCGTAGGCGAACTGGGCCTTGCCGATGGTCGGCGGGGCGGCATCCACTATCGACTGGCGAGCCATGCGCGGTACCTCTCTTTCCAGGCGGGGTTCATCGGGTAGAGGCCGTCGACGCTGAAGCCTGCGCCGACCATCTCGGCGATGAAGGTTTCTTCGCGTTCCTGCTCGATGCTGTCGGTGACGAGCTGCTCGATGAGGTGCGGCGGAATGACGAGTAGCCCGTCGGCGTCGCCGACGATCACGTCGCCGGGCTGGACGGATGCCCCGCCACAGGCGATCGTGAGGCCTAAGTCCCACGGAACGTGGCGCCGGCCGAGCACGGCCGGGTGGCCGCCGTGGTGATAGGTGGGCATATCGAGGGCGCTGACCGCGGCGAGGTCGCGCACTCCGCCGTCGGTGACGATGCCGGCGGCGCCGCGCACCTGGGCGCGCAGGGCGAGGATATCGCCGACGGTGCCGGTGCCGGTTTCTCCGCGGGCTTCGATCACGAGCACGTCGTCGACGCCGAGGCCGTCGAAGGCGCGCTTCTGGGCGTTGTAGCCGCCGCCGGCAGCCTCGAACAGGTCTTCGCGATGGGGAATGAAGCGCAGGGTGCGAGCCCGGCCGACCAGCCGGGCGCTCGGGCGGGTCGAGTGCAGGCCGTCGATCGACACGTTGTTCAAGCCGCGTTTGCGCAGCTGGGCGCTCAGGGTCGCGGTGCCGACGCTGTTGATGCGGGCCTTCAGCTCATCGGTGAGCACGAACGCCGGCTCGAGGCCGGCCTCTTCGGCCGAGCCCCAGGCTTCGGCCCGTTGCAGGTCGTCCACCTTCGGGCCGGAGCCGAACGTGCCGAACTTCTGGGTGCCCTCGGCGACCGGGGTGATCAGGCGGCCGGTGCTCGGCGCGCCGGGCATGGTCGGAGCGTCAACCTCGACCTCGACGGTGTCGCCCGGCCCGACGACGGAGGCACCGGCCGGTGTTCCGGTGAGAATGACATCGCCGCGCTCGAGCGTCATCAGCTGGGAGAGGTCGGCGACGAGGCGGCCGAAGTTAAAGAGCAGGTCTGCGGTGGTATCGCTCTGCACGAGCTCGGAGTTGACCCAGGTGCGGATGCGCAGGTTGGCCGGGTCGACGGTCTCGGCGGCCAGGACTCGCGGGCCGAGCGGGGTGAAGCCGTCTCCGCCCTTGGACTTGAGGTTGGAGCCCTTGTCGGCGTAACGGAGGTCGTAGACGCCGAAGTCGTTCGCGGCAGTGACCCCGGCGACACCGGCCCAACCCTCCTCGACACTGACGCCGCGCAGCCGGCGACCGATGACCAGCGCGATTTCGCCTTCGAAGGCGAGCAGTTCGCATCCGCTGGGACGAACGATGGTGTCACCGCTGGCCGCGACGCTGGTCGAGGGCTTGAGAAAGTAGGACGGCTGCTCGGGGGTGCGCCCCCGCTGGGCGGCCCGGGACGGGTAATTGATGTGCACGGCGATCACTTTGCCGGGCCGGCCCAGTTCGGGCAGGGATTCGGGAGTCATAAGCGTCCAATCGCGTCGTTGCAGATGGTTATATATGAAACCATATACGATCCGCAAGCGGATGTCGAGGGTTCGTTTTGCCTGAGATGGGCAGAGAAAAACCGTGCCGCCCGGGTCGAAACCCAGGCGGCACGGCCTGAAACTGAACTGCCTACTCGTGGGTGCTGATGCCCAGCGGAATTCCGCGAGTCTCCTTCACGAGGGTGACCGCGACAAAGGAAATCGCGGCGAGGCCCATGAGGTAGATGCCGATTGAGGTGGTGGATCCGGTCTCATCGAGCAGCAGCTGGGCGATGAGCGGGGCGAAGGCGCCACCGAGAATAGCGCCGAGGGCGTAGCCGATGGACACGCCCGAGTAGCGCACCTGGGCCGGGAACATCTCGGCGTAGAGCGCGGCCTGCGGGCCGTAGGAGAAGCCGAGCCCGGCCGCCAGCACGATGAGGGCCGTCGAGAACCAGACGATGTCGCCGGTGTCGATCAGCAGGAACATCGGGATGGCCCAGAGGAACAGGAAGGCGTAGCCGAGCTGGAACGTGCGCACACGACCGATTTTGTCGGAGAGGATGCCCCCCATCATCGTCGATGCCAGCCAGAAGAACGCGGCGACGGTGCTCGCGATGAGTACCGGGGTGCGCTCCATGCCGAGTCCGCCGGCCTCGACCGGCTTGGTCGCGTAAGAATTGAAGAACGCGATGAGCATGTAGCCGGCCGCGTTATTGGCGATGAAGATGAGCGCGGTGAGGATGACCTGGCGCGAGTGATTCTTGAACAGCTGCTTGAGCGGTGCCGCAGATTCCCTCTTGCGCGTCTGCATCTCCTTGAAGACCGGGCTCTCGGCGACCGCGCGGCGGATGACCCAGCCGACGACGATGAGCAGCACGGAGACCAGGAACGGGATGCGCCAGCCCCAGGCGAGGAAGGCCTCCGGGCTCATTGAGGTGGTCACGGCGATCATGACGCCGGTGGCGAGAATGAGGCCGACCGGAACGCCGATCTGCGGGTAGGCACCGAAGAAGCCGCGCTTGTTGATCGGTGCGTGCTCGACGCTCATCAGCGCAGCGCCGCCCCATTCGCCGCCGGCCGAGAAACCCTGCAGGATGCGCAGCACGATCAACAGGATCGGTGCCCAGACGCCGATCTGGTCAAAGGTGGGCAGCAGACCGATGAACGCTGTGGCGGCGCCCATCATGACGAGCGTGAAGACCAGCATCGCCTTGCGGCCCAGGCGGTCCCCGAGATGTCCGGCGACGATAGCGCCGAGCGGGCGAAACAGAAAGCTGATGCCGAGCGAGGCCCAGGCGATCAGCTGGGCCAGCGGAGCGTTCTCGCCGGCGAGCGGGGCGAAGAACAGGCCGGCAAGCACGAGTCCGGCGGCCTGGGCGTAGATGAAGAAGTCGTACCACTCGATGGTGGTACCCACCATGGTGCCGGCGAGAACCCGCCGTTCCTCACTGCGTTTGGCGCTGGCCGTTGGCGTGCGCTCGGTCGTAATAGCCATGGAATACTCCCTCGTATCTCACTGCGGTGCTGGGCGGGTGGTGCTGCAAAGTCTGTGGATCGTGCGGAGAAAACCGGCACTGCGGCAGTATGGCAGGATTTTTTACGATTACCTACCTTTTGGTCAGTATTGTTGTTTTTCCGGTCGCGGGGGTGACTAGCTGAGCTCTGCGACGATCGTGCGGGCGGCCGCGGTGAGCACAGCACCGATGTCGGTGGGGGAATGCAGGCTCGAGATGTACACGACGGCGAGGGAGGCGGGTGACTCCCCGGGCACGAGCAACGGAACGGCAATCGACGACAGGCCCGGAATGACCTCGTTGTGGCTCGAGGCGTAGCCGAGAGCAACGACCTCCCCGGCCTCGCTGCGGCGGGTTTCCGGGTGGCCGAGCGCGGCCCATTGCGCCCCGCTCAGGCCTGACTGGATCGCGATTCCCGGTGCACCCATGTGCAGCGGATGCCGCGTGCCAGGCTGCTGTGCGACCGTCGCGTGGGCCTGCCGCGGCTCGATACTCACGAGCGTGAAGATCTCGCCCTGGTCGAGTACCGCGACGAAGGCGGTCATGCCGAGCTCGTTGGCGATGCGGGTGAGCACAGGCCGGGCAGTGGCCTGCAGATCGCGGGACACCCCGCGCGCCAGGGCAGCCAGTCGCGCGCCGAGCCGTACCAGTCCCGCCGGGTCGCGAACAACGAGACCGTGATCTTCCAGGGTGCGCAGAATGCGATAGGCGATCGAGCGGTGCACGTCGAGGGCGGCAGCGAGTTCGACGATCGTCATGGCTTCGTCGGTGTCGGCGAGAATCTCCAGCATGCGGATGCCGCGCGACAGGGTTTGCGAGTGGGCGGGTGCAGCCTTGGGGTCCGCGAATTCTGGAATCGACACCCTGGTATTCTCCCACCCGGCCAGGTCCTCTCGGTTAGTCAGCCGCCCTGTCGGCGGGCGCAGCTAGGCTAATACCGTCAGATCGACGGGCAGGCAAAGTAGGGGAGAACCAATGACGGTTGTTACAGACACGAACACGAACGAAGCCGAGCTGCTCGCTCGCGTGCCGAACCAGCTCTACATCAACGGCAAGTGGGTCGCCGCCACCGGCGGCCGCACCCTCGATGTCACCGACCCGGCCACCGGCCGCGTCATCAAGACCATCGCCGATGCGAGCGTGGCCGACGGTACCGCCGCCCTCGATGCGGCCGACGCTGCCCAGGCCGACTGGGCGGCGACCCCGGCTCGCGTGCGGGGCGAAATTCTGCGCCGCGCATTCGATCTGCTGCAGGAACGCAAGCAGGAGTTTGCCCTGTTGATGACCATCGAAATGGGCAAGCCGCTGCCCGAGGCGCTCGGCGAAGTCGCCTACGGCGGCGAATTCCTGCGTTGGTTCAGCGAAGAAGCCGTGCGCATCAGCGGCCGCTACGGTGCCAACCCCGAGGGCACCGGTCGCATGATCGTCACCCAGCAGCCGGTCGGACCCTGCTTTCTGATCACCCCGTGGAACTTTCCGCTCGCCATGGCGACCCGCAAGATCGCCCCGGCGCTCGCCGCGGGCTGCACCGTCGTCGTCAAGCCGGCCGCGCTCACCCCGCTGACCACCCTGCACTTCGTGGCTCTGCTCGAAGAAGCCGGCCTGCCCGCCGGCGTCGTCAACGTCATCACGACGTCGCAGTCCGGCGCGGTCTCCGAGCCGATCATCGCCGACCGACGCCTCCGCAAACTCAGCTTCACCGGGTCGACCGCGGTCGGCAAGTCGCTCATCAAGCTCTCCGCCGAGAACGTGCTGCGCACCTCGATGGAACTCGGTGGCAACGCCCCGTTCGTCGTGTTCGCCGACGCCGACCTCGACAAGGCTGTCGACGGCGCGCTCATCGCCAAGTTCCGCAATATCGGGCAGGCCTGCACCGCCGCCAACCGCTTCATTGTGCACGAGTCGATCGCTGCCGAATTCGCCCGCCGGGTCACCGAGCGGGTCGAAGCGTTCCAGATCGGCCGCGGCACAGAGGCCGGCATCACCATCGGCCCGCTGATCGACGCGAAAGCCGTCGCGAAGGCTGACTCGCTCGTACAAGATGCGCTCACCCGTGGCGCGACCCTGCTCACCGGCGGCGCCGCGATCGAGCGCGAGGGCACCTTCTACGCACCCACCGTGCTCACCGACGTCAAGCCGGGCAGCGACATTCTGCGCGACGAAATCTTCGGCCCGGTGCTCGCGATCAGCACCTTCACCGACGAAGCGGATGCCGTGCGCCTCGCCAACGACACCGAGTTCGGCCTGATCAGCTACGTGTTCACGACCGATCTGGCCCGTGGCCAGCGCATGATCGACAAGCTGCAGACCGGCATGATGGGCCTGAATACCGGCGTTGTCTCCAACGCGGCCGCACCGTTCGGCGGCGTCAAGCAGTCCGGCCTCGGTCGCGAGGGCGGGCTCGAGGGCATTCACGAGTATCTGTCGACGAAGTACACACTCACGCCGACGCCCTAAAGCGGCAAATTGCCGCAGGGTGCATCCGTTTCGCCCTCGAGGAGAGAAATAGAGGAGTAAGTGGTTTCCCGCCCCGGGGAGGGCCACAGCACGCGACGTCGGGTTTGCTGCTGTGGCCCCTTCTGCCGGCGGGGGGAACTGCAACCGAGTTGAAGGAAACTCACTATGCTGGTGCGCGCGGAGGTTGTCACTCTCACAGTGCGATCGCCGAACCCCTGCCCGGTACGTGTTTCGGCCCGAAGGACCCACCCTCACGTGAGCGCACCTACCGACGATGACGCGTCCCTCGACCGCGCCTTTCAGGACGGTGATGAGCGCGCCCTGGCCGCGGCGTATGACCGCTGGTCACCGTTGGTATTTACGATCGCCGTGCGCTCCCTCGCCAATGCGTCCGACGCCGAAGACGTCACCCAGAAGGTATTCATTGCCGCCTGGCGGGGGCGCGGTAGGTTCGACCCGGCCCGTTCCCGGCTTCCGGCGTGGCTGATCGGCATTACGAGGCACGTGATTGCCGACACCCACGAGGCACGCAGTCGCCAGCGGCGGCTCGAAGACTCACTCGCCGCGACCATCCCGGCACACCGCGTCGATGACAGTTTGAGTGTCGTCAACCGGGTGCTGGTCGGCGACGAAATCGACCGGCTCGAACCCGTGCCCCGGCAGGTGATGCGCCTCGCCTTCTTCGACGATCTCACCCAGGTGCAGATCGCCGACAGCCTGGGGCTGCCGCTCGGCACGGTCAAGAGCCACATGCGGCGCAGCCTGACCCGCCTCCGCACCCGGTTGGAGGTGTCCGATGACTCCTCTTGATGGCACCCACATCGCCGCGGACGACCTGCACCTGCTCGCGCTGGCCGAGGTCGACGCGAGCGCGGCGGAACGGGCCCACCTCGCCACCTGCGCCGAGTGCCCCGGGGAATACCTCGCCCTGTGGCAGGTCGTGCAACTCGGTCGTGCCGTCGGGGACGATTCGCTGCTCACCCCGCCTGCGGGCGTCTGGGCAGGCATCCAGATCGAACTCGGGCTGAGCAACGCGGTGCACACACCACCCCCCTTCACGAAAACCGCTGACGCGACGGATGCTGCGGCCCCGCCCCAGGCACCTGCTTCGCCGGTCGCCGACCCGGCGGCGGCCGGACCGACGGCCGAGTCGTCGGTCGAACCAGCACCCGTGCGCCTGCTGTCCCTCCGCCGCTGGGTCCCGTTCGCGGCAGCCGCCGGCCTGATCGGCTTGATCGGCGGCATCGCCATCGGCGTGGCGAGCACCGCCGGCCCGCCACCCGAGCGAGTCGTAGCCGAAGGCGCCCTCGACGCCCTGCCGGGATGGGCCGCGAGCGGGTCGGTCCGGGTCGAGCAAACCGCCGACGGCCGCCGCTCGGTCGTCGTCGACCTCGACGCGCCGAATCCGCCGGGCACCGGCCTGCGCGAGGTCTGGCTGCTCAAAGCGGATGCGTCCGGCCTGGTCAGCATCGGATTCCTCGACGGTGCCACCGGTCGTTTCACTATCCCCGCGAGCGTCGACCTCGCCCAATACCCGCTGGTGGACGTGTCCGCCGAACCCGCCGACGGCGACCCGGCACACTCCGGCGACTCAATCGTGCGCGGCGAATTACACGCGCTCTGAGTCGTTTCTCCAAATAAGTCGCCGTGGTGCATCCGAAACGCGCCCGACCGGAGAAGTTGTTACCAGGGAGGCACAGCCGCCTTCCGTAACGACCAACCTGGAGGTAGCAATGCGCAAGTCCATCGCCGTCGGAATTTCCGCCGGCCTTCTCGTCGCACTCGCCGGGCTCGCGCCGGCGCAGGCGGCCGTTCCCGCGGCATCCGCTTCACCGGGTATGGCATCCGTGTCGGTGCTGCACGCCATTCCCGGACTGACCCTCGACATCTCGGTCGACGGTCGCGTCGTCGTCGCCGATTTCATGCCTGGAACCCTGCTCGGCCCGCTGAAGCTCACGGCCGGCACCCACACCGTCGGAATCTCCGCGGCAGATTCCCTCGAAGTCGGCGGCAGCGCCAACGGCTCGCCGCTTCCGTCGATCGCCGTGAGCGGCTCGACGACAGTCACGGTCACGGCCAATCGCAGTTTCACGGCGGTTGCCCACCTCACGGATGCCGGCCTTCCCACCGCCACCCTGTACAACGATGACACCAAGCCGCTGGCCGCCGGACAGGGCCGCCTCACCGTGCGCCACGTTGCGGCCGCTCCGGCCGTTGACGTTCTCGCCAACGGCGCCGTTGCCGTCGCCGGCCTGACCAATCCGTCGCAGGCCGTGCTCGATCTGCCGGTCGGCACGATCAGCGCCGTCGTGGCCGCCACCGGAACGACCGCGCCGCTGCTCGGCCCGGCGGAAGTCACGATCGCCCCGCGCACCAACACCATCGTCTACGCCTGGGGCAGTCTCGCCGACGGCAACCTGGCCCTCTACGTGCAGACGGTGCGCACGCGGGCCGCAGCGCCGGCCTCCGTTTCGGTGCTGCACGCCATTCCGGGCGTCGTGGTCGACGTGTACGTCGACAACCGCAAGGTCATTGACGACTTCGAACCCGGCACCCTCACGAAGACGTTCCGCCTTCCGGCCGGCAGCTACACCCTCGCCATCACCGCAGCAGATGCCGTTGACGCGAGCGCTCCCGTGATCGGCCCGGTCGACCTCGCGGTTGCCGCGGGCGTCAACTACACGGCTGTCGCCCACCTGACCGAGGCCGGAGTTCCGACCGCGGCCTTGTTCGCCAACGATACCTCCGCGACCGGCGCCGGCCAAGGCCGCCTGACCGTGCGTCACGTCGCCGCTGCTCCCGCGGTGGACGTACTCGCGAACGGTGCTCCGGCCATCACCGGCCTGACCAACCCGAACGAGTCCGTGCTGGTGCTGCCGGTCGGCACCATCTCGGCCGCGGTTGCGGCTGCCGGAACCACCGCGGCACTCATTGGGCCGGCCGACGTGGCCATTGCCGCGAGCACGAACACCATCGTCTACGCCTGGGGCAGCCTCGCCGACGGCACGCTCGCCCTGGCTGTGCAGACGGTGTCCACGAAGTAGCTTCGTCCGGCATAACTCCTGCAATCTGAGCGTCGACCCGGCGCGGGCCCCGGATTTCCGGGGCCCGCGCGGCCGGGTCCGTGAAATTGCAGGAGTTATGCCGCTCGCGCCGGGTGTACCGCGCCGCTGGCTAGACTTTGCGGATGCCCCTGATCGCGATCGACGACCTGAGCGACCCGCGACTGGTCGACTATGCCCACCTCACCGACGTGGCCCTCAAGAAGGCCCGCGGCACCGAGCACGGCCTCTATATCGCCGAATCGGCCCTGGTTCTCGAGCGTGCCCTGCGCGCCGGGCACATTCCACGCTCCGTGCTCGCGCTCGGCAACACGGCCGACGAAGCGCTCGCCGTGCTTGGTGCCTACGCGGCGGAGGTTCCGGTGTTCGTCGGCCCCAGCGCGCTGCTCGCCGACCTCACCGGCTACATTCTGCACCGTGGCTTGATCGCCGCGATGCACCGACCCGAACTGCCGAGCGCCGACAGCCTGCTGGCCGATGCGCGTCGCATCGTCATCCTCGAAAACGTGGCCGACCCGACCAACGTCGGCGCCATCTTTCGCTCGGCCGGTGCCATCGGAGCGGATGCCATTCTGGTCACGCCGCGCTGTTCCGACCCGTTCTACCGTCGCGCCATCCGGGTCTCGATGGGTACGGTGCTGCAGGTGCCGTGGACCCGCGCCGGCGACTGGACCGAGACCCGCGCCCTACTCACCCGGCACGGCTTTCATGTGGCGGCCCTGGCGCTGACGCCGGATGCAGTCAGCCTGCGCGATTTTGACGGTACCGCTCACGAACGTCTGGCCCTGTTGCTCGGCGCCGAGGGCGAGGGACTCACCCCCGAGGCACTCGCCGCCTCGGACACCGTCGTGCAGATTCCGATGAAGCACGGCATCGACTCCCTCAACGTCGCCGCCGCGAGTGCCGTCGCGATGTGGGCGCTGTCCGGGTAACCCCTTCTGCCACCCGAGCCCGGCGGGCCTAGGCTGGGGGCATGAGCAATGAAGCTGTCATCATCGACGTTCTGCGCACCCCGTCGGGCCGGGGCAAACCCGGTGGAGCCCTGGACGGCATCCATCCGGCCGACCTCCTGGCCACGGTGCTGCGTGAGTTGGTCAGCCGCAACAACCTCGACCCGGCACTGATCGATGACGTGATCGGCGGCTGTGTCAGCCAAGCCGGCGAGCAGGGCAATAACGTGACCCGCACCGCCCTGCTGAGTGCCGGCTTTCCGCACACCGTGCCCGGCACCACGATCGATCGGCAGTGCGGCTCGAGCCAGCAGGCCGCCACTTTCGCCGCCCAGGCCGTGATGAGCGGCAACGCCGACGTGGTGATCGCCTGCGGCGTCGAGTCGATGAGTCGGGTACCCCTCGGGTCTACGGCCGGCGGGCAGGACCCGTTCGGCACGCTCATGCACGAGCGTTACCCCGATGGCCTGGTCAACCAGGGGGTGTCGGCCGAGCTCATCAATCAGAAGTGGAACCTGGGCCGCGACGCCCTCGACAACTACGCGGCCCGCTCGCACCGGCTCGCCGCATCGGCGGCTGACCGGGGTGATTTCGGCGGCGAAATCGTGGCCGTCACCCGGCCGGACGGCAGCGTGATCAGTGAGGACGAGACCATCCGCCCGGGCACCTCGCATGCTTCACTGGCCGGACTGCGCCCCGCCTTTCGTACCGACGCGCTCGCGGAACGCTTTCCGAAGCTCGGCTGGCACGTCACGGCCGGCAACTCCTCACCGCTCACCGATGGCGCCTCGGCGACCCTGATCATGAGCGCCAAGAGGGCCGCGCAGCTCGGTCTGAACCCGCGCGCCCGGTTTCACAGCTTCACCGTGGTGGGAAGCGACCCCATGCTTATGCTGACCGGCGTGATTCCGGCGACCCAGCGCATCCTCTCGCGGGCCGGCCTCGCCATCGACGATATCGACGCCTACGAGATCAACGAGGCCTTCGCGAGCGTGCCGCTGGCCTGGCTGCGCGAACTTCACGCCGACCCCGATTGCCTCAACCCGCGCGGCGGCGCCATCGCCCTCGGCCACGCGCTCGGTTCCTCGGGCACGCGCCTGCTCGGCACGCTGCTCAATCACCTCGAAATGACCGGCGGTCGCTGGGGCCTGCAGGCCATGTGCGAGGGCGGCGGCATGGCCAACGCCACCTTGATTGAGAGGCTCTAATGCAGATTGACGGATGCTCCGCCCTCATTACCGGAGGCGCCTCCGGCCTCGGCCTGGCCTGCGTTCGCACCCTGCACGAAGCCGGCGCATCCGTCGTATTGCTGGATCTCCCCGGCGCTCCCGGCGACGCAATTGCCGCCGAGCTCGGCGACCGGGCCCGCTTCGTGGCGGGCGACGTGACGAGCGCCGGCGACGTGCAGGCCGCCGTCGACGCGGCGGTGGCCCAAGCGCCGCTTCGCATCGTGATCAATTGCGCCGGCATCGCGCCCGGCGCCCGCACGGTCGGCCGCGACGGCCCGCTGCCGCTTGAAGATTTTGAGCGGGCGATTCGCATCAACCTGATCGGAACCTTCAACGTCGTGCGGCTGGCTGCCGCCGCGATGCAGCTCACCGAACCCGTCGGAGACCCGGGCCGCCAGGGCGGCGCCGAACGCGGCGTCATCGTCAACACCGCCTCGGTCGCTGCCTTCGACGGGCAAATCGGGCAGGCCGCCTATGCCGCGTCCAAGGGCGGCGTCGCCGCGATGACGCTTCCGCTCGCCCGCGAATTCGCGCAGAGCCTGATTCGAGTGATGTCGATCGCGCCCGGCATCTTCGACACGCCCATGCTGCAGGGGCTGCCGCAGCCGGTGCGGGATTCTCTCGGAGCCCAGGTGCCGCATCCGTCCCGGCTCGGTGACCCTCAGGAGTTCGCATTCCTGGTGCGGCATATCATTGAGAATCCCATGCTCAATGGGGAAACTATCCGCCTTGACGGGGCGATTCGGATGCAGCCGAAGTAGAGCTGTAGGTTCGAAGGAACGACTCTTCAGGGGAACTATCGTATGGCAGTGATATTCGGCACGATCCTCGTTCTGGCCGGGTTCGCCTGTGCCGTCTACGGGGTATTGCTCGTGGCCTGGGCGAACCCAACGACGCCGCTGCCCATGTTCACCAGCGCACCGAGCCGGCCACGGGCATCCGTTTTGTTGAATGTCGGAGCCGTCGCGCTGGTGATCTGGGGCGCGAACCTCATGACGCCGGAGATCGGCGCCTGGGCTTTCGTGCTGCTCACCATTGCCGTGCTGGGACCGTTCATCGTGATTCGCGCCTGGCACAATGGGCGGGTCGCCAGAGGGGCACAGCGCTAATGGAGCTTCTGCTGGGCGTCATTCTCGTCGCCATCTCGACCGCCCTCGGTCTGGCAGGAGCTGCGAGAATATCGGGGCAGAATCGAGGCTCGGGAAACTATGTGAATCCCACGGTTCGCCAGAAGCTGCCCATGCTGGGCTGGAGAATTCTCCACGTCGGCCTACTGGTTTTCGGCGTCCAGCTACTGCACAACGAGCTGGGCACTGTGGCCTATCTCATGTTCGGAATCGTCGTCGTTCTGCCGTTGATCTTCGCACTGTGGCGCAACGCGCGTCGCCCGGTCGAGGCCTGATCAGGCAGGCAGCGGCGCAGTCGGCTGCTGCTGCGTAATGCAGTGGATGCCGCCGCCCCGCGCAAACAACGGCCGCGCGTCGACCGACACCAAGCGGCGCCCGGGATAGGCGGCCGCGAGCACGTCGCGGGCCAGGGAATCGGCCCGCTCCTCGCCGAAGCTGCAGGCGATGACGCCGCCGTTGACGACGAGATGATTGACGTAGCTGTAGTCCACGAACCCCTCGTCGTCGCTCAGCACAGCGGGCGCCGGCAGGTCGATGATTGTGAACGATCGCCCGGCCGCGTCGTGCGCGTCGGCCAGCAGGCCGCGAAATTCGCGGGTGAGCGGGTAGTCGGGGTGACCCGGATCGTTCTGGGCGTGCAGCAAAATCGTGCCCGGCGATGGCAGCGCGGCGACCATATCGATGTGCCCACGGGTGCCGAATCGCTCGTGGTCGCGGGTGAGGCCGCGTGGCAGCCAGACGACGTGCTCCGCGCCGATCGTGCGGCGAAGCTCCGCCTCGACCGAGGCGCGCGTGGCGCCGGGGTTGCGACCCGAATCGAGTTGCACGCTCTCCGTCGCCAGCACGGTTCCTGCGCCGTCGACGTGGATTCCGCCGCCCTCGTTCACGAGCGCGGACGACACGACTGCTGCACCGGCGGCATTCGCTACGAATCGGCTGATCTTCGAATCGTGGTCCCAGGTGGCCCAGTCCTGGCCGCCCCAGCCGTTGAAGGTCCAGTCGACGGCGCCGAGCCGGCCGGTGTCTTCGTGCACGAAACTCGGGCCGATGTCGCGCATCCAGCTGTCGTTCAGCGGAGCCTCGAGCACCTCGATCTCGGCCGACAGATAGCGCCGGGCTACGGCGCGCTCGGCGGGGTCGACGACCATGCGCACGGGTTCGAATTCGGCCACGGCGTGGGCGACCGCCGCCCAGGTGCGGCGGGCTTCGTGGGCTTCAGTCGCAGTGTCGCCGAGGGTGTAGCCGCCCACCGGAAACGCCATCCACACACGGTCCTGCGGCGCGGTTTCGGCCGGCATGCGCCAGGTCATACGGTCGCCGATCCGAACGGATGTGCCGGGTCGACCGGCGCGACCAGCCCGGCATAACTGTCCGGGCGTCGAGTCATCAGGAAGGGAAACAGGGCGAGCCACTCCTCGCGCTGGGTCAGGTCCAGGTCGGCCACGAGCGCCACCGACTCGCCGCGAGGCGCCTGCACGAGCACCCGTCCGAACGGGTCGGAGATGAACGACGAGCCGTAAAAGGTGAGGTCGCCCTCGTCGCCGTGCCGGTTCGGCACGACCACGAACAGTCCGCTCGTGATGCCGTTGGCCACGATGACCTGCTGCCAGATCGGCTGGGTGTCGAAGTTCGGAAACAGCGGTTCCGATCCGATCGCGGTCGGGTAGGCGAGAATTTCGGCGCCGCCAAGTCCGTACAGCCGGGAGACCTCGGGAAACCACTCGTCCCAGCAGGTCGGTAGCCCCAGGCGCGCACCGGCCACGTCGTAGACCGGGTACGCGTCCTCGGCCGGCCCCGGCCGAAAGTAGGTGTCCTCGTAATACCCGGCCGTGACCGGGATATGCATTTTGCGCGTGCGACCGAGGAGTTCGCCGGCTGGCGACACCAGAATGGCCGTGTTGTAACCGCGTGGGTCGTTCGGTTCGTCGGCTTCAGCCGGCTGCTCGAACAGCGAGGCGTGCACGATAACGCTGTGCAGCCGCGCCTGTTCGGCCGCGAAAGCGAAGGTGGGGCCGCCCAGGAGCTGCTCGGCATCCGCTTTGGGAATGCCGGTGGCTCGTACATTGCCGGGGTATTTGCTAAGGGTCAGTTCCGGCAGAAACACGATGCGGGCGCCAGACTCAGCCGCCAAACGGATGCCCTCGGCCAGCTCCGCCTCGAGCGCCGCGTCGTCCGCGTGCCAGCGATGCTGCACGAGACCGACGCGCAGGGGAGTCCGGTCGGGCGCGCGCACCCGGGTGGGCGAGGCGGGGCTAATCGGGGCCTCGATCAGTCTCATGCGGTCTCCTGGGTACTATTGGCGATCAAACCTGATCCCAATCTACATAACCCGGCTACTCTGCCGCGTGCGCCTCCAAAAACGCATAGACCTCGGAGTCGTCGACCCCGGGAAACGTGCCGGACGGCAGCGGCGACAGCACGTGTGCGTGCAGCCGGGCGCTCGGCCAGGCCCGGCCGGACCAGCGTGCGGCCGCATCCGAGTTCGGCCGACGACAGCACGACTCATCGGGACAGCGCGACACCGTACGCTGCGTGGTCTCCCGCCCGCGAAACCACTTCGCCTGCGCAAACGGAACGCCGACGCTGATCGAAAACTCACCGGCATCCGTTGACCCGGTCTGCGTCGCCGACCAAAACGTGCCGGCCGGGGTGTCGGTGTACTGGTAGTACTCGGTGGTGCGGTTGGTGTGGGTGAAGGCGCTGCGGGCGCTCCACTGCTTGCAGACGTACTGGCCCTCGATCGACCCGGTCACGTCCACCGGAAACGGCAGATCGTCGTTCTCGTACCCCTTTTGCAGAGCGCCGTCGCCGTTGACGCGCAGAAAGTGCAGGGTCATATCGAGGTGCGAGGTGGCGAGGTTGGTCAGCCGCAACGCTGCAGCCTCATGGGTCACGCCGAAGGTGTCGCGAAAGTCCTCCACCGACAGCTCGCGCTCCTGCTTGGCATTCGACAGAAAGGCGACGGATGCCTCGCGCGGCATCAAACAGGCCGCCGCGAAGTAGTTGATCTCGAGCCGCTGCCAGAGGAACTCCGCGTAGCTGCCCGGCCGTTCGTGCCCGAGCAGCCGGTGCCCCATCGCCTGCAGGGCCATCGACCGCAGGCCGTGCCCGCCGGGAATCGACGCGGGCGGCAGGTAGATGCGCCCATTGGCCAGGTCGGTCACCGAGCGGGTGGAGTTGGGCAGATCGTTCACGTAGATCAGGCTGAATCCGAGCTGATCGGCCATGACGCTGACCTCGCGGTGGGTGAGCGCGCCGGAGACATGGCCGCTCGCGCGCACCCGTTCCTCGACCAGTTCCTCGATGGCCGGCAGATAGTTGCCCTGTTCCCGCATCCGCTCGCGCAGTTCGGTGTTAGCTCGCCGCGCCTCTTCCGGCGTCGCGATGGCTTCGCTGGCCCGGCGGGACAGCTCCCGGTGCAGGCCGAGCAGCGATTCGATGGCGGGCAGCGGCATCCCCTTAGTGACTTTTACGACGGGTAGGCCGAGGGCCCCGTAGAGCGGATTTTTCTGGGCACGGTCCAGTTCGATCTCGAGCGCCGCCCGATTGTTTGGAGCTTCGCGGCGCAGCAGCTCGGCCAGGTCCACAGCGAGGGCCGTCGCGAGATCCTGCAGGGTCGACAGCTTCGGCTCGCGGCGGCCGTTCTCGATCAGCGACAGCTGACTGCCGGCGAGGTGAACGAGCGCACCCAGTTGGTCGAGGGTGAGACCGCGCTCCCCCCGAAAGTGACGGATGCGATGGCCGAGCAGGATCAGATCGGAGGCTTGAGGCGACATTCCTTAACGATATCTAAAGAACTGCATTTCTTAAGTAGCAATATTGCGGGTTTGGGGCTCAAAGCAGGGCCATTGTTGGTGTGTAAGACGAAATTATGGTTTCGCAGAGCGTCTGACAGCAACGGGGCCCGACGTTTTTGACCACTTCGCAACTTTTTCTTGATACCCGGCGACCGGAAAGGCCAGCATATGACTCTCACCAACTCTTCCCTCCAGACCAACGGGGATTCGTACCCGACGCGCACGGGCAGCACCGACCCCAACCTGCAGGCCTGGGTTGATGAGATTGCCCGCCTGACCGAGCCCGACGCGATCGTCTGGTGCGACGGCTCCAAGCGCGAGGCCAACGAGCTCTCCAAACTGCTCGTCGCCTCCGGCCAGCTCATCCGCCTAAACCCGGAATGGCGCCCCAACAGCTTTCTCGCCCGCACCAACCCGAAAGACGTTGCCCGCGTCGAAAACCGCACCTTCATCTGCTCCAACGATGAAGCGGATGCCGGCCCCACCAATAACTGGGCCGCACCGGTCAAGATGCGCGCCGAACTGCGTGGTGTCTTCGCTGGCAGCATGCGCGGTCGCACAATGTACATCGTGCCGTTCTCGATGGGCCCGCTCGGCGGACCCATCTCGCAGCTGGGCGTTGAGATCACCGATTCCCCCTATGTCGTGCTCAACATGGGCATTATGACGCGGATGGGCGAGACCGTGCTGACCATGATCGAAGCCGGCGACCCGTGGGTGCACACCGTGCACAGCGTCGGGTACCCGCTCGTCGACGCATCGGGAATCACCCGTCCCGACGTGGAATGGCCCTGCAACGATGACAAATACATCGTGCAGTTCCCCGACACCCGCGAGGTCTGGTCCTACGGCTCCGGCTACGGCGGAAACGCCCTGCTCTCCAAGAAGTCCTTTGCGCTGCGCATCGCGTCGGTGATGGGCCGCGATCAGGGCTGGCTGGCCGAGCACATGCTGATCATCAAGCTGATCTCACCCGAGGGTGGCGTGTTCCACGTGGCAGCAGCCTTCCCCTCCGCCTGTGGCAAGACGAACCTGTCGATGCTGCGCCCGACCATTCCTGGCTGGAAGGTCGAGACCATCGGCGACGACATCGCGTGGCTGCGCCAGGGCGAAGACGGACGCCTCTGGGCGATCAACCCGGAAGCCGGCTTCTTCGGAGTCGCCCCCGGAACCGGTGAAACCACCAACCCGACCGCCGTCTCCACCATGTGGGGCAACACGATCTTCACCAACGTCGCCCTGCGTGACGACGGAGATGTCTGGTGGGAAGGGCTCACCGACAAGGCTCCCGATCACCTGATCGACTGGGAGGGCAAGGACTGGACGCCCGACTCCGGTCGAACCGCCGCCCACCCGAACTCGCGCTTCACCGTAGCGGCCGCCCAGTGCCCGTCGATCGCCGACGACTGGGAAGCGGCCGGCGGCGTACCGATCGACGCCATCGTCTTCGGCGGCCGTCGAGCGACCAACGTTCCGCTGGTCGCCCAGGCCCGAAGCTGGAAGCACGGCGTCTTCATGGGAGCCACGATCTCCTCCGAGAAGACCGCGGCCGCTGACGGCATCGTCGGCGAGCTGCGTCGCGACCCGTTCGCGATGCTGCCGTTCTGCGGCTACAACATGGCCGACTACTGGGGCCACTGGCTCAAGGTCGGCAAGGAACTCGGCATCAACGCCCCGGCGATCTTCCAGGTGAACTGGTTCCGCAAGGGCCCGGACGGCGACTTCATCTGGCCCGGATTCGGTGAGAACTCGCGGGTTCTCGAATGGATGATTCGTCGCATCGAGGGCAGCGCCGACGCCGTCGACACCCCGATCGGACTGCTCCCGGCCGAAGGTGCGCTGAACCTGGACGGTCTCGACCTGTCCAAGGAATCCGTTGACCAGCTGTTTGCGATCGACCAGACCAGCTGGCTCGCCGAGTGCGACCTCACAGAAGAATACTTCGACAAGTTCGGCGACAAGGTGCCGCCGGCATTGCGCGCCGAACTCGCAAGCGTGCGCTACCACCTCAAGGACTAGTTCCTGCAGTGCGAACGGCCCCGTCACGCAGGTGGCGGGGCCCTTCGTGTACCTCCCGTGCGTGCATTACTTTCCGGGCCCGGGCCCGGAAAGCGGGCCCATGATCTATCGTGGGCCGGGTGTCACAAGGTGGGCCCAGGGCCTCAGATACCGGCATCGCGCAGGACCCCGCCGGGAACCGGCCGAACGGCCCGCGCGCGGCGGTCGTAGGATGCCAGCATGCATGACGACAGCGCACTGGTCGAGGCCCGGCTGAACCGGTTCGTTCTCGAACGGCTGCAGCCGGCGATCTACCGGGCCACAGCGCCGCTCACGGTCACCGCCTGGGTCGCGCCGGGGGAGCCGGTCTCGTTTGCCGAAGCGGTCTCGCATCCGTTTGAACCATTCGTCGTCGGCGAGTCGTGGGGAAGGCCGTGGGGAACTGTCTGGTTTCATCTCACCGGACTGGTACCGCCCCAATGGGCCGGCCTGGCCGATACCCGCATCGAGGTCCTCGTCGACCTCGGGTTCACCGTCGCTGTGCCGGGCTTCCAGGCCGAGGGCACCGCCTACAGCTCAAATGGCCGGGTGCTCAAGGGCGTGGAATCGTTGAATCGCACCGTGACGGTGGTCGGCGACACCATTGACCTCTATATCGAGGCCGCCGCTAACCCTAATATCGCCGCCGACTTCAGCTTCACTCCCACCCTGCTCGGCGATCTTGGCACCGCCGGCAGCACGCCGCTGTACCTGCTTCGCCAAGCGGATGTCGCCCAGCGCGATACGCAGGTCTGGCAGCTCGCGCAGGACGTGTTCACACTCGACGGACTGCGCCGCGAGCTTTCGGCCGCATCGCCGCGGCGGGCGAACATTCTGCGCGCCCTGGAACGCTGCCTCGATCTGCTCGACCCCGACGATGTGGGCGGCACCGCGGAAGCCGGACGCGCCGCCCTGGCTCCGGTGCTCGCCAGCCCAGCCGACGCCAGCGCGCACCGGGTGCACGCGGTCGGCCACGCGCACATCGACAGCGCCTGGCTCTGGCCGGTACGCGAGACCGTGCGCAAGGTCGCGCGCACCTGGTCCAACGTGCTCGACCTGATCGACCGTCACCCCGATTTTGTGTTCGCGGCCTCGTCGGCGCAGCAGTATGCCTGGCTCCAGCAGTTCTACCCGGAGCTGTTCGAGCGCGTGCGTAAAGCCGTCGCGGCCGGCAACTTCGTTCCGATCGGAGGGATGTGGGTTGAATCCGACACGAACATGCCCGGCGGCGAGGCCCTGGCCCGGCAATTCGTGGCCGGCAAGGGGTTCTTTCTGCGCGAGTTCGGGGTGGAACCGCTGGAAGTCTGGCTGCCCGACTCGTTCGGCTACTCCGCGGCACTTCCTCAAATCGTGCGTGCCGCCGGCAGTCGCTGGTTTCTCACCCAGAAGCTGTCCTGGAACGACACGAATCTGTTTCCGCACCACAGCTTTCTCTGGGAAGGTCTCGACGGCAGTCGCGTCTTCACTCACTTTCCACCGGTTGCCGACTACAACGCGCAGCTCTCCGGTCTGGAACTGGCCAGGGCCGAGCGGTTGTTCGCGGAGAAGGGCGTGGCCAATACCTCGCTCGTGCCGTTCGGTTGGGGCGACGGTGGCGGCGGTCCGACCGAGGAGATGATCGCCGCTGCCCACCGTACCGCGTCGCTTGAGGGATCGCCGACGGTCGAACTGTCCAGCCCGCGGCGGTTCTTTGAAGCGGCGGAGGCCGAGTATGCGGCGCCGCCGGTCTGGTCGGGCGAGTTGTATCTGGAGTTTCACCGCGGCACGCTCACCTCCCAGGCTCGCACCAAGCAGGGGAATCGGCGTTGCGAGCACCTGCTGCGGGAGGCGGAACTGTGGGCGACGACGGCCGCCGTGCGCGTGGGGGCGCAGTATCCACGCGCGGCACTCGAGAACGCTTGGCAGACGGTGTTGCTGCAGCAGTTCCACGACATCCTTCCGGGGTCATCGATCGCCTGGGTGCACCAGCAGGCCGAGCGCGAGTATGTGCGGGTCGCTGGCGCGCTGGAGGGGGTGATCGAGGCATCCGTTCGTGCGCTCGTCGGGCCGGGCGATGGCGCGGTCGTGCTCAATGCGGGGCCGTATGCGCGGGCGGGCGTGCCGGCGCTCGGCGGCAGCGCGAGCGCCGATACTCGGGGTGCCGATACTCTCGGCGCCGGTGCTGCGGGTGACGAGGCGACGAGCGCGGAGGGTACGGGCCGGGATGCTGGGGAGACTGCTCCCGTGCGCGCTTCCGCGACTGCGGTGGGGGACGCTGCCGCCGCGCACGCCGGGGCCATAATCTCACGCACTCCGGCCGGCTGGGTCCTGACGAACGAGCACGTCTCCGTCACGATCGACGACGACGGACTGTTCACCTCGCTGTACGACCGGCACGTTGACCGCCAGGTCGTGCCGGCCGGAGCGCGAGCCAACCTGCTCACCCTGCACCGGGACACCCCCACCCAGTGGGATGCCTGGGACATCGACACCCCGCATGCGCGCCTGTTCGCGGAACTCACCGATGCCGACTCGGTTGAGCAGCTCAACCAGCTCCCGGTCGGTCAGGTCGGCGTGCGCGTCACACGACGATTTGGCGAGTCTTCGGTCGTCGAAGATGTGACTCTCACGTCGGATTCAAGCGCGATCGACCTGCACGTCAAAATCGACTGGCATGAGCGGCAGAAGCTGCTGCGACTGAACTTTCCGCTCGACGTCAAGGCCGACCGGGCCTCCTCCGAGATCCAGTTCGGGCACATATTCCGCCCGACGCATGCGAACACCTCCTGGGATGCTGCCCGTTTCGAAACCGTCGCCCACCGCTGGGTCCACGTCGGCGAACCGGGTTTCGGCGTCGCGGTTGCCAACGACTCCACCTATGGCCACGCGATCATCCGCACCGCGTTTGCTCCAGGCGAAACGGATGCTCCGCGGCGTGACCCCGGCACCGGGCAGGACGCGAACGCAGCTGGGTATTCCAGCCCCGGCGAGGATGCCAGCATCAGCCAGGGTTCCCGCCGTGACGGAGAAGTCCGCGTCGGCAGCACCGCCAGCCCCGACCGGGTGACGGATACGGCCCCGCCCGCAGCGGCGGCCCGCATCGGCACGACCGTTGCACTGACTCTGCTACGGGCCGCCGTCTATCCCGACCCGACCGCCGATCAGGGCGAGCACGAATTCCGCGTCGCCCTCCGCGTCGGCGCGAGTATTCCCGACGCGGTATATGAGGGCTACCGGCTGAACCTACCGCTGCGCACCGTGGCGGGCATCGGCTCTACGCCGGTCGAGCCGCTCTTCACGCTCGACAACCCGGCCGTGGTCATCGAGGCGGTCAAGCTCGCCGAAGACGGCAGTGGCGACGTGATCGTGCGGCTCTACGAGGCGCACGGGACCCGGTCCCGGGCCCGGGTCATCCGCTCATTCGCCGCAGCCGAAGCACACGAGACGGACCTGCTCGAGCGCCCAGTCGCACCGGCCGCCATCATTGCGACGGATGACGCCGTCCTGACCCTGGAATTGCGCCCGTTCCAGCTGGTGACGCTGCGCTACCCTTCCATCCAGTGAACGCGAGAGCGCAAAAAGTGCCCGATTGAGAGTTCCAATCGGGCACTTTTTGCGCTCTCGCGGGGTGTTAGACCAGCAACTGGTGCTTGGCCAGGTCGCGATATAGGGGGGTGGAGACGACGAGTTCGGAGTGGGTGCCGACGCCGACGACCTCGCCGTGGTCGAGGACCACGATTTGGTCGCTGTCGACCACGGTGGACAGGCGGTGCGCGATCACGATGAGCGTGCGGTCCACCGCGACGGCGTCGATGGCTTCGCGCATCATCTGCTCGTTCTTGCCGTCGAGGCTGGAAGTAGATTCATCGAGCAGAAGAATCGGCGGGGCCGCGAGCAGCGCCCGGGCGATCGCGAGCCGCTGGCGTTCTCCGCCGGAGAGTTTCACACCCGATTCGCCGACCGCCGCGCCGAGCCCGGCTGGGTCGCGGTCGAGCACTTCACCCAGATTGACCGCCTGCAGCACCTTGATGCAGTCCTCATCGGTGGCATCGGGGGTGGCGAGCGTGAGATTGTCGCGCAGCGAACCGGCCAGGACCGGGGCGTCCTGCTCGACGTAGCCGATCTGCGCGCGCAGCGCGGTGCGATCCAGCGAACGAATATCCAGCCCACCGAGCCGCACGGTGCCGTCCGAGACATCGTAGAACCGCTCGATCAGGGCGAGGATGGTGCTCTTGCCAGCGCCGCTGGGCCCGACAAGGGCGGTGCGCAGCCCGCGCGGAGCGCTGAACGAGACTCCTTTAAGCACCGGGCGCGGGTCCAGGGAAGACTCCCCGATGGAATCGGCGTCGAGATCAGCGTCCGTTTCGACCGAGCCGGCAGTATCCGTTGTCGGCGCAGCGTCTGAACCAGCGGCGACCTCAACCTGAGCCACCGCGTAGCCGAAGTGCACGTTCTCGAAGCTGATCGCGGCGGCTTCCGGGTTGACCTTGTCGTTGGCGGCGCCGACCGTCATGGCGAGCGGCGCGATGTCGCGGTCGAACTGATCCTCGGCGGGCAGGTCGATAATCTCCTGGATGCGGCCGAGCGCTCCGAGAGCCGCGTTGACCGAGGTGATTGCGCCGAAGAACTGGCCGAGCGGCATAATCATCATGAACAGGAACAGAATGAACGCGACCAGGTTGGCCACGGTGATGGCGTCGCTCGCAACGCGAAAACCGCCGACGCCCAGCACGACCAGGAAAGACACCTGCATGGCGATGCCGGCGATCGGCACGACGAGGGCACTGATCTTAGCGACCTGGATACCCATGCGCCAGGCGCCGCGGGCATCTTCTTCGATCACGGACGTCTCACGCTCGGTCGCGTTCGCGGCGCGCACGGTGCGAATGGCGCTGATGGCACGCTCAACGCTCGCGGCGAGGTCACCGACCTTCGCCTGCGCGGCCTGGCTCGCGGTGCGGATGCGCCGGGACAACAGGGTGACGGTGACCACGGACACCGCGATCACGAGCACGGTCAGCCCGAGCAGAACCGGGTCGATGATGAGCATGGCCACGAGCGCGCCGATGAAGGTGAGCGAGCCGCCGATCGCTTCGACCAGCCCCTGCGTGAGCACCGCGCGCAGCAGCGTGGTATCGCTGCCGACGCGGGAGACGAGGTCGCCGGTGCGGCGCGCATCGAACTCGCTGATCGGCAGGCGCAGCAGGCGTCCGACCAGCTTGCGGCGGCTGGAGAGCACGACTCCCTCACCGGTGCGCTGCAGCAGGTAGTGCTGGTACCCGCTGATCAGGCCCGAAATTACCACGAGCACAATGAGTACTCCAACCAGCGAACCGAGCGGGTCACCGGCCTGCACGATCGTGATGACCTGACTCACCAGCAGCGGCTGGGCCAGGCTCGCGGCCGCACCGAGCACGCTCAGGACGATGACGACGCCGAGCACCTTCTTGTGCTCGAACAGGTAGGGCAGCAGTTGGCTGAACTTCGCGCGCGGACCGGTCGGGGC
The DNA here is from genome assembly GCF_004403155.1 of Cryobacterium sp. Hh7. Taxonomy (NCBI): domain Bacteria; kingdom Bacillati; phylum Actinomycetota; class Actinomycetes; order Micrococcales; family Microbacteriaceae; genus Cryobacterium; species Cryobacterium sp. Hh7. The sequence continues at coordinate 4,944 of NZ_SOHG01000027.1, read as the reverse complement.
TGGCCGGCCGCGTCGGCCGCGCGGCGGTTTGACGGCCTTCTGGGCAGCGGATGAATCGGGCGTGCGGGTTGCGGTGGTCACTGATGAATCTTAACCGCCGCAGATGCGAACCATCCCCACCGGAGCGGGGGCGGTCTAGGTTAGAACTGTGCCAGCGCCTGTCATCGCCACCCAGAATCTCGTCAAGAGTTATCCTGTCAAAAACTCGAAAGATTTCGTCGCCGTCGACGGGATCAGTTTCGAGGTGGCCCCGGGGGAGTCCTTCGGGTTGCTCGGCCCCAACGGCGCCGGAAAATCCACGACGATGCGCATGATCGGCGCGGTGTCCACCCGCACGAGTGGCGACCTCACGGTGCTCGGCCTCGACCCGAACCGGTACGGTCCCGAGATTCGTTCCCAACTCGGCGTGGTGCCGCAGGAGAACAACCTCGACCTCGAGCTGAAGGTGCGGGAAAATCTGCTGGTCTACGGCCGCTACTTCGGGCTGCCGCGCGCCCGAGTCGCCCGCAGGGCTGACGAACTGCTCGAGTTCGCCCAGCTCCAGGACAAGGCCACAGCCAAGGTCGACGACCTCTCCGGTGGCATGAAACGGCGCCTCACCATCGCCCGGGCGCTTATCAACGACCCGCGCATCCTGCTGCTCGACGAGCCGACCACCGGACTCGACCCGCAGGCACGCCACATTCTCTGGGATCGACTGTTTCGACTCAAGGAGCAGGGCACGACGCTGCTCGTCACCACCCACTACATGGACGAAGCCGAGCAGCTCTGCGACCGCCTCATCGTCGTCGACAAGGGCCGCATCATGGCCGAGGGTTCTCCGGCCGACCTGATCCGCCGGTATTCCTCCCGCGAGGTCCTCGAGGTGCGCTTCGGCTCAGCCCAGAACGCCGAGGTCGCCGACCGCCTTCAGAGTTTCGGCGGCAGCGGTTTCGGCGAACGGGTCGACGTGCTGCCCGACCGCATTCTGGTCTACAGCGATAGCGGCGAGCGAGAATTAGAGCGGATGACCGCGGCCGGCCTGCACCCGATCACGAGCCTGGTACGCCGTTCCAGCCTCGAGGACGTGTTCCTCCGTCTCACCGGCCGAAACCTGATCGAATGAGTGCGAGCGATTTCGACAACGCTCGGGATGCTGGTGGGGCGACCGACAGCATCCGTTCGCAGGCAGTCGCGGCGGCTGTCGTCTCGGCCGCCCGCACCCGCCGCTACGGCTCCTGGTATGTGGCCGAGCACCGGTTTCGGGTCATGCGGTCGTACGCGCAGACGGTGCTGTTCACCGCGATCGGCAGCCCGCTCGTCTACCTCTACGCGATGGGCGTTGGCCTGGCCAGCCTGGTCGACGGCAATCTCGGCGACAACGCCGTCAACGGGGTCAGCTACCTCGAATTTCTCGCACCGGCGCTGCTCGCGAGCAGCGCGATTGCAGTTGCCTCCGAGGAGTTCAGCTACCCGATCATGCTCGGCTTCAAATGGAACCCGACCTTCTTCGGTATGAACGCGAGTGCGATTCAACCCGGTCAGATCATCAACGGCATCGTCATCTCGGTAGCGGCACGCATGCTGCTCACCTGCGCCATCTTCTATGTCTTCATGCTCATTTTTGGTGCGGTTCCTGGCCCGCTCGGCGCCGTGGCGGTGCTCGTGGCGCTACTCACCGGCCTCTCGTTCGGCGCGCTCCTGATGGCGTACACGGCCACCCTCAAGGACGACACCGGCCAGCTCGCCATGGTGCAGCGCTTCGTGATTCTGCCGATGACGCTGTTCTCCGGCACGTTCTTTCCGCTCGACGTGCTGCCGACCTACCTGCAGTGGCTCGGCTGGATCTCACCGCTCTGGCACGGCACCGAACTGTCCCGCGTCTTCGCCTATGGCCGACCGGAACCGATCTGGCTGAGCGTCCTGCACGCGCTCTATCTGGCCGCCCTGCTCGCTGTCGGCTGGATTTGGGCGCGTCGCCTCACGGCCGCGAGGTTGAACAAATGAGGTTTTCGTCGACGCTCGTCACTGCTGCTCGCCCACCACGGCTGTTCGGAAGCCGTGGTGTCGGTAAGTATTACGCCGGTAATGCGCGCAGCGTGATGGCGCGCGGCTGGCGCGCGACGCGCAGCACCAACTCGCTCGTTGTGCTCAGCGGAATGGTCGAGCCGATCTTTTACCTGCTGTCGATGGGCCTCGGCCTGGGGGCGCTGATCGGCCAGGTACAGACCGACGACGGCCAGAGCGTGCCGTACGCCGCTTTCATCGCCCCGGCGCTGCTCGCCGTCGCCGCGATGAACGGTGCCATCTACGATTCGACCTGGAACGTCTTCTTCAAGATGCAATTCGCCAAACTCTACGAGGGGATGCTGGCCACCGCGCTTGGCCCGCTCGACGTGGCGCTCGGCGAGATCTCGCTCGCCCTGGCGCGGGGGCTGCTCTACGCGACCGGATTCCTGCTCGTGATGCAGGCGCTCGGCCTGAACCTGTCCTGGTGGGCGCTGCTCGCGCTGCCGGCGGTGCTGCTGATCGCGTTTGGATTCGCATCCGTCGGCATGGCGGTGACCAGTTATATGAAGACGTTCCAGCAGATGGACTGGATCACCTTCGTGCTGCTACCGATGTTTTTGTTCTCGGCCACGTTCTACCCGCTGAGCGTGTATCCGCCGGGCGTTCAGTATGTGATTCAGGCGCTGCCGCTCTGGCATGGTGTCGAGCTCGTGCGCGGCCTGACCACCGGCCAGGTGGATGCTGGCCTGCTCTGGCACGTGCTCTACTACGCCGTCATGATCGTGATCGGCGTGGTCATGACCACCCGTCGCCTGAAAGCCCTGTTCCTGACATAGACAACGCTCCCCCTCGCCAGCGGCAAGGGGGAGCGGATGCTGGTGCGGCTGGACCTACCGGTGCAGGTCGAGGTCCTTCGTTTCGCGGCTCAGGATCAGCGCGATCAGGGTGATGATGCCCATGATCGAGAGGTAGATGCCGACCCAGAACGGGCTGCCCTCGCCGATTGTCCACAGCCAGACGGCGATGAACGGGGCGACGGCCGCGCCGAGAATGGAGCTCATGTTGTAGGCGAACGCGGAGCCGGTGTAGCGCACGCTGGTCGGGAACAGCTCGGGCAGCAGCGCGCCCATCGGCCCGAAGGTCATGCCCATGAGTGAGAATCCGACGATGAGGAACAGCATGACGCTGAGGTCGCCGGCACCGAGCAGGGGCACGAAGAGAAACCCGAACACGATGATGAACATGGTCACGATGATGAGCGTCTTGCGACGCCCGTGCTTGTCGGCCCACGGGCCGGAGGCGAGGGTGAAAATTCCGAAGAACACCACGCCGAGAATCATCATGAGGATGAAGGTGTTGTAGCTGAATCCGAGCCCCGGCAGCGCGGCATCCGTTGCGGCACGGCCGTAACTGAGAGTGAACGTGGTCATCAGGTAGAACAGCACGTAGGTGGCGAGCATGATGAACGTGCCGAGGATGAGTTCGCGCCAGTTCGACTTGAATACCGCAGCGAGCGGCAGCTTCTCGACACGCTTGGCCTGGACGACCTTCGTGAAGACCTCGCTTTCGACCAGGCGCAGACGCACCCAGAGTCCGACGATGACCATGACGGCCGAGAACAGGAAGGGGATGCGCCAGGCCCATTCGAGGAATGCCTCGGACGGGCGGGTCGGGTCGGTCGACGGCAGTGCGAGCGCGAGGCCGAGAAACAGGCTGTTGGCGATGATGAAGCCGAGCGGGGCGCCGACCTGGGGGAAGGTGCCGTACCAGGCACGCTTGCCGACCGGGGCGTTTTCGGTTGCCACGAGTGCAGCGCCGCTCCATTCCCCGCCGAGGGCGAAGCCCTGGGCCAGGCGCAGAATGACGAGCATGAACGGTGCCCACCAGCCGATCATGTCGTAGGTCGGCAGGAGGCCGATCAAAAACGTCGCGATGCCCATGGTGAGCAGTGCACCGACCAGGGTGGCCTTGCGTCCCTTGCGGTCACCGAAGTGGCCGAAGAACAGGGCGCCGATCGGGCGGGCGACCATGGCGGCGCCGAACACGGCGAAGGAGGCGAGCAACGCGGTGGTCTCGTTGCCGGTGGGAAAGAACAGGTGCGGAAACACGAGGACGGCGGCGGTGGCGTAAACGTAGAAGTCGTAGAACTCAATGGTCGTGCCGATGAGGCTCGCCATGATGACGCGGCTCTTCGGATTGAGCGGTGTGGTCGGCGTCGGAATTGACGCTGTGGTTGTTGACATGGGGGTGGAACGCTCCGGTGTGATGGCTGAGCGCCAACGAAACCCGCAAGTCGATCGGACTTCCCGCGGTAGCGTTTACGCACGAATGATGGTGTGGCCGCGTGTAGAGGTCACCAATTACCCTACCCCCGGGGGGTCTGGGTCAACGCGCGACAGCGGCTACTGCGCGTGAAGCACTGGTGTGCCGACTTTCGCGGGGAAAAAGCTATTTCCAGAGTACCGCGATGACCACGTTGACCAGGGTGAGGGCTCCAATGGCCCAGAGCACGAGCGATGAGACGCTCGGCTTCTTGCGGTTCACGATGACCAGCACGGTGATCACGATGAGCACGAGCAGCTTGATGCCGATTTTGGTGTTGTCGATGTGGCCGAGGGCGCCCACCTGGATGACGCCGACGAGGAGCAGGCCGGTGACCAGCTGGGTCAGCGCACCGTGGAACATGGCGGCGACGATCGCGCCCTTGCCGGCAATGATCGGCTTGATCTGCACCAGAAAGCCGCCGAGTAGCGAGGCGAGGCCGACGAAGTGCAGAATGAGCAGAATATTGCGCAGAAGGTCCATGCATTCAGCCTAGGAGGCTGCTGAATAACATGGGTTCAGCCGGCCCGGCGGGTCTCTAGAGTGTTTTTTTTGCTCCGGGGTGGGGCGTTGTGAGATCGGCTGAGCGGTCGGCACCGGTATCGGGATGTGGCGTTGCGTCCGCTCGGAGAG
>NZ_SOHG01000052.1:0-51670 GCF_004403155.1 Cryobacterium sp. Hh7 | reverse complement strand
CGTCGGCTTCGACGACATGAGCGAGGCCCGCTATTTTCAACCTGGCCTCACGACCGTTCGGCTCGACTTCAACGAGGTCGGCCGGCTGGCGGTGGAGCGGGTGCTGCGGCTGATGGGCGGCGAGCCCGCGGAGCTGATCCCGGTCATCCAGCCGGACCTGGTGGTGCGCGACAGCACCGCGGCGCCGGGTCAGCGCCGCGCTCGTTCCTCTAGTTGAGCGGACTGCCGTCGCGGGCGGCTCCATCGGCGGCGTGCACCACGAACAGGTCCGGCGTTGCAAAGCCGTGTGCGGCGAACGCGGCCAGCACCGCGGCCTGAACGGCGGGCACGAATTCGGTCGGAGTCAGGGCGATGGCCGCGCCGCCGAAACCGCCACCGGTCATGCGCGCACCGATCGCGCCGGCCGCCCGTGCGGTGACCACGGCGAGGTCGAGCTCCGGCGCTGAAATCTCGAAGTCGTCCCGCATCGACCGGTGCGAGGCATCGAGCAGGTCGCCGATCGCGGCGCATCCGCTCACTCGCAGGGTCTGCACGGTGTCGAGCACGCGCTGATTCTCGGTGACGATGTGGCGCACCCGGCGAAAGGTTTCGTCGTCGAGCAGCGCCTGCGCTCGGGGGAGATCGTCGACGCTGAGGTCACGCAGGGCTGGCACCCCCATGATGCGGGCGCCGGCCTCGCAGGATGCGCGGCGCGCGGCGTAACCGCCCGTTGCGTGCGAGTGGCTGACCCGGGTGTCGATGATCAGCAGTTCCAGGCCGGCCGGGTTGAGTCCGAGCGGGATCACCTCGGACGCGAGGCTCCGGCAGTCCAGAAAAACGGCCGCGTCGACCTGGCCGAGCAGTGACGCCGACTGGTCCATGATGCCGGTCGGGGCGCCCACAACGCGGTTCTCGGCGAGCTGGCCGACCCGGGCCAGGGTCGGCCGATCGAGGTTCAGGCCCCAGACCTCGTTGAGGGCGACCGCGACGGCGCATTCGAGCGCGGCCGATGAGGACAGTCCGGCCCCGACCGGCACATCGGAGTCGACGTAGATGTCGAACCCCGGCAGGACAGCGAGGTCTGCTCCGAACTGTCCCAGCGCCCAGGCTACGCCGAGCGGGTAGGCCGACCAGCCGTTCAGGTTCTCGGGAACCAGTTCGTCGAGCGACACCGCGACGGTCTCGGCGGCGAAAGAACTGGCCACGCGAATAACCCGGTCGGTCCTCGTCGCCAGCGCAACGACGGTGCGCCGGTCGATGGCGAGCGGCAGTACGAATCCGTCGTTGTAATCGGTGTGCTCACCGATCAGATTCACTCGACCGGGCGCCGACCACAGTCCGGTCGCGGTGCGATCGAAGCGGTTCGCGAAGTCGGCCTGGGCGGCGCGATCCAGATCATTCACGAGGGTGTTCCGTCAGTTTCGTTGGCAGGGTCCGCCTCGGCGGCTCGCGCGACGGCTGCGCGAATCGTGGCCGCGGCATCATCTGGAGTGACATCGCCGATCCAGGCGCCCATCGCTGCCTCCGAGCCAGCGAGGAACTTGAGCTTGTCCTCGGCACGCCTCGGGCTGGTCAGCTGAAGCATTAGACGGATGTCCGTGCGATGCACCCGAACCGGTGCTTGATGCCAGGCGGCGATATAGGGAGTCGGGGTTGAGTAGATCGCATCGATGCCGCGCAGCAGTCGACGGTACAACACGGCCAGCTCGTCGCGTTCGGCGAGGGTGGTCTCGGCAAAGTCGGGTACCTGGCGGTGCGGAAGCATGTGCACTTCGATGGGCCAGCGCGCGGCGAACGGCACGAACGCGGTCCAGTGTTCGCCGCGGAGAATCACCCGGTCGCTGGCCTGTTCGCTGGCCAGAATATCGGCGAACAGGGTGGGCCCATAGCTCTCGAGCGAGTCGGCCAGGCGCTGCGTTCGGGGGGTGACATAGGGGTAGGAGTAGATCTGGCCGTGCGGATGCCGCAGGGTCACCCCGATCTGCTCGCCTCTATTCTCAAACGGGAATACTTGTTCAATACCCGGCAGCTGCGACAGTACGTGGGTGCGTTCGGCCCAGGCTTCGATCACGGTTCGAGCTCTGGTTACCGACAGGCTCGCAAAGGATCCCTCGTTTTCGGGGCTGAAGCAGACCACTTCGCAGCGGCCGACGGACCGGCGGGTGCGACCGATGCCGATGCGGTCGAGATCGGCCAGATCCGTGGGAGCATCCGCTACCAGTGGACCAAACGACGGGGACTTGTTCTCAAACACGGCTACGTCGTAATTGCTCGGGATCTCCGACGCATTACCTGGCGACTGCGGTGCGAGCGGGTCTTGCGTGGCCGGCGGCAAAAAAACCCGGTTTTGGCGGTTGGCGGCGATCGAGACCCATTCCCCGGTAAGGGGGTCCTGACGCATAGTCGCGGTGGTCGCGCGTTCGCTGGGCTCCCGCAGATCGGGGGCGCGATCGGGCGACAAGGTGGTGTCGGGGTCGTCGAAATAGATAAGGTCGCGACCGTCGGCCAGGGTGCTGGATTGCCGGACAATGGTCTCGTCGGCGACAAAGTGGGGGAGGCGGGGCTTTGAGTTCGTCATGGCACTGCCACAATATCAAATTTGCGCAAGCGAAACCATAATATTTCGCATTGAAAAGTAAAAGTAAGTAAGTGATACTGGGGGAATGATCGAGAACGACGAGACGCGCAGCCGGCTACCCGATCCACTTCCCGCACACGTTCGTCGGGAGCAAGCACAGCAACTCGTTGACGAACGCGGGTTTGTGCGGGTGAGCGAGCTGCGCAGCGCCTTTGGGATTTCCGGTGTGACCGCCAGGGCCGACCTCGATGCCCTCGAGCTTCAGGGCGGCGTGCGGCGCGTACACGGCGGAGCGGTGCCGGCCCAGTCCCCGGGTGCGGGTCAACGGGCCGAACGTGAGCCCTCGTTCGAGGAGGCGCTCGGAGCATCCGTTGTTCCCAAACAGCAGATTGCCCAGATCGCGGCTGCCCTCGTGCAGAGCGGGCAGAGCGTGATTCTTGACGTCGGCACGACAACCCACGCCATCGCCCGCGCCCTGGTTGCGCGGGAAGACCTGCACGACGTGGTCATCATCACCAATGGGCTCAGCATCGCCCTCGAACTGGAAAATGCCATCCCCCGATTTACCGTGATCGTCACCGGCGGGTCGCTGCGGCCGCTGCAGCACTCCCTGGTCGATCCGCTCGCCGGCCTGGTGCTGAGCCAGATTCACGCGGACCTGGCCTTTATCGGTTGCAACGGCGTCGATCTGGACGGCGGCGTGACCAACATCAACCTTCCAGAGGCGGGGGTCAAGGCGCTCATGCTCGCCGCGGCGGAGCGGGTGATCGTCGTGGCTGATCGTTCCAAGCTCGGCCAGGTGCACCTCGGTCGGGTCGGCCCGCTGAGCGCCTTCCACACCCTGATCACCGATGCCGCTGCCGACGCTGGAGCACTGAAAGCGCTGCGCGAGGGCGGGCTCAGCGTTTTGCTCGCCCAAGCGGCGCAGCCGCGGCCATAGGCTGGTCGGATGCGCGCACCCACCGGAATCCAATATGACCTGACCCTGCAGACACCGAGCGGAACGGCCCGAGCGGTCGTGACGGAGGTGGCGGCCGGTCTGCGGTCATATTCCGTGAATGGCATAGACCTGGTCGAGACCTTCGACGAGTTCGTGCAGCCACCGATGGCAGCCGGAATCGTCCTCGTGCCCTGGCCCAACCGCATTCGTGACGGTCAGTGGACTCAGAACGGCATCAAACGTCAACTGGCGCTCACCGAGCCGACCCGGCAGAACGCCATCCACGGGCTGCTGCGTTTTGCCGCCTATTGTGAGCTGTCCCGGCAGAGCGACTCTGTGACGCTCGGCGCCACCGTCTTCCCCCAGTCCGGCTATCCGTTCCACCTCGAGACCGAGGTGACCTACGCCCTCACCGCCGACGGCCTGAACGTGACGCACCGGGTGACCAACGTTGGCGCCGAGGCCGCGCCGGTGGCCGTGGGGGCGCATCCGTATCTGAAAATTGGCGACGTACCGACCGGCGACCTCGTCGTGAGAGTGGATGCCGCGACCCACCTCGACGTGGACGACCGCCTCAACCCGACCGGCGAGACCCCGGTCGACGACACCCGGTTTGACCTTCGCGCGGGCATCGCGGTCGGCGACCTCGATCTTGACGACGGGTTTGGCGGGGTTGGAAGTGCTGGCGAACACACCCTCACCGCATCGGATGGCCGCCGGGTCACCCTCTGGGGCGACGAGAACATGCGCTACGTGCAGGTGTTCACACCGCGCATCTTTCCGGTGAGCACCGCCGGCGCCGAGCCGATTCGCGGCCAGGCGATCGCCATCGAACCCATGACGGCACCCGCCGATGCCTTCAATTCCGGTGCGGGCCTGCTCTGGCTGGAGCCGGGGGAGCAGTGGGTCGTGCGCTGGGGCATCCGTCCTACCGGGTTTGACCTGTCGGCCTAACGCCGCTCAGCCACGACAACCAACTCGGCGAGCACTTGACGCACGGAGGCGCGGGCGAGTGCCTCCGGGCGGCTCAGGACATCGATCTGCCGGCCTACGCGCAGATCGCGAAACGGCACCAGCACCACACCGTCACCCTCGCGGGGCGCCATCGTGTACCGCGGCAGCAGCGCAATCGCCGCTCCGGTCGCCACGACCGAGGTCGCCACGAAGAACTCGTTGATGCGGTGCAGGATGCGCAGCGGCTGTCCGGCCGCGGCGGCGACCACGTTCACCGCCTCGGCGAGCGGGAACCCGACGTGCCCGGTGATCCAGGGTTCCTGGCGAATATCGTCGACCGTCACGGACGCCCTATCGGCGAGCGGATGCCCGACCGGCACGGCGACATCCAGCGGCTCGAACAGCAGCGGCGTGACCGCGACCGTGTTCGGCCAGTGCGGATCGTGCGGAACCCGGTGCGCAATGACCATGTCGTAGTCGGCGACCAGGCCGGCAAAGCGTTCGCGCGGCACATCCTCGTCGCCGCAGACGACGGTCGGACCGCCCCGTTCCTGCAGGCGATTGAGCAGCGGGGCGAACCAGGCGAGGCCGGCACTGTGGAAGGCGCTCACGGTCACGGGCAGGCCGGCGTCGTTCTGAAACCGCGCGACGGCCTCATCGGCCCGGGCCATGGCCGTCGATACCTCGGCGGCCGCGCCCGCCAAAGCCACCCCGGCCGGGGTCAACCCGAGTACCCGACCGCGCTTTTCGGTGAGTGGAACGCCGGCTCGCCGCTGCAGTGCGGTGAGTTGCTGAGACACCGCCGACGACGAGACATGCAGCGCCCGGGCCACCGCGGCGACACTTCCCCGCTCGCCGAGCTCCCGCAATACGGCCAGCTGACGCAATTCCATAAGATCAGGCTAAAGCATCCGTTCAAAAATTGGCACCTAGACTTAACGGATGCCTGCCAGCAGCATTGCCATATGACCACGACGCTGACCTACAGCACAGACTCGGCGAGCTCTATCGTGCGTGCGGCTGCTGACCCGTTCCGCTGCTCGCCACCAGCGTGCACCGGATGACTGGCACGCAGCTCCGGGGCAGACCGGCCCGCGGCACGCGGCTGCCGCACGCTCTCGGGCGGTACCGCGTCGACCTCGTGCTGCTGCTCGTGGCCGTGGTCTGGGGTGGCAGCTATCTGAGCGCGAAGGTGCTCACCGAGCAGGCGAGCGTGTCGGCCGTGCTCGCCCTGCGGTTTCTGGTGGCGGCCCTGGCCCTGCTGATCGTCTGGGTCGTGCGGCGCGAACGGCTTCCAACGCGGCGAGCGCTCGGGCTCGGGCTGCTTCTCGGGGTGACGCAGGCGAGCATCCTGTGGCTGGAAACCCAGGGAGTCGCGTTCACCTCCGCCACGAATGCCGGGCTCATCATCAGCCTCACCATCATCGTCACACCGGTGCTGGAGTCGGTCGCGGCCCGGCGCTGGCTGCCGCGCCCGTTCTTTGTGGCCGCGGTGCTCGCGGTCGTCGGCGTCGCCCTGCTGGTCTCGGGCAACGGATTCGCCGAGCCGAATGTGGGCGACTTGCTCATTCTGGCGGCGGCACTCGTGCGATCCCTGCACGTGACCATGATGGGCCACCTCACTCGCGGCCGGAGCGACAGCACCATCACGCTCACCCTGCTGCAGGCGCTCGTCGGCGCAGTCGTGTTCACGGCATTCGACGTTGCCGGACTGGTCGCGGCGATTTCGACCTTTGATGTAGCCGCCTGGATCGGCGTGCTCTACCTGGGCCTGGCCTGCAGCGTGTTCGCGTTTCTGGCCCAGATGTGGGCGATTCGCCGCACCTCGGCGGCCAGGGCCAGCCTGCTCATGGGCACCGAACCGATCTGGGCGGTGCTCGTGGGAGTGTCGCTCGGCAGCGAAACACTCGGCCTGGTAGGCGCTATCGGGGCGATCCTTATCATTGCCGGAACCTTCTGGGGCCAGCGCATCGAGGCCGGTCACCGGATGAGTCTGGGCCGCCTGGGATAGCCGCGCTCGCCGACCCGTGAGTTTCGGCCCGACGAGCTCGCCGAGCCGTGAGTTTCGGCCCGATTCTGGCTCAAATCTGCCTGAAACTCACGGCTCGATGACTGAAACTCACGGCTCGGTGAGTGGATGCGCGGGCATCCACTGGTCGAGACCGCTAGCCGACCGATCCGGCCGGCTAGCGCTCGCGTACGCTCGACTCCGGCCGTAGGTCGAGGCGACGCAGCAGCTGCGCGTTGAGCGCGACGACCACGGTGGACACCGACATGAGCAGCGCGCCGATCTCCATCGGCAGCACGAACCCGATCGGCGCGAGCACTCCGGCGGCGAGCGGAACCGAGAGCAGGTTGTAGCCCGCCGCCCACCACAGGTTCTGCTTCATCTTGCGGTAGCTCGCCCGCGACAGCTCGATCACCGAGAGCACCGAGCGCGGGTCATCGCTCGCCAGAATGACGCCGGCCGACGCGATCGCCACGTCGGTGCCGGCGCCGATCGCGATACCGACATCGGCTTGGGCGAGCGCTGGAGCGTCGTTAACGCCGTCGCCGACCATCGCCACGCGGCGGCCCTCGTGCTGCAACTCGGCGACCTTGCGCGCCTTGTCCTCCGGGTGCACGCCCGCGAACACCCGGTCGATTCCGAGCTCAGCGGCCACCGACCGGGCCACCGCCTCGGCATCGCCCGTGATCATGACGACCTCGATGCCCTGCCGGTGCAGGGCGTCAACGGCTTGCCGTGATTCCTCGCGAATCTCGTCGGCGAGGCCGATCGCACCGACGACTTCACCGTCCCGCAGCACGTGCAGAATGATCGCACCCTGACTCTGCCACGCCTCGGTCTCGGCCAGCGGCGCCGCCCCGTGCTCATCGAGCATATTCGGCCCGCCGACACCGATCCGACGCCCGTCGACCAGGCCGGTCACGCCGACCGCCGCGGCAGTCTGAAACTCGCTCGCACGCGGCACGGTCAGCCCGCGGGTGCGCGCAGCCGAGACAATGGCGCGGGCAAGCGGATGCTCACTGTCACCCTCAACCGCGGCCGCCCAGGCGAGCACCTCGTCCGCGGTGATCGGAACCGAAGCCGCGGCATCCGTTTGAATGACGGCGAGGTGGCTGACCGTGGGCTCGCCCTTGGTGAGCGTGCCGGTTTTGTCGAACAGCACCGAAGTGACCTGGCGCATGCTCTCGAGGGCGAGGCGGTCCTTGATCAGCACGCCGCCCTTCGCGGCGCGTTCGGTGGCGATCGACACCACGAGCGGAATCGCCAGCCCGAGGGCGTGCGGGCAGGCGATCACGAGCACGGTGATGGTGCGCACCACGGCATCCTGCGGCTGGCCGAGCGCGGTCCACACGATCGCGGTGATCACTCCGGCGCCGAGCGCGAACCAGAACAGCCAGCCGGCTGCCCGATCGGCGATGCGCTGCGCCCGCGACGACGAGCCCTGCGCTTCGGTGACGAGTCGCTGGATTCCGGCCAGCGCGGTGTCATCGCCGACCGCGGTCACGCGCACCCGCAGGGCGGAATCGGTCGCGACCGTGCCCGCCACGACCTGGTCGCCGACAGTGCGCTGCACCGGGCGTGATTCGCCGGTGATCATGGACTCGTCGACGTCGGCCGTGCCCTCGGTGATCTCTCCGTCGGCGGGCACGCGCCCGCCGGGCCGCACCACGACGAGGTCGCCGAGCACCAGATCGCTCGGCGAGACCACCACAATGGCGTCGCCCTCAACTCGCTCTGCCTCATCCGGCAGCAGCGCGGCGAGCGATTCCAGGGCAGTGGTTGTCTGCGCGAGCGACCGCATCTCGATCCAGTGGCCGAGCAGCATAATCACGATCAGCAGGGCGAGTTCCCACCAAAAATCGAGCTCGGAATCGATGAGGCCGAGACTCGCGCCCCAGGAGGCGAGGAACGCGACCGTGATCGCGAGCGCGATCAGCAGCATCATGCCGGGCTTGCGAGTTTTCAGCTCGGATACCGCCCCGGTGAGAAATGGGCGGCCGCCCCAGACGTACATGACGGTGCCGAGTACGGGGGAGATCCAGCTGATGCCCACCACGTTCGGCAACGCGTAGCCGACGAACATCGAAAACATGTGGCTGAATCCGACCACGGGCACAGCGAACACGAGCATGGTCCAGAACAGGCGCCGAAACTGCCCGACGTGGTCGCCGTGCCCGGCGTGGTTCATGGCGCCGTGGTCCATGGCGGAATGGTCCATCGCAGAGTGCTCGGGACTTGTGATTGTGCCGTGGTGCTCGTTGGGGTTCGTCATAGTTTCCTCGGTACTGAATCGATCGATACCCCCTTAGGGTATCCCTAAAGTTGCGCTCACGCATCCGCTGTGCGCCGCCTCACCGAGCCGTAAGTTTCGAGTCCCTGGATTGGTCAAATCGGGTCACGACTCACGGTTCGCTGCACGAAACTCACGCTTCGGCGAGCGGATGCCGCGGCCAACCACGCCAGAACCCACGACCCGGGTTCGCCCCGAAGATTCCGTGGCACGCCGCATCCAAATGTGCGCACACCGCACCACACAATCCGGCAGGCTTGACCCATGGCCCAGATCGAAACGGCACCACCCGTTGAATCCCCGCAGGACACCGCCCGCCGCACCGCGCTCACCAGCATGAAGCGGCTCGCCGGCGGGCTGCTCGTGCTCATGGCGCTCATTTTCACGGTCTCGTTCGCCCTGCAGGAACGCTACCCCTGGCTCGAATACGTGCGCGCCGCGGCCGAGGGCGGCATGGTCGGCGCCATCGCCGACTGGTTCGCCGTCACCGCCCTGTTTCGCTACCCGCTCGGCCTACGCATTCCGCACACCAACATCATCGCCAACCGCAAGGACGAGATCGGCGCGAGCCTCGGCGAGTTCGTCGAGACCAACTTTCTCTCCGAGGCGGTTATCCGCGGCAAGCTCGAATCCGTGCACCCTTCCCGCCGCCTCGGCGCGTGGCTCAGTGACGAGAAAAACGCCGAAAAGCTCACCGACGAACTCGCCGTGGCCGGCCAGGGGCTGCTCAACCTGCTCGGCGACGACGCCATCAAGAACCTCATCGAGTCCGTCGCCCGCGAACATCTGGTCAAGCCCGAGTGGGGCCCGAGTCTCGGACGGGTGGGTGAGCGCCTCGTGACCAGTGGGCAGCAGCACGCGGCCGTCGACCTGCTCCTCGACCGCGCTGACGGCTGGCTGCGCGCCCACCCCGAAGCATTCGGCCGCGTGGTGTCGCAGCGGCTGCCCACCTGGCTGCCCGGATTCGTCGACAAACTCGTTGACGACAAGGCCTACCGCGAGGTGCTCGCCTTCGTCGCGTCCGCCCGACAGGACCGGCAGCATCCGGTGCGACAAGCCCTCGACGACTACCTCAGCGAGGTCATGCACGACCTGCAGTACGAGCCGACCATGATCAACCGGGTCGAAACCCTCAAGGCCGAGGTGCTCGACAACGCCAAACTGCGCGAGTTCGCCGGCGACACCTGGGCGGCGGTCAAGGCCTCACTCACCGAGGCACTCCAGGACCCGGCCAGCGCGCTGCGGGTCGGCATCCGTTCGACGCTCGAAGACGTCGGCCGACGACTGACAACGGATGCCGCGCTCGGCTCCCGCATCGACCGCTGGCTCGCCGACACGGCCAGCTATGTCGTGGCCAACTATCGCCATGAGATCGCCGGGGTGATCACCGAAACCGTGGAGCGCTGGCCCGCCGCCGAGACCGCCGCGAAGATCGAATTGCAGGTCGGCCGTGACCTGCAGTTCATTCGCATCAACGGAACCGTCGTCGGCGCCCTCGCCGGTCTGGCCATTTTCACCCTGGCCCACGCGGTGGCAGCCCTGCTCTGAGACCGCCAATTGGCTGAAAATCGTAGACTTGATAGGTGGGTTTCACGCATTCGGGGCAGAATAAACTTTTGTCCTGTTCCGAAAGGCCCCCATGCACGACCTCGTCCGGTGGGCCCTTCGCCCGGTGATGCGCATTTGGACGGCATCCGCTGAACGGGCGGACCGCCACCTGCCTCGCCCGAGCGATGCCCCGCAGGCCCACGCCCCCGGTATCGACAGCGACCGCGTGCTGATCCTCGGCTGCGGTCCCGCGGTCGGCTGGGGGGTGCTCAGCCATCAGCTCGCCCTGCCCGGCTCGCTCGCCCGCGAACTCTCGGTCCGCACCGGGCGCGGCGTCGACATCGACCTCCTGGCCAGCCGTACCATGACCGCCGAGAATGCGCTGACGGCGCTTGCGGACACCCGGCTCGGCCGTTTCGACGCGGTCGTCGTCATCCTCGGCCTCAACGAAGCGCTCGCCCTGACCAGCGTCACCGAATGGCGCGAGCGGTTGACCGCGCTGCTCCAGGAGCTGGAACGCGAGACCTCACGCAGTACCCAGATATTTCTGCTCGGGATTCCGCCCGTTCACAGCATCGAGATCTTCCGACGTCCGCTCGTGCGCATCGCCGATTGCTCGGCCACCGACTTGAACGCGGTCACCGCACGGCTGGCCGCCGGAGCCCCGCGCACCACGTTCGTACCGTTCTCGCCGTCAGCGACGGTCGAAACCGACCGGCACCGCACCCCCGCCGACTACCGCGATTGGGCCGTGCTCCTGGCCGACGCCCTGGCCGACAGCCTCGACTCCGCGCGTGTCGGTATCGTGCCTCCCCCCGATCCGCGTCAAACGGATGCAGCAGGCCAGGAACGCGCCCGGCAGGCGGCCGTTGATGGCCTGGCCATTCTCGATACCCCGCCAGAGGCCCGGTTCGACCAACTGGTTGTCCTGGCTCAGCGGCTCTTCGGCACCGAATCAGCGGTGATCAGTGTCATCGATCGCGACCGTCAGTGGCACAAGGCCCGGGTCGGGCTCGCCGCCACGGAGATTCCGCGCGCCGATTCCTTCTGTGCACGCACCATTGAGGGGACCGGTGCTCTCGTTGTCGAGGACGCGCGAACGGATGGCAGGTTCAGCGGCAGCCCGCTCGTGGTGAATGAGCCGCGCATCCGCTTTTATGCCGGGTTCCCCATCGAATCACCCTCGGGGGAACGTATCGGCGCCCTGTGCGTGTTCGACCCCCAGCCGCGGGCGCTCGCCGAAGTCGACCAGGTGCTGTTGCGCGAGCTCGCGCTACTCGTGCAGCGCGAACTGCGGGTGCCGTCGGTCTTCGGCTGACCTCGAGCGAGCGGCCGCATGCGGTAGGCGAGTACGAGTTTGGCCGGTGTCGGCGACGTCGGTGCCTTCGCTGTTGCTATCGGCACCCAGGACGATAAGCTCGCGGCGTGAGCGACTCCTTACGGCGCAGACTGCGCGCCCTGCCCGACTTTCCCGACCTGCTGCCCGCTTTCGATCCGTCCAGCGCACCGGCCGACCCGGTCGACCTGTTTCTGCAGTGGCTCGATCACGCGCTCGCCGCGGGCGTGCCGCAGCCCCACGCCTTCAGCCTCGCGACTTCGACCCCCGATGGCCGGGTGTCGTCGCGCATGCTCATTTTGAAGAACGTTGACGGCGGGGCCTGGCAGTTCGCGAGCACGCGCGGTTCCCGCAAGGGACGCGAGCTCGCCGCCAACCCCCAGGCGGCGATGAACTTCTACTGGCCGGCTCTCGGGCGGCAGGTGCGCGTTGTCGGAGCGGTCTCGCTGCTGACGGCCGAGGCATCCGCTGTGGACTGGGAAGAGCGGCCAGGAGCCGATGGTCGGGCCAATCCCGACTGGCAGCTCTACGCCCTGCACCCCACCGAGGTCGAATTCTGGCAGGCCAGCCCGGATCGCCGTCATATCCGCCACCGCTACGACCTCTGAAAGCCGCCCTAAGGCATCCGCTGGCCTCGTCGGTCTCGGTTGCGGTGGCTAATTCAGGACAGCCGGTCGCGCAGTCGTGGCTGGGCCAGCAATACAGCGGGCGTGAGTGTGCCGTGGCGGCGGATTTCCTGAAGTAGCCACCGAGCGGCCCACTAACCGCAGGCAAACGGGCGGCGGAAACACAAAATGCGCACCGAATCCAGCGGATTCAGTGCGCATTTGCCGCGCCACCTGCGCGATCATTGTGGGCCCCGTCGGGCTCGAACCGACGACCCAAGGATTAAAAGTCCTTTGCTCTACCAACTGAGCTAGAGGCCCGTAGGTTCTAATCTACCGTGGATTCGCGCTCAGCTTTTCTGGGTAGCGTTGAGGGCAGCAAAAACCAGCCATCTAAACCCGAAGGAGAACCCGCCGTGGCCGACAACTTTCACAAGCCCACCCTGTTCTCCGGGAACAAATTCGAGGCATTCCAGGGCGGCGATGACCCGGCGAACATCAGCCGCGTCGCGCACGAGACCGCGCAGGCCCTGCTCAACCGGGTGCGCAGCCACCCCGACCCGGCGACGGTCGAGCGCCTC
The DNA here is from genome assembly GCF_004403155.1 of Cryobacterium sp. Hh7. Taxonomy (NCBI): domain Bacteria; kingdom Bacillati; phylum Actinomycetota; class Actinomycetes; order Micrococcales; family Microbacteriaceae; genus Cryobacterium; species Cryobacterium sp. Hh7. The sequence continues at coordinate 38,851 of NZ_SOHG01000052.1, read as the reverse complement.
GTCGCCTACACCGACGAAAACGGCATCGACGCGGTCGCCGAGCTGTGGTCGCGGGCCACTCCCCGTAGTCTGCCCGGCGCACTCTGGCGCATCTACCTCGTCCGCATGCTGATTCGGCAGGACCCTGAGGGCTGTGCGTACCTGTACCAGCGGGGAACGGATGCTGCCGCCACGATCGATCCGCTCGTCGCGGGTGCCGCGGTGCCGACGGGTCCGGCCGAGATCATCGTGCTCGCCGATGAGATTCTGCGCGGCCTGTTCACGGGAGATTTCGCTGTGGCGCTCGATCGCGGCGCGGCGTATTGCCGGGTCACCGCACTCGGCGCCACGAGCATCGCCGACGACCTCGAGCTGACCGAGCCGCACCGCTCCTCGGAATTGACGACCCGAGCCCTGCGGTTCTCCACGACCGCCGCCGAATTCGCGGCCTGCGCGCGCCTCTGGCGCCGCGACTCCCTGGAGTAGTCCCCGCCCTTGTTTTTACCGGGCCCGGGCCCGGAATGTGGGCCCATGATCTATCGTGGGCCCGCTTCCGTAGGGTGGGCCCGGAGGCCTGCCCCGCGCAACCCGAAAATCCCCTGTGCGCCGACGGCGAACATTCGACGCCGGCCGCCCGGCTCGAATACACTGGAGTCTGGTCGGGCCGCAGTAATCCCGGGTTCCATTATTCGCCGCTTCGAGCGGCCTCGCGCCGAGAGGTGCTCTGCGGCCCGGCCTTCTGCATTCCCGCGGCGGGCGCGATGAGACCGGCCGCCGGCATCCGTTTCGAAGCTTATTTCGCGTATTGACCAATCTGTTAGCGACTTCGCACCGAACCCTAGTCATGGAACGGGACGAGACCTGACATGCTAGATCTCATGACAGCTGATTCCGCCGGAGATCTTGCATCGGCAGCCCCTGCCACCAAGGAGGAGCTGCTCGCTCGAGTAGCGCTCGGCGACCAATCGGCCTTCGGAGAGCTGTATGACCAGATCGCCCCGCGGGTGCTTGGCCTGGTCAAGCGTCTGCTCATCGACCACGCGCAGTCGGAGGAAGTGACCCAGGAGATTTTTCTGGAGATCTGGCAGTCGGCCACGCGGTACGAACCCACGCGTGGCGGGGCGAGTACCTGGATCCTCACCATGGCACACCGGCGAGCGGTCGACCGAATTCGGTCGTCGCAGGCCGGCCGTGACCGCGATACCAAAATCGGAATCCGTGACCTGGCCGTTGCCTACGATCACGTGGCCGAAACCGTTGAAGTACGAATCGAACATGAAAGGGTGGAGAAGGCGATGACTCGATTGACTCAGCTGCAGCGTCAGGCAGTGAGCCTCGCGTATTACGGCGGGTTCAGTCACAGCGAGGTCGCCGACATGCTCCACATCCCGTTGGGTACCGTGAAAACACGGCTCCGCGACGGACTGATCCGCCTCCGCGACGAATTGGGCGTGGCATCATGACCGATCGTAACGAGCAGCACCCGGCCGACCTCGCCGGCGCCTACGCCCTGCACGCCCTTGACGCCGACGACACGGCCGCGTTCGAAGCGCACCTGGCCGAATCCGAGCGGGCCCGCATCGAGTCGGCCGAGTTGAACGACACCGCGGTGGCCCTCGGCCTCGCCGTGGCACCGGTCCAGCCCTCGAGCACGCTCAAGGCCAACCTCATGTCGATGCTCGCGTCGACCCCGCAACTCGCGCCACTGCCGCGCGCCGCTGGCCCCGCCACAACGGATGCTGCCGCCTCCGCTACCGAGACGACTCCCGTCGTTCCCCCGGTCACGTCCGGGACGGCACCGTCCGCGACGACTGCAGCCTCGCCCGCTACGCCGCCGTCCTCCGGCAGCGCACCCGGTGATGCGCCCCGCCCACACCTTTCGTCGGCGACCGAGCGTGCCGAGGCGCGCTGGTTCAAGCGGCCGGCGCGGTATCTGCTGGCCGCTGCTGCGGCGGGAGCCCTGTTCGTGGGCGGATCCTTGTTCGGCCAGACCCTCAACAACTACCAATTTGAGTCGCAGCAGGCCGCCGGGCTCGCCCAGATCAACGCGGCCGATGACTCCCAGCGTGCCGCGACGACCACGGCCGAGGGGCAGGAAGCGACGCTGGTCTGGTCGAACACCCTCGGAATCTCCGCCGTGCTCGTTGACGACCTGCCCGCGCTGCCCAGCGATCAGGACTATCAACTCTGGTACATCAACGGTGACGGCCCGGCCTCGGCCGGAACCTTCGACTCGACCGGCAACGGCACCGCCTGGCGCGTGCTCGACGGCACCATGCACGCCGGCGATCAGGTCGGGATCACCGTCGAACCCAACGGTGGGTCCGACCAGCCCACGAGCACCCCGATCGTCGCGTTCCAGAGTTAGCGGTCTCGCCGCGGCCGCTCGTCGGTGAGGGGTCGCAGAATGTCCTAATTCTGGCTTCCACACGGCCCCTCATTGGGCAGCGGCCGGAGACGCGCCGCACGCGCCCTGATGAGCGCGAAGTAGGCTCGGGGCATGAGACTGCCCTTCACGCTGCTGATCGACCCCGTCCCCGCCGATTCGGTGCAGCAGAACTTCGACGACACGTTCCACGAGATGGAATCCAGCGCCCCGGCCCTGCGGGTCGGCGAACTGAGCACGCAGCGTGGCGACGGAATCTTCGAGACCCTCGCTGTCGTCGACGGTCACCCGCAGGAGGTTGAGCCGCACATCAGTCGGCTGCGCAACTCCGCCCTCATCTGCGATCTCCCGGTTCCGAATGCCGAGCAGTGGCGCGCCGCGATCGCCTACGCTGTCGCCCGCGTTCCGCAGCGCGGTGAGATCGCGCTCAAGTTCGTGCTCAGCCGCGGTGTCGAGCACGGCCCGGCACCGACCGCCTGGCTGCACGCGGTCGCCGCGGCGGACTTCAGTGCCGTGCGCGCGACCGGCGTGCGCGTCGTGACCCTCGACCGCGGCTACCCGCGTGGGGTCGCCGAGAAGGCCCCCTGGCTGCTGATGGGCGCCAAAACCCTCAGCTACGCGGTGAACATGGCCGCTATTCGCGAGGCCCACCGCCGCGGCGCCGACGACACCATCTTTCTCACCACCGACGGCTTCGTCATGGAAGGCCCGACCTCGAGCGTCGTGCTGCGCAGCAACGGTGCATACGTCACGCCCGCCCCGAGCGGCGCGATTCTGCACGGAACCACGCAGCAGAGCATGTTCGAGTATCTGAGCGGGCAGGGTGCTTCCGTCGAATACCGCGACGTCACGCTCGATGAACTTCGTCAAGCGGATGCCGCCTGGCTTGTCTCCAGCGTGCGCCTCGCCGTATCCGTGGTCGCCCTGGACGGCGAGCCGTTCCCGGCCGACCAGCCGGTGACCGACGCCCTGAACTCGTACCTGCTGGCGCGGACCGCGTAGGGCCAGCCGGGGCATCCGCTTGTCAGCAGAATGGCGGCGGGCGGCGACCTCGCCGGTGCCGCTGGGCCACTGGGCAAACCAACCGGGCGGGACTACATTGTGGACGAAGAAATGCGTTGCCCCGAGCGGAAGAGGGGGCACGATGCTGTCCAGCCTGCTGCCTGGATTGCGCGACCTGCGCACGCCCCGCACTGTCGGCTCTCTCTGGCTGACCAGTCTCTGGGTACTGTTCGGCTCCCAGATTCCCAGTTCGACCGCCGAGGCCGACGGGCTCGCGCACGAACTGTTCCGCCTGGCCGGCGCCTTCGGTGCGCCCATTCTGCTCGCCGGCGGGACGGCGTAAGCCGGTCTCGGAAACCCGTGGACCGACGCGCGGGCCGGGCCGCGTGGGCATCCGCTCTGAAAGAGACCGCGAATTGGGGCAATCTGCCACTGCCGCTATGCTCTGGGTGGACCGAGAGGAATATATGAGAATTTCTGTCATTGGATGTGGTTATCTGGGCGCCGTACACGCGTCAGCTATGGCCGAATTGGGGAACGATGTCGTCGGAATCGACGTCGACGCCGCCAAGATCGCGCAACTTGCCATCGGCAAACCCCCGTTCTTTGAACCTGGACTTCCCGAGGTTCTCACCTCGGCCATAAACAGTGGCCGTCTGCGATTCAGTACCGATATAGCGGATGCCGCCGGCTCGCAGGTGCACTTCATCGCCGTCGGCACACCGCAGAAGCCCGGCAGCTACAGCGCCGACCTGCGTTATGTCGATGCGTCGATCGAGTCGCTCATTCCGCATCTGGCCGACGGCGATCTCGTCGTGGGCAAGAGCACCGTTCCGGTGGGAACCGCGGCCCGCCTGGCCGAGCTCATCGCCGCCGGTAGTGGCGCGTCGCTGGCCTGGAACCCGGAGTTTCTGCGCGAGGGATTCGCCGTGCAGGACACCATTAGCCCCGACCGTCTGGTCTACGGCGTCGCCCCGGGCGCGCCCGGCGAGCACGCGGTCGAGCTGCTCAACGAGATCTACGCCACGGCGCTCGCCGCCGACACCCCCCTGGTCATCACCGACTACGCCACGGCTGAGCTCGTCAAGGTCGCCGCGAACGCGTTTCTCGCGACCAAGATCAGCTTCATCAACGCCATGGCCGAGATCGCCGAGGTCACCGGTGCCGATGTCACCCAGCTGGCGGATGCCATCGGCTACGACGGCCGCATCGGCCGCCGTTTTCTCGGTGCCGGCGTCGGATTCGGCGGCGGATGCCTGCCCAAAGACATCCGTGCCTTCACCGCTCGCGCTGAAGAATTGGGACGCGGCGAGTCCGTGGCCTTCCTCAAGGAGATCGACAAGATCAACCTCCGCCGCCGGCAGCGGGTCGTCGACCTCACCGTCGGGGAACTCGGTGACACGGTCTACAACGCCAAGGTCGCGGTGCTCGGTCTGAGCTTCAAACCGCACTCCGACGATGTGCGCGACTCGCCGGCACTCGACGTGGCCGTGCAGCTGCGCGGTCTGGGTGCCGAGGTGGTGGCGACCGACCCGGAGGCCATCGAGAACTCGCGGGCGCGGCATCCGCAGCTTACCTACGAGGAGTCCCTCGAAGACACCCTGCGGGGAGCGGATGCTGTCGTGCTCGTCACCGAGTGGCCCGAGTTTCGGCACCTCGACCCGGTCTGGGCGGGTTCGCTCGTGAAAACGAAAACCGTGATCGACGGCCGCAATGCGCTCGACCCCGCCGTCTGGCGTGCCGCCGGGTGGACTTATCGCGGGCTCGGGCGGCCGTAGTACTTCGGACGGGGCCCGGGCCCCGCGCAGGACACCCCGTGGGCGCGAGCGTAAACTCGACTGAATGTGGCTTCGGGGAGTACTCGTGGCGGCCCTCGCCGCCGCCTCGGCCTGGGGCGTGCACACCGCAGTACCCGCCATTCCGCTGCTCACCGTGGCCGTGGTGCTCGGAATCATCGTCGGCCAGATCCCGGCCGCACGTCCCCTGCTCGCTGGAGTCCTCGCACCCGGCCTCGCGGTCGCTACCAAGCCGTTCATGCAGCTCGGAATCGTGCTCCTCGGCCTTAAGCTCAGCCTCGTCGACATCATGGCGCTCGGCTGGGTGACCATCGCCACCACCGTCGCGATTGTGCTCATCACCTTCGCCGGCACGCTCGGACTCGGCCGCTGGTTCGGCCTGCCCGGTCATCAGCCCCTGCTCATCGCCACCGGATTCAGCATCTGCGGCGCCTCCGCAATCGGGGCCATGAGCGGCGTCGTCAGGGCGAAAGACGAGGAGACCACCACCCCGATCGCGTTGGTCACCCTGTGCGGAACTCTTGCGATCGCCGTGTTGCCGCTGTTGTGGCATCCGCTTGGGCTCAGTGCGCTGCAATTCGGACACTGGGTCGGCGCCGGCGTGCACGACGTCGGCCAGGTCGTCGCGACCGCACAAATCGCCGGCTCGGCCGCCCTCGCCGTCGCCCTCGTCGTCAAACTCACCCGCGTGCTCATGCTCGCCCCGATCGTGGCCGTCGCGTCCATCATCGAGCGCCGCCGCATCGGCGTGATCGAAGCGGATGCCGCCACTTCGGTCGACCCCGCTGCCGGTGACACTTGGGTGCCCGGCCCAGCCACCCGGAGCATCCGGTCGACGCGGCCACCGATCGTTCCGCTGTTCGTCGCGGGGTTCATCGTTGCGATGCTGGTGCGTACGCTGGTTCCGCTACCCGTCGAGGCGTTCGAGACCGCCGACCTGCTGCAAACCGCACTGCTGGCCATGGCGCTGTTTGCCCTCGGCGCGGCCGTCAATCTCGGCACGCTTCTGCGCACGGGCGGCCGCGCACTCGCCGTCGGGCTGCTCTCCTGGACCCTGATCGCTGTACTGGCCTTGGGTGCCGTGCAGCTTTCCTGACCAATCATGATTGAATTTGCTACTCCTGAGTCAGAAGCAATCACTTAGATGCGTGCCCGTGGCTGAGATCGTCGTGGCCCGGAGCACGCAGGCCGCGGGGGAGCTGGTGGCCACGGAAATTCGCCGGCTGATCGAGTCGAAGGCCGATTCTGTGCTGGGGCTCGCGACCGGGTCCACGCTCTTGCCGGTCTATGCAGCCCTCGCGGCGTCCTTTCGGGCGAACCCGCTCGTCGTTCACCGTGGCACCGACGACCGGGTCGATGTCGTTCACCCCGATGAACGCCAGATCAAGCCGCACCTGGGTGAGCACCGATTCGGCGTAGGCGCCGACCAGCTCGTAGGAGCGCGCGTGCACGACTCCGTCGGTCACCACGGTCTTGATCTGCGGTCGCATCGCGAGTTGCGCGGCAATATTGATCGCGTTCGTCACGACCGTGAGGTGGGCGTGCGGGCTGGCCTGCGCAATATCCGCGCGGGCACTGAGCACACCGACAATCGCCGTGCTGGTCGTGCCGCCGCAGAGCCCGACAACGTCGCCGCGGGTCACGAGTGCGCTCGCCGCCCGGGCGATCTGCAGTTTTTCGGGCGTGTGACGCTCCTGCTTGTAGCGTGCCGGCAGGTCGTAGGCGACGGATTGCCCGATCGCACCGCCGCGCGTGCGGGTGAGCAGCTGCTGTTCGGCGAGGGTGTCGAGGTCCCGGCGCGCGGTCGCGGCCGACACTCCGAGCTTGGTGATGATGTCATCGACCTCGATTTGCCCCGAATCGGTGAGCAGATCGAGCACGGCGGCGAGCCGTTCGGCGCGGTTCATGGTCGCTCGCTCTCGTGGGGGCCGGATCGTCAAGAGACATGCGGGCGCCGGGCCCAAGCCGAGGGGTCATAAAGGGTTCGAAACTGATTGATACTGATCGAAAACTAGGCTTCTCAATCACTGTAGTTGCGCGGAGGAGGTGGGCGCCTCGTCGGCAGGGTGGGGCGGCTCGTTGTGGCGTTCCTCTATGTACGTCGGTCTCACGCGCACGGGTGAGGTCGTGTCCGTCAGGTAAACAATTGGGCCGGGTTTGCCTCGGTAGCTGAGATTACGTCATAATCGCAGGACGTGCCCGGCCGACGGGTAAAAGTCGCCGGGTGAAAACAGGTGCCAGTTCCGCAACCCGAGTCGGAGGCTACATGTCCGTTCAGTCCACCCTGGAGCGCCGACAACCCGCGCCCGGAGCCACCGGAACCGGCGGCAAGTCCGCCACCCGCACCTTTCGCGGCGACATCGAGGGCCTGCGCGCGATCGCCGTGATCGTCGTCACTTTCGATCACCTGCTCGGCTGGCCGTCCGGCGGATTCATCGGCGTCGACATCTTCTTTGTCATCTCGGGCTTTCTCATGACCAGCCTGCTGCTCAAGGAACACGCCCGCACCGGCCGCATCTCCCTCGTCGACTTCTACCGCCGCCGCATCCGCCGCATCCTGCCGGTATCACTGCTCGTGCTCGTCGTCACCGTGGCGATCGGCTACCTGCTCCTTCCGAGTGCCCGCGCCCTCAGCACCCTCTGGGACGGTGTCTACTCGGCACTGTTCGTGGCCAACTGGCACTTTGCCTTCGTCGGTACCGACTACCTGCAGGCCACCAATGCGGTCTCTCCGCTGCAGCACTACTGGTCGCTCGCCGTCGAGGAACAGTTCTACTTCGTCTGGCCGTTCGTGCTCATTGTCATCTTCGCCCTGGCCGGCCGCCGCACACTGAGCGCCCGCGCCCTGATCACGACCGTCGCCGTCAGCACCGGTGTTATCACCCTCGGCTTTCTGACCTGGAGCTTCTTCGAAACCTTCACCAGCAGCGCCATCGCCTACTTCTCCACCGGCGCTCGCGCCTGGGAACTCGGCATCGGCGCCCTCCTCGCCGCCTCAGCCCCCGGCATCGCCAAACTGCCGGCGGCCCTCCGCCCCGTGCTGGCTTGGCTCGGCCTCGTCCTGATCGTGGCGAGCCTCGTGTTGATCAGCCGAGACTCGCCGTTCCCCGCGCCGTGGGGTCTGCTGCCGGTCGCGGGAAGCGCCCTCGTCATCGCCGCCGGCATCGGATCCTCCGAGCAACGCCGGCTCTTTCCCCTCACCAACCCGGTGAGCCGCTACATCGGCAAGATCTCGTACTCCCTCTATCTCTGGCACTTTCCGGTGGTCATCCTGCTCGCCACCGTCTTCGCGACCGACTCGCCGATCTACCTGCCGCTTGCCCTCGTCCTCATGGTCGCCCTCTCGGTGTTCTCCTTCCACTTCGTCGAAGATCCCATTCGGCACTCGCTCTGGCTCGAAAGTTCGCAAACCCGTCAGCGAGAACGGATGCGCCGCCCCGCCACCCCGCACCGCTCCGGCCTCACCCCGGCCAAGGCCTGGATCGGCGCCCTCGTCGTCGTCACCCTGGTCATCGTCTCGGTGTCCTTTGTTGCCTTGAAGTCCCGCACGTCGTCGGACCCGTCTGCCGATGCCGCGCCGATCGGTGCCGAGGCCAACCTGGGTGTGGAAGCTCCCGCCGAACCCGCCGCCCTGCTGGCCACCCGGCAGGCCGCCATTACCGCGGCCCTGGCGAACACGGCCTGGCCCGAGGCGACGCCGGCGTTCGACGCCCTCAGCGACAACTCGGGCGCGCCGGAATGGGTCGACGACAACTGTCTCTCGGTGAGCGAGAAGAACGCCGCCGGCTGTGTCTATGGCGACCCGGCCGCGGCCAAGACCGCGGTTCTGCTCGGCGATTCCATGGCGATCAGCTACATGCCGGCCATCCGCGCCGCGCTCGAACCGCTCGGCTACAACGTGCGTTCGCTCACCATGTTCTCCTGCCCGGCCGTGAACATTTCGGTCGCGGCCAAGAGCGCCTCCGATGCGTCCGCAGCCAAGTGCGACGCCCACCACGCCTGGGTCTACGCCGAGGTCGCTCGCCTGTCGCCCGATCTCGTGCTCATGTCGAGCCTGGCCGGATCCATCGTGCGCCTCGCCAGCGGCAACGAGGGAGCCGATGCCCTCACGGAGTGGCAGACCGCCACGGCCGCCACGATTACCGCGCTGCAGGAGTCCACCGACCACGTCGCTGTGCTCTCACCGCCGCCGGCCAGCACCCCGTTCGCCGAGTGCAAGACCCTCACGAGCGAGCCGACGGACTGCATCTACAGCCCGTCGAACCTGTACCAGAAGGTGGTGACGGCCGAGCAGGCCGCGGTTGAGCAGCTGGGCGATTTCGCCCAGTATGTGAACGTCGTGCCGTGGCTCTGCGTCGACGAGCGCTGCCCGGCCTTCATCGACAACACCCCGGTGTTCTTCGACGGCCAGCACTTCGTGCGTGAGGCGAGCACCCAGCTCGGCCCGCTGCTCGCCGAGGCGCTGTTCCCGTCGGCCGCGTAGCCGCCCAAGGCGCATGCGAGTGGATGCTGCCGGCCTGGCCGCCGCATCCACTCGCCGTGGTCTCGTGGCGCGCGACCGCCCCCGATTTGGGCAGCCGCTACGGTAATCGCCGTAGCGCGCACCCAAATGGCGCGCGCGCATCCGCTCGCTGCAGACTCGCCTCAGTGTTCGCGCGGCCGAAACTCGCGCGGCCAATCGCTCGCGCGAATGCGCTTGATCTCCTTGACCACGCCGGTGGTTCCCCACTCGTCGAGGCCGAGCCGCGATAACGGTCGCAACTTCTCAATGAGTGGATGCCCGCCGTCCAACACCGCAGACGACACCGCAACGTGCGTCACCTCGCCGAACACTAGCGTGCAATCGCCCAGTTCGAGCGTGGAGTGCAGGCGGCACTCGATCGCCGCGGGGGACTCGGCCACCCGCATCGATGAAACGGTCAGGCTCGGTTCGCGGGTGAGCCCGGCGCGGTCAAACTCGCTCTCCTCCGGCCCGAAGTCGGTCCCGGTGGCATTCACTTCCTCGAACAGTGATTCCGGCGTGAAATTCACCACGAAGTCCCCGGTTTCAAGGATATTGCGCACGGTGTCCTTGACACCCACCGAGGTGAATTGCACGATCGGCGGCGAAACGGATGCCACGGTGAAGAATGAATGCGGCGCCAGGTTGTCGACCCCGGCTGCCGAGCGGCTCGACACCCAGGCAATCGGCCGCGGAACCACGAGGGAGTTCAGCAGGCGGTAGAAGTCGCGGCGGGCAAGGTCTCGGGGATCGAAGTCGGTACGCACTCGCTCAGGCTAACAACTCACATCCCTCCCCGGCCCAGCTCACACCGGCCGGCCCCCACGATCGATAGACTGGCCTGATGCCTATTCTTCCCCGCCTGGTGGCCTTCGACCTCGACGATACGCTCGCGCCGTCCAAGTCCGCGCTCGACCCGACCATGATCGACCTGCTGGTGAAGCTGCTCGGCGTCACCGAAGTTTGCGTCATCTCCGGCGGTCAGTTCGGCCAGTTCCAGGCGCAGATCATCGACAACCTGCCCTCGATTCGCCCCGATCTGCTCGCGCGGCTGCACCTGCTGCCCACCTGTGGAACTCAGTACTACCGCAGCGAAGCCCAGGGCTGGACGCAGGTCTACGCCGAAAACCTGACCGACGAGCAGAAGACCCGGGCCCTCGATGTCGTCGAGCAGACCGCGCGCCGCCTCGGCTACTGGGAGAGCGACACCTGGGGTCCCATCCTCGAAGACCGCGGCTCGCAGATCACCTTCTCCGCGCTCGGCCAGGCCGCCCCGGTCGCCGCCAAGATCGCCTGGGACCCGACCGGTGAGAAGAAGAACACCCTGCGGGAGGCCGTGCAGGCACTGCTGCCCGACCTTGAGGTGCGTTCGGGGGGGTCGACTTCCGTGGATATCACCCGGCAGGGCATCGACAAGGCTTACGGAATGAAGCGGTTGGCCACCATCACCGGGGTCGACCTCGACGACATGCTGTTCGTCGGCGATCGCCTGGACGAGAATGGCAACGACTACCCGGTCAAGGTTCTCGGCGTCGAGTGCATCGCCGTCGAAGGCTGGCCCGACACCGTCGCCCTGCTCGAAGACCTGATTCCGCGCTACGTCACCGTCTGACCGCGCGGCAGCCCCCGGTACGCCGGCGCGCCGCGTCTAATTCAGGAGGACTGCTGCAGGTGGATGCCGAAACACGCGGGTCGCCACTCCGCTCCCGGCAGATTTCCTGCATTAGCCCCGGGGGCAGCTCATCAACCGCGGTCACGCGGTCGGCACCGCTGTAGCTTCACCCCGAGTTCAAGGATTCTCCCGCTGCAACGGACCGCTTCGGCCGCCTGACCGCCCCTGCAACCCGGTCCGAGATTCCCTCCTGAGTTTTTCTCGTGTACATTTCGTCTGTGAAAGAGATACAGGCCCCCGAGAATCGTGAGTGGATCAACTTCGCCAAGGGCGCGGCGATCATCCTCGTCGTGCTCTACCATTCGTCGCTGTTTCTCAACGATCTCGGCCTGGCCGGAAGCACCCCGCGACTGCGCCTGGTGCTCAGCTACTTTCCCATGCCGGTTTTCTTCTTCATCGCGGGCCTCACTGCCCGGCGCATGCTGACTTGGAACCTGCACGACCTGTGGCGGCGTCGGCTGCTCACCCTGGTCTACTTGTACCTGCTCTGGTCGGTTATTCGCGTACTGTTCTACCTCGTCGTGCCGCACCTGCGGGGAACCGAACGTTCCCCCACCGACCTGCTCAATATCATTCTCCTGCCGGTCTGGCCGACCAGCAGCTACTGGTTCATCTGGGCCCTCGCCGTTTTCACCCTGCTCGCCTGGCTGCTAAGCAAAATGCCGATCAGCGTGCAGATCACCCTCGCCGCACTGGTCGCCGCAGCGTCCACGACACCGAACCTGCTCGACCTCGACAATGTCGGCTGGGACCGAGTCGCCGCCAACTTCATCTTCTTCATCGTCGCGGTCTATTTTCCGCACACCGTGTATCGGCTGGCCGCGCGGGTGCGGGTCTGGCACGCCATCGTGCTGGTTGCCGCCTACTTGGGCTTCGCCGTGCTCCTGGTGCCGTTCCACCTCTCCCGTCTGCCCGGCCTGATCCTGCTCGAAAGCGCCGTCGCCGTGGCTATGGGTATCGCCCTGGCCACCCTGCTGGTGCGCGTGAAATGGCTGAACTTCATGAACACGCTCGGCCAGTACAGCTTTCAGATCTACTTGCTGCACCTGTTTCTCGTGGCCACAGCTCTCGCCCTGCTCGCCCCGATCGCCGAGGCAGCCTGGCTGGAACGCGCGGCCAACGCCCTGCCGTTTCTGCTCGCCGCAATCGCGCTCGTCGGCTCGGTCTACCTCGCCAAGCTCCTGCGCCGGTTCTCCTTCCTCTGGGTCAGCCCGTTCCGCAAGCGGCAGGCCAAATCGGTCTCGCATCGCGCACGGTTGAACGGAGACCTGCTGTGAAGCCCGCGCGCGCGGCATCCGTTGGCCTGCTGGTCGTTTGTCTGCTCTTGAGCGGATGCTCCGCCACGCCGACCACGCCCGACCGGTCTGCGCCGCCCGGCCCGGTCGTGGTGGAGCACGACCTGCAGTACGGCACGGCCAAGGGGCAGGACCTGATGCTGAACGCCTGTCTGCCCGAAGAGAAGACTCAGCGCACCCCGGCCGTTATTCTCATTCACGGCGGCGGATTCGACAGCGGCAGCAAAGATTTTGGCGGCATGACCGCCCTGTGTGAGGAGCTGGCCGGCAGCGGCGTGGCGGCGTTCGCGGTGGATTACCGGCTCGCCCCGAAATTCGCCTTTCCGGCGCAGGTGAACGATGTCACCGACGCGCTCGAGTGGCTGCGCGATCCGCAGCAGGTCAGGGAATTCAACATCGACCCCGAGCGCATCGGACTGCTCGGCAGCTCGGCCGGGGCGATCATCGCCTCGTCGATCGGCACCAACGGCTCCGGCAGCTTCACCGAGGGCGACCGGGTTGCCGCGGTCGTAGCGCTGTCGCCGGCGGTTGACCTCACCGAGACGGGCCTCAGGCTTGGTCGTCCCTCGAGGCTGGCCGTCGGGTCGATCCTGCAATACCTCGGTTGCGACGACTTCACCGATTGTCCCAACTCGCGTACAGCCTCGCCGCTGTACGCCGTCGACAAGACCGATCCACCGTTTTATCTCGCCATCTCGAAAAATGAATTCGTTCCGGTGCAGCAAGCCGAGGCGATGGCGGACGCGCTCACGGCCGTCGGCGTTCCCGTCACCCTCGACGTGAAACCCGGTGAACGACACGCTTTGGAGCTGCTCGACGAGGCAACCCGAGCGAGTATTCGTCAGTTTCTGATCGACAATCTCGTGAACTCCTCAACACGGACGGATTAAATCTTCAATACTGACGGTCCAAAAGTGAGGATTTTTATGCCAACATAGGTTTCTGTCGTCGTACACCCGAAGTACGACGCATTAATCACTCGGAGAGAAGCGCGCATGGAACTGAAGCGTCTGGCTCGAATTCTACGAAAGCGATGGATTCTCATCGTGGCTTTCACCTTGTTGGGCGTCGTCGGTGGGGCCGCAGCCGCGTTGCTCACCCCCGTGCAATACCAGGCCTCGACCCGGGTCTTCGTAGCCGCGCAGATTCAGATCGGATCCACCCCCGGTGATCTGGTGCAGGGCAACAACTTTGTCGTGCAGAAGCTGCCCTACTACCTCGACGTGGCGACCAGCCCCCGCGTGCTCGACCCGGTGATCACGAGCCTGGGCCTCGACGAGACCGCCGCCAACCTGGCCGAGCGGGTCACCGCCACCACCCAGCCCGGTTCGGCCGTCATCGAAATCACCGCCCTCGCTTCGACAGCGGATGCCGCGCAGCAACTCGCCGAGGCCGTGTCGGAAAGCTTCACCGACGTGGTCATCAACCAGCTGGAAACCCCAGCGGACGGCGGAGCCAGCCCGGTCACGGTCGGTGTCCTCGACCCCGCGGTGGTGCCGGACAACCCGGCGCTGCCCCAGCTCTACCTCAACCTCGCTGTCGGCCTGCTCATTGGACTGTTGGTCGGCCTGGTGACCGCGTTCCTAATCGGACTGCTCGATCTTCGCATCTACAACCGTGACGACATCGAGCGCCTCACGGTGGTTCCAGTGCTCGGCGGCATCCCCCTTGAAGCGCACGCCAACCCGATCATCACCCCCGACGGTCCGGCCACCGCACGCGCCGAGGCATTCCGGGTGCTGCGCACGAACCTCGAGTTCGCCGACGCCGATACCAGCCGGCGCAGCCTGGTCGTGACGTCGTCCGTCACGGGTGAGGGCAAGACCACCACCCTGGTCAACCTTGCCATCGTGCTCGCCGAGAGCGGCGCGACCGTCGCCGTGATCGACGCCGATCTGCGCACGCCCCGGCTGGCCGACTACCTCGGCCTTGACCCAGACCGCGGCCTGACCGACGTGCTGGTCGGGGATGTGCCGCTCAAGGATTCCTTGCAATCGTGGGGCACGCTGCATCCGCTCACCGTGCTCTCCTCCGGCAAGATCCCCACCAACCCGAGCGAACTGCTCGGTTCGACGGCCATGGGCACCGTGCTCGATGTGCTCAGCAGCAGCTACGACTACGTACTCATCGACGCCCCGCCGGTACTCGCGGTCACCGACGCTGCTGTGCTCAGCCGCTGGACCGGTGGCACGGTTTTGGTAGTTGGCGCCAACCGGGTGAGTGAGGCTGAGTTGCTCGCCGCGTTCGACGCCCTCGAAGCCGTCGGCACGACGCCGCTCGGCGTCGTGCTTGCCATGGTCCCCACCCGCGGCCCCGACGCGCTCGTGCGCGACGGCGGATTCGCGGTCTCGCCACGCCCGCCCCTGCGCCCGTCCCTGCGGCCGAGCCGATCCGCCGCCGCGACCGCGATCGATCGCGGCCCAACGCCGGTCGAGAGCGACATTTCCTCGACAGACAACCCGACCCACACCCGCGTCACCTGGTAATTCAGCGACACCTGCTCAGCCTTACCAGTTCAGCTTCGCCGATCGACAACTCCACCGCCCGAATAGCGCACGTTCGATGACGCACGTTCGAAACCGTCCCACCCAGGCTTTACCCGAAGGGAGCCTCAGTGTCCGTGCACTCGTCATACCCGCTCGCTCCGCTGCCGCCCACGCCACGGAAGCTTCTGCTCGTCGCCTCAACCGGCGGCCATCTCGCTCAGCTCGTTCGCCTCGCCCCCGGACTTGGCGCCTCGCCGAGCTCGCTCTGGGTCACCTTTGACTCCATGCAAAGCCGATCCCTGCTGGCCGGTCAGCGCCGCATCCACGTGCCCTATGTACGCCCGCGCGACTATCTCGGCATGATGCGCGCGGCCGGAATCGTCCGGCGGGTGCTCAAACACGAATCCTTCGACGGTGCTGTGAGCACGGGGGCCGGCCTGGCCGTGGCGGCGCTGCCCCAGGCCGCGATCAGCGGCGTGCCCAGCCTGTACATCGAGAGCGTCTCGCGAGTGGAAGGCCCCTCACTCAGCGGGCGGGTGCTCGCCGCCAGCCGGCTGGTCAGCGTGCGCACCCAGCACCCGGCCTGGGCGACGGAGCGGTGGAGAACATACCCGAGTGTGCTCTCCACCTACCATGCGCTGGTCAAACACGCGCCGGACCGCCCCAGCCTGTTCGTCACCCTCGGCACCATCGAGGGGTACCGGTTCGACTCCCTCGTCGATGCCGTGCTCGCGAGCGGCCTCGCCGACGAACGCACCGTTTGGCAGCTCGGTTTCACCACCGACCGGACCGACCTGCCCGGTCAGGTACACCAGATGATGCCGACCGCGATGTTCGTCGATGCTGCCCTCACGGCCGACGTCGTGATCACCCACGCCGGCGTTGGCACCTTCATGGGCCTGCTTGAGCTGGGGGTCTTCCCGGTGATCGTGACCCGCCGCAAGCACCGCGGCGAACACGTCGACGACCACCAGATGCAGATCGCCGAGCTCGCCGAATGCCTCGGAGTCGCTCGGGCCGTTGATGCGCCCGACCTGACGGCTGAGGTTATCCGCTTCGCTGCCGGCCGCGCGATCGACACCGGCGTGAGCGTTTCGCTGACCACCGACCGATGAGCGCCACCGCACCAGGCGAGCGGATGCCGCGCGAAATTTTCGTGCCGGCCCGCGGACAGTACGACAACATTGGTGACATTCTGCTCCGCCGGCAGCTGCTCGACTGGTTGCGGCCCAACGGCCCGCTGCACATCTATGTCGGCGAAGCCCCCGATGGCTACGCGGAAGGACTCGGCCTGGCGCCGGACGATGTGCAGTACCGGTCCTTTCGTGCCTGGTACGCGGCGGCACTGCGCAGCGCCGCCCGCGGCCGGGCATCGTACGTGTTCAAGCCGGGAGAAATTCAGCTGACCCTGATCGGCATGAAGGAGCACCTCGCCATGCTGCCGGTGCTCGCCCTCGTGCGCGCTCGACATGGCCGGGTGGCCCGGGTGGGCGTGGGCAGCCGCAATTTTGCACCGTTGCCGCGCGCCCTGATGGGTCCGTCCATTGCACTGTCCAATCTGTCGCTCTGGCGCGATGCCGCCACCGCCGGATATCTCGGGCAGGGCCGCATCATGCCCGACCTCGCCTTTGCGAGCGACGGTCGGGCAGAAAAGCGTGATCTGGCCGACGAGGTTCGCGACGTGCTGGTCGTATCCATGCGCTCCGATCTGGACTATCCGAGCGATGAGTGGCTCGCCGGGGTGCGAGCCGTGGCGGCCGACAACGGCCTCACAATCTGGTGCGTGACCCAGGTTCTGCGCGACGACGAGAAGTGCGGCCAACTCGCCGCCGACCTCGACGGGCAGGCCCTGCGCTGGAACGGCACCGGCCATGACGAGCAGGAGCAGCGCCTGCGCGACCTCTACCGACGGGCGGCGCTCGCCGTGAGCGACCGGCTGCACGTGCTCGTCGGCGCGCTTACCGAGGGAGCAGTTCCGGCCGCACTTTTGGTCAGCGGACAGCCCAAAGGTGGTCGGGCGGACAAGATCGCCCGGCATTTTGCCGCGGCCGGCCTGCACGACGTGAGCATTGACAGCGCCGGACTCAGTAGCGCCCAAATCCGGGATCGGCTGCAGAACCTGCTCGGCCGGCGCGAGCCCATTTTGGCCGGCCTGGCCGAAGCGCAGGCCGAATTACAGACCGTGCGTCGCCTGCTCGACCAGGTGCTGAGCATCGAAAGTGTGCGGTGAGCATCAGCGAAGCGGACGATACCGAGCCGATCAACATAGCGGCGCTCACGATCAACCCGCAAAACGCTGACCCGCTCAATACCACCCCGGTCGCCGCCCAGCGGCACGTATCCCGGCGCACGGCCGAACGTTTCATTGCCGTGCACGTTGGACGCAGCGGTGAGGTCGCCGGCGGCATGAGTCAGGTGGTCAATGGCTATTTGGCACATTCCTTTGTCGACTTCGAACTGCGTATGGTGTCCTCGCGGGACGGCAGCGGCGGGCTGCGCGCGGCCGGAGTTGCAGCATCCGCTTTCTGGAAGCTGCTGCGGCTGGCCAACCCGGAGCGCACCGTCGTCGTTGCGCACCTGTCCCAGGGCGGATCCTTCGCGCGGGAAGGCGCTCTGCTCGCCCTGGCCCACGCGCGTGGTTTCGCGACCGTGGCACAGCTGCACGGTAGTTCGTTTGCCGACTTCGCCCGCAAGCGCCCCGGTCTGGTGGGGAGCGTGCTGCGCTCCGCCGACGTGGTGCTGACCCTGTCGGTTGAATCGCACGCTGCGGCGGCGGAGTTCGTGCCGGGGGAGCGGGTTGTACTCGTGCCGAACGCCGTCGCCGCTGGTGCCGTGCGGCAGATCGAGAACCTCGTCGTGTTCGGCGGTGCGGTCAGCAAGCGCAAGGGCGTCGACGTACTCGTGGCGGCGTGGGAACGGCTCGCGCCGCAGCATCCGCTCTGGAAATTGGTCATTGCCGGGCCGATCGGCGACCAGCCTGCGCAGCCGCTGACTGGGGCGGAATTTGTCGGCCCGCTCAGCCATGCTGCCCTAATGGAGCTGCTCGAGCGCTCCGCGATCGCGGTGTTGCCCTCCCGCGACGAGGCGATGCCTATGTTCATTCTCGAGGCGATGGCGCGCACCAATTGTGTCGTGGCGACCAGCGTCGGTGGGGTGCCGGCCGTCCTGGCCGGTGGGGTCGGCATGCTCATGGAGCCCGGCGACGTCGACGCCCTCGAGGCGGCCCTGCACCGGGCGATGACGGATGCCCCCTGGCGCGCCAAAAAGGCGGATCTGGCCAGATCCGCCTTTGAGACTACCTATTCGGCTGCCGCGGTCTTTCCTCGTATCGAGCGCAGCTGGACCACTGCACTCGAACGACGAAGCGACCGGGTGGCTAAGAGGTACAGGCCAGGTTCGAGAAACCGGACCCAGCAGCCGTGACGGTGTTGGAGCAGTAGACCTTGGTGCCGCTGGCACCCTTGCTGCCCTGTTCGTGGATGAAGAAGCCGAAGCCCGCGGCGTTGACCGGAACGGTGTTATCGAAGAACACGTTGCGCAGGCCCCAGCCGGCAACGCTTCCGTTGACGGCGAAGCCGTGCATGGTGCTGTTGGTACCCTTGTTTTGGTAGATCTGCCAGTCGTTACCCTTGACCTTGACCCATTCCTCGGCGCGCGGCATGGCGTTGGTGCCGTCAATGACGTTGTCGCGGATGATGCCGTACGAGGTGCCTTCCTTGACCTCGATCGGCTGGGCGCCGGTCAGGCTGATGGTGTTGCCCATCAGGAGGGTGCGGTCGGTGCGGTCGGGCAGGCAGTCGGTCTGGGCGCACCAGTTGGCGTCTGAGGTTCCGATGTAGATGCCCTCACCGTAGAACGGGTCGCGCTTGCCGGTATTGCGAATGGTATTGCCGACGACTTTGCTGTCGGTGGTGAAAGCCCGCAGGTGGATGCCTTCATAGCCGATGTTGTCAACCAGGGTATCGGCGATGGTGACGTTCTTGCTGCGGATCACGCTGATGCCCTTGAGGCTGTTGGTGACGGTCATTCCGGCGACCACGAGGTTCGAGGAGTTGGAGATCTGGATACCGTGGTTGTTCTGGATGCTGCCGACGTTGACCACCGCGGTGCGCGGTCCACAGACCCAGATCGGGTTGGTGGCTGTTCCGTTGACGGTCATGTTGATCTGGGCGTTGTAGGTGCCGGGGTCCATCTTGATGACGGTGCCGGGCTGTGCCTGGGCCGCGGCGGTCATGAGCTCCTGAGCGGTCGTCACGGTGACGGTCGCGGCCGGGCAGTCGGCGTAGCGATGGGTGCTGATCGGTGCCGGGGTGGGCGCGGTGCTCGGCACGGCCGACACGACGAAGGCGTCGACGATGCTGCTGGTGCCGGTGGAGCGGGCGTCCTTCTGGCCGGTGCGGGATACCGTGATGGTGTGGGTGCCGGCGGAGAGGCTCGTCGTGCTGTAAGCAACCTGCTTGTAGGCCGTGCTCGCGGAATAGCCGTTGACCGTGGCGACGACCTGGCCGTCAATGGCGACGTTGCTCGTGCCGGAGCTGCTGGTCAGACGGGTGATGAAGGCAATGCTCGAACCCTGGAAGGTTAAGGAAGCGCTGCTCGAGGTGGTCGAGAACCTGACCGATCCGCCGGAGTCGTTGCTGGAGCCGGAGGTGCGCCAGGTGCCGGCGTACGTGACCTGCGCCGATTCGCTGTCGATGGTGGTCGAGCCGGTCGGGGCGTCCATCGTGGCCGTCGTGGTCAGCGGGACCGCCGTGGCGGTCGGGGTGGGCGTCGGCGCCGGGGCGGGAGCGGTTGCGGTTGCGGGGGACTTGGTGAGGAACGCGTCGACGATGCTGCTGGTTCCGGTGGATCGGGAATCCTTCTGGCCGGTGCGGCTGACCTTGATGGTGTGGGTCCCGCTGGAGAGATTCGTGGTGCTGAACAGGCTCTGCTGGTACTTCGTCGTGGCGGAGTAGCCGTTGACCGTGGCGACCACCTTGCCGTCGATCGAGATATCGCTCGTGCCCGAACTACTGGTCATACGGGTGATGAAGGCCACGGTCGAGCCCGTGAAGGTCAGCGAGGCGCTCGTCGCCGTTGTGGAGGCGAACATTACCGATCCTCCGTTGTCGGAGGGTGAGCCCGTGGTGCGCCAGGTGCCGACGTACTTGACCTGTGCGGAGGAACTGTCGATCACCGTGGTGCCGGCGGGCGCTGTCGCGGCGGAGGCCGCTGCGGCGGGGATCATGGCGCTGAGCGGAACCAGCGCGGCGATGGCGACGGCGGCGATGGTGGCACGTCGGGTGAAGCGGGGGAACAACATAGTGGACCTTCCGGATGTTCATGGACTTGTTGGCTACGTCCGTGAACCCGGGGGTTTTCGACGCACATGATCTTCGTGATACTCGGCGGTGATTGCCGTGCTCACGTCGTCAATTAGCGTCTGAACTGCTGCACGTTACCCGTGTGCAAATGGGTTTGTGGGCACGAATTAAGCGGATGCGAACGCCTCTCCTCGCGCGGGCGTGCGCGTGCGCTGCAGCGCCCGTCTCGGCGGTCGGCCGCTGCGAAACTGAGCGAGCCTCTTGATTTGGCCCTGACCAGTGCTAATGCCCATTGTGGGCTAAGTCACCGACTCGACGGGAAGGAGGCGGCGGGCTGTCCGACGTGCGGCACCCGTCATTCCTGTGAAAGTGCCTAGAGTGGTTTTTGAACCCTTGAGTTTCTGTCTCCCGGCCTTTCGTCTCCCGGACTTCTGTCGCACTGCTCGGCCGCGCGGGTTTGCTGCTGGCGCGAGCAACTCAGCTCAGCGCGTGCAGCGTTCGGCCGCGCGCCGCAGCCGCTACCCGGTGCAGGGGAGGTTGGAGAAGTCCTCGGCCGCGCGGGTGACCGAGTTCGCGCAGGAGACCTTGGTGTCGCTCGAGCCCTTGCGGCCCTTCTCGTGGATGAAGAAGGCGTATCCCCCGGCATTGACCGCACCGGAGTTGTCGGTGAAGGTATTGCGCAGGCCCCAGCCCGCGACACTGCCGTTGACCGCGAAGCCGTGCAGGGGGCTGTTGCTGCCCGTGTTTCCGACGATGGTCCAGTCGTTGCCCTTGACCTTGACCCATTCCTGAGCGTTCCGCATGCCGTTGGCGCCGTCGATGACGTTGTCGCGAATGACGCCGTTTGACGTGCCTTCTTTCACCTCGATCGGCTGGGCGCTGGTGCTGCTGATCGTGTTGCCCAGCACCCGGATGCGATCGGTACGGTCCGGTCTGCAGTCGGTCTGCGCGCACCAGTTGTTCTCCGAGGTACCGATGTAGACGCCCTCGCCGAACTGCGCATCGCGCTGGCCGGTGCGTGAAATCGTGTTGCCGACGACGGTGCTGTCGGTCGTGAAATCACGCAAGTGGATGCCCTCGTAGCCGATGTTCTCGACGCGCGTGTCGGCAATCGTGACGTTGGTGCTGTGAACCACGCTGATGCCCTTGAGGCTGTTGGTGACGGTCATGCCGGCGATCACGAGGTTCGAGGAATTCTTGATCTGGATGCCGTGGTTGTCCTGAACGCTGCCGACATCGATGACGGCGTCACGCGGGCCGCAGACCCAGATCGGGTCGGCTTTCGTGCCGTTCGCGTGCATGTTGATCTGGTCCCGGTAGGTGCCGGGCGCCAGGTGGATGACGGTCCCGGGTCGGGCACGGTCGACGGCGGATATGAGCTCGGCGGCGTTGCTCACCGCCTCGGTCGCGGCCGGGCAGTCGGCGTAGCGGTGCGCGCCGGACGGCGTCTGCATGGGCGGGAGAGCTGGGGCGGCGATCGGCGCCGGTGCTGGAGCGGAAGCGGCTTGGGGATTGACGACGAACGCGTCAATAATGCTGTTGGTACCGGTGGAGCGGGGGTCCTTCTTGCCGGTGCGGGTGATTGTGATGGTGTGGCTGCCGCTGCCGAGGCCCGTCGTGCTGAACGCGGTCTGCTTGTGTTGGGTGGTCGCGGAGTAACCGTTGACGGTTGCGACGACCTTGCCGTCGATGGAAACCGTGCTCTTTCCGGAGCTCGTGGTGGTGCGTGTCACGTAGGCGACACTGGATCCCTCAAAGGTCATCGAGGCGCTGCCCGGACTGAACTGAAACCGCACCGATCCGCCGCGGTCGGCGGCATTGCGGGTGGTGCGCCAGGTTCCGGAATAGTTGATCTTTGACGACTTGCTGTCGATCACGGTGCGTACGGTCGCCGCGGCCGCCACTTCACCGCCTGGAACAGGAATGGTGAGGGGAGCGAGCACCGCAATCGTGACAGCGAAGAAGGCGGCGACGGCAATCACGGCGTGGCGGGCGGACGTCGTGGGCCGGTGAGCGTGCGGTTTACTGTCAGTGGGCTGGCGAAAAAGGGGCACGGTGGACGTCCTCCGGAGAATCGGGTTCACGAATGGACAGCGGGTGCTGTACTCGTTCGAAGCGCTAGGTACGGTTCGAACGAGCTGATGCAGCGGTCGCACCGGCTGCGCGGACAGGGTCGGTTCGTCGACCTTGGCGATCCGGTCAGGAGTGTCGTGATTCCGCGTTATCTGAAGCAGCGTGTCGTTCTGACAGGTGCCTGGTGGCGGATGCTGGCCCGGTGGGTGCATGGTGCGTATTCAGCGTTCGATGACCGACAGCGTAGGGACTACTCGGATTGAACTATCGGACCGAGCCTATCGATCACCAAAGTCGAATCCGTTTCACTTTCCTGTGAAAGTGCCCCGAATGCCGCTGTCCCGCGTGACGAAATATTCCGGCGGGCGGAGGCATCGACTCTGCCGAGCCGTGAGTTCCACCGCGAAAAATCGTTCCCGTTGGCACGAGGTTCACAGCTCGGTGAGTGGATGCCGCAGCGAGGCCGCTCAGGCGGCGCCCTGCTCGGCCGCGAGGCGCAGCACACGACGGTGCAGCCCAACGCTCACCTTGGCGGTGGCGGCCAGCGCGAGGCGCTTCCAATCGCGGCGGCTTGCGGCGAGCAGCACGAGCCGCCAGGTCAGCCGCGAGCGCAGTTCGGCGACGATCTCGTCGCGCTCCTCAGCGTCGTATGGACCGCTCAGAGCGTCTTTCAGCCCGGACAGCAGCACGTAGCGCAGTCGAAAATAGCCGTACGAGTTGGAGCCGATGATGCGGGTGTCGAGGGTGATTGCGGCAGTGGTGACGGCCTGCTCGACCAACAGCAGCGATTCAGCCCGGCGCGACCCGGAGCGGATGATCGACCCGCCGCGCACGACATAGGAGTAGAGCGTGTCGCTGATCGCTGCGACCCGATCGGACGCGGCGAGCAGCTGCGCGACCATGGCCAGGTCGGAGTGCACCCGGGCCGGCGTGAACTCGATCTCGCTGGCGAGAGCACGTCGGAACAGCTTGTTCCAGAGATGCCCGGTGATGTCGCCGTCGAGCAGCAGCCCAAATGCCGCCGCACCGGTGATCGGCTGCGGCAGAGCGGGCGCGGCCAGGGCGCGCCGCTGGCCGGGATAGACGTACTCCGCGCCGCAGATCACCACGTCGGCGCCGGTCGACCGGGCCGCAGTCACGAGCTTGTCCAGCGCGGACTCGGCCCAATCATCGTCACAATCGACGAACCAGAGAAACTCACCCCGGCTTTCGGCGACCGCCCGGCTCCGGGCGAGCGCGACTCCGCCGTTGCGTTCCTGCTGAAAGAAATGAACGGATGCGTGCGCGCCGGCCACCCGCGCACCGATCGCGGCCGTCGCATCCGTTGAGCCGTCGTCGACCACGATGATCTCGATGTTGGACAGAGTCTGGTGGAGCAGCCGGTCGATGGCACCTTCCAGAAACTCGGCGGCGTTGTAGGCCGGAACGATGACGCTCACGACCGGCCACTCGGTCGCGTCGGCCTCGCTCACTCGGTCAGCTTTCGAATCGCGCGGGTCAACTCCGAAAGCGAAGCCCGGGCCTCGACCACGTGCCGGAGAATCGGTTCCCGGCGGCTGATCACATCGCGGGCGCGACGCTCGAGTGCCGCGGCGTCTGGCAGGGTCCAGCCGATCGTGGCGCCCTTGATGCCGACCGCATCGAGCGTGCGCGCCGCCTTGGAGTGTCCGCCCTCGGCGATCACGAGCGGCAGGGCGCCCTCGGTCAGTCCGATCACCGCCGCGTGCAGCCGGTCGGTCACCACGAGCAGCGACCGCTGGTAGACCGCCCGCAGCTTCACTTCCTGCTCGGCATGGTCCGGTCCATCCCAAACCAGCGCGGTACCGCCGAGCTTGACGGCGAGTTCCTCGGCCAGCGGTCCGTCGCGTTCGATCTGGGAGACCGCGACGATCTGCAGCCCGAAGGCGCCGGCGAGGCCGCGCATGGCCTGAATCCACTCGGAGTCCGGGCGCCGCCCGTTGTAGCGCACCGACACGGCGAGCAGCGGCCGGTCGGGCGTCGACGCGAGCAGGTCGGCATCCGCTGCCCCGGTGGCAAAAGCCCAGTCGGGAGCGATGCGGCCGAGCCCCATCGCTGCCAGGCTATAGTCGTCGCGCCAGGCCACGAGGTCGCAGAGGCGCAGGGTCGCGGCCACCGGAATGCGCCACTTCGTGTTCTGCCGCACGCCGAACCCGGTGTGCACGGCGTGCCCGCCGCGCAGCCGATTGAGCGCGAGGTGCGGCGCAAGGCGCAGATAGCGCAGCGCGTAGGCGCGTTGCAGCTCCATTTCCCCGGCATTGAAGGCATAAACGGATGCTTCCCGCAGCGTCGACCGTGAAATCTCGCGTCGCCAGTCGGTGCTCGTGCGAAACAGCCGATCGGCGTCGTGCAGACCGAGTCCGCTCAGGTAGGAGTCCGCTCGGGATCCGACGAACACCTGCAGCTCGCCGGCCTCCCGCAGGGCGTCGAGGAAGGCCCGGCGCAGCACGGTGTCGCCGACATTGTCGATCTGGCCCATGGCCGAGGCAAAGATTCTCATGCGCGCTCCAGCGTCGAAATGAGCACTCGCTCCAGGTCGGCGCCGCTCGATTGCTCGGAGAAGCGAGCCAGCCACGGCTCGATGTGGTCGAGCGGGAGCTCGGCTGCGCGCAGAATAGCGT
Source organism: Cryobacterium sp. Hh7 (assembly GCF_004403155.1). Lineage (NCBI taxonomy): Bacteria > Bacillati > Actinomycetota > Actinomycetes > Micrococcales > Microbacteriaceae > Cryobacterium > Cryobacterium sp. Hh7. The sequence goes on along the minus strand of NZ_SOHG01000052.1, from coordinate 13,719 downwards.
CCGCGAGGTCCGCGGGCCGCGCGGACAACGCGAGCTCGCCCGTGATACCGGGCACAATTGCATCCGCTACGCCGAGCGCCCCCGATACGGCCACCGAGGGATACCCGGCCGCGGCGGCCTCGACCAGTACGTTGCCGAAGCCCTCCCGGCTCGAGGTGAGCAGGGCCACGGCGTTGTCGCCGAACTCGTCGAACCAGGTCTCGACCCAGCCGCGGTGGTGAAAGATCACGTCGGCCTGTCGGGCTGCGGCCTGCACATCGCCAAGCAGCGGACCGCCGCCGAACGACACGACCTCGACAGCGACGCCCCGCCTGGCCAGTTCGGCCGCCGCCGCAATGGCCAGCAGCGGTCGCTTCTGTTCGACCAGCCGGCAGGCCAGCACGATCTGAATTCCGTTGGCCGTCCCAGGCCGCCGCGCCCCGGGCGCCACGATCGTAGCGGTGCCGGTCCGGTCGGCTCCGCTCTCGGTCACGGCTCCGTCTTCGGCAACGTGGGCGTGCAGACTCGTCCGGCCAGGCCCGCGCGGTGTTCCGCGCAGCTTCGCAGTGGCCGGGTTGGCGACGACGGTGATGCGGTCTCCGCGCACGCCGAACGCCGAGACCAGCTCAGCGGCGACCGGATGCGAGATGGCGATGACATGGTCAGCCCACCGATATATCCGCTTGGCGATGCCGATCTTGACCCGGTGGGCGAGACTCGATCCGGGCAGGCCGAGCGAGACCAGATTGCGTTCGCTCACGAGCACCCGGGGTCGCACGCGCGCCGGCAGCAGCCGGGCCGCGGTCAGCAGCACGAGGTTGGGATACACCTGCAGGGCCACGGCGACATCGGGCTGCCAGTCGATCAGGCTGCGCCGCAGGGCCGCGGTCTTCGCGACATGCCCGTGCTGTCCGGCGAGAGATCGCCCCTCGACCCCCTCGGGAAGGTATCCCGGCTCCACATCGCCGGCGGTGAGCACAACACGTACCTCGTAGCCCTGGTCGGCGAGCCAGCCCATCCAGGTACGGGCGACGAATTCCGCGCCCCCGCCGTGCAGCGACGGAATGACAAAGAGGATGCGGCGCAGCAGTGGGTGCGCCGGCTTCGGGTTCACCGGGGGATGGGTGGTGTCGGGCGATGTGGGCTGGGTCATGCTCGGCCTTCTCTGTCGTCGCGTGGTCGCGAGAATGTGGGGCGGGATCGGGGCTGGTTCGATCGGGGTGGATCGGCTCGGGCGCCGCTCGCAAGCCCGGTAAAATTGAGGGCGGCGAGGCGCTGCACCTCGGGCAGCTGGGCGGCCAGTCGGGCGCGGTACTCGCCTCGCTGGGCGAGGACCGCGCGCACGACGGGAACCATACGCTCGGCCAGGCCGACGCCCGGTTCTACGCACAGGTCCTGCGTGCCGAACAGGCTCATCATGCCCGCGACCTTGCCCTGGGTGGACAGCGCGACGGCGGGAACCCGGTGGTACAGCGCCTGCACGGCGAGGTGCATGCGACCGGTCAGCACGATCGACGCCCCAGCACAGAGTCCGCGCACCTCGGCCGGCGTGAGCAGCCGGTTCACCAGAACCACCCGATCTTCAGCGCCGGCCCCCTGGGCGAACCGGTCGAACACCGCGCGGCAGGCGGCGGCATCGTCGCCGCTGTGCCGCACGACATGCGGCAGTAGCACCACTCTCAGCCCGGCCTCGAGCAGGGCGGTGATGATCACGGCGTACTCCGAGATCTGGTCGAAGCTGCGCCCGACCAGCGCGCTCGCGTTCACCACGGCGTAGGGCGTCGGCGCGGTGCCGAGGTATTCCGTGGCGGCGGTGGGCGAGCTCGTGCGCACCGCGAACACGGCGTCGGCGACGTCGATCACGTTCTTGAATCGGTCGGCGCGAGCTCGCGCGGATGAGACCGGGTCGCGCAGCTGCAGCCGGGTTCCCAACCGACCGGCGCGGCCGAGTGAACGGCGTACCCCCAGATTGGCGTGGCCGTTCCAGCTGAAGCCGAGAATACGCGCTTCAACCCCGACGCTGCGGGCCAGGCTCGCGACATCCGCTCGCCGGGACGAGGCACGCACGCTGTAGGCGCCGTCCATGATGTCGGCGCCGACCACGGTCAGTGACAGGGCCCCGCGCAGCACGGCCGCGAGCTGCACCATGGACTGTCGGTGGGCGCGGTCGTTGCCATAGATCAGGTGCGCGATCGGCTCGAGCCGTGCCCGGGCGGAATGTTCCGCCGGAATGCGCACATCATTGGGGCCCCGCACGAGTACCCGCACCGGCCCTGTGACGTTCTCGAGGTACGCCTCGATCATGGCCTGATCGCCAATGTTTCCCTCGCCGGGCGGCGCAACGAGCACGTGCCAGCGCTCGGTGCCATCCGGGGCCGGCCCCAGTCGCCCGATCGCCCGGCGCAGTGCGGCCCGATCACGCAGATACGGCAGAGCGGATGCCGCGGCCAGGCCGTGCAAAATCCGGTCCAGCTTGCGCACGATGCGCAGCCGGGTGCGCCCACCGCGGCGGGTGCTGCGCGCGGCGGCGGGGGGCGCCGGAGTGAGCTGATCGGTCGCCGTCGCGGACCCACCGGCAACAGCGGGTGAAGCCTTCGCCGACCGCAGAAAGCTGCGGGCCTGCGCGATCGAGCGAACATCGCGCCGAAACCGGGGCCAGACCAGCATGACGATGCCAATCGCGACGAGCAGCGCAACACCGCCGAGCGCCACCCGGGCGAGGGGCAGTTCGATCGGAATCCACTGCACGGCAGCCCAGGACGCCCCGGTGGCGAAGCCGTAGCCGAGGATGGCGCGAACGCCGGCGAAAAACATGGCGCGCGCCGGGGCATTCGTTACCCGGCTGATCCACCACAGGCCGATCGGCCAGATCAGGGCGACGCCGAGTGAATATCCGGCGGCGACGCCGTAGACGCCCCAGAAGGAGCCGAGCAGCACGAACACGACCAGTAGCGGCCGGGTGCAGAGGGCGAAGTACAGGTTCTGCTTGGTGACGCCCTTCGACAGAAACACCCAGTAGGTCGCGTAGGCCGCAGCCTCGAAGAACCCGGCGATGGCCAGAATCTGAAAGATTGGCGCGGAGCCGAGCCAATTGCTGCCGAGCGCGATGCTGATGATCGGCAGCGCCTGAGCGCAGGAAAACGCGAGCACGATGGTGACGGCGTGCAGCATGATGGTTTGCCCGAGCAGAATGAACCGGTCGTATTTGGCCGGGTCGTCCTGCAGCCGCGCCAGTACCGGCAGCGCCACCCGGGTGGACGGGCCGTTGATCTGGTTGAGCGGCAGCAGCAGCAGCTGAAAAGCGCGGTTGTACAGGCCGAGCGGGCCCGCGCCGAGAGTCGCGCCGATCACGATGGTGTCGGTGTTGCGGCTGGCGTAGCCGAGCAGCTGGGTACCGGCCAGGTTGGAGCCGAACGCGATCAGGTGTCGCATCGGCGTTTTGCAGTGAAACCAGCCCGGAAACCAGTTGGTAATGGGAACGAGAATGATGATGGTGAGAATGCCCTGGCTGATCTGCTGCCCGGCGAGGGCCCAATAGCCGAAACCATTGAGCGCCATGACGATGCCAATGGTCAGCCCGCCGACCTGCGCGCCGATCTCCGAGCCGGCCAGTGCCTTGAAATGAAAGTTGCGGTTGAGATCGGCCCGAAACTGGGTGGCGAGGCCGTTCAGCAGAAACGTGCCGGCGAGTACCTGGGTGAGCAGCACGAGTCGGTCGTCGCCGTACAGTGTCGCGATCAAGGGGCTGAACAGCACAGCCAGCAGCATGAGGGCGAGCCCGATCAGGCTGTTGATCCAGAACAGGTTGTCCTTCTGCTGCCGGCTGAGCTCGCGCACCTGAATCGCCGCCGACGACAGCCCGAAGTTGCGCAGCACCTCGCCGACACCGATGATGGCGGCGACCGAGGCGACGAGCCCGTAATCGCTCGGGTCGAGCAGCCGGCCCAGCACGACGATGCCGCCGAGCTGCACGCCGATGCGAATGAGCTGGCCGACCAGGGTCGTCGATGCGCCCCGGCCTGCTGTGTGCCCGAGTCCGGCGGTGGAACGGGGAAGCGGGGCTGAGGGGGTCGATGGTGGCATCGTCACGGTCAACGGATGCTCCGGCGGGGCCGACCGGTCAGCTGCAAGGCCCGCAGGTAGGTGCCATAACTCTGCAGACCCAGGGTTTTCCAGTCGCGCCCGTCAAGGTGGGGGCGCGGCCGGGAGCCGGCGGCGCGCATCCGCTCCAGGGTGTAGCGCAGGATCAACGGCGTGAGCTCGCCCTCGTACAGATAGATCCAGCCGGGGCCGACCTCCTCGGCCAGGGCCAGATTGGACGGTGTCGACGGCACGAGCACCGGCCGATCCAGGGAGAGGGTGACGAGCAGAACGCCCGAATTGTGCATTTCGCGGTAGGGCAACACAACCAGTTCAGCTTCGCCGACCTCCACCACGAGTTCCTCGTCGGAGACGAAGCGCAGCACCGAGCTGACGCGTTCGTCCTCGGCCTGTTCGGCGGTTATGACCGCGCCGAGGCCGCTGGACGGGCGGCCGACGATGCGCAGCGTCAGATCCGCGCCCGGCACCGAGCGAAATACCTGCAGCAGGGTTTCGACCCCCTTATAGGGTCGAATCAGTCCGAAATAGAGGATGCGCCCGGGGACGGAGTCCGGCAGCGGCATGCCGGCGAAGCGGTCCCGATAGTGGCCGTGCAAAATGGTGACGGCCTTGGACTCCGGTTCGACCGGGGTGGTCGGATTCAGTCGAATAACGAGCGCCGTACGGGCATCGAGTGCCTCGAGGGCGCGGGTTTCCGCGTTCTGTCCGGCCTCGTGCGGGGTGAGGTTGTGCATGGTGCGCACGATCGGAATGCGCTGCAGCCGCGCGCGCAGCAGCAGTGCGTAGAGAGCGGCGCGACGAAGCTTCGCCTTGAGCGGCCGGGGAGCGCGAATGAGCAGCTCCGGCCAGTGCACGTGCAACACGTCGTACCGGCCCAGTAGCGCGGTGCGCCAGGTGAAGAACCGCATGGTCACGGCGTCCGGAGCGCCCTCGACGACCTGGTTGACGTAGCGCGTGGTGCCATCGGGTGCACTCAGCGATTGCAACACGGTAATTCTTGTCGAGCCCGTGCCTGTCGAACCTATCGTCGTCACGCCCATACCCCTTACGGGCCGGCAGGAAATGCCGGCGGTAACTGAGAATCTGTCGGTTTAGAGTAGCGTGCCAGCCGGCGGCACGTTAGATGCGCGCATACCCCCGTTTGGGGCGAGCGAGTGATCGTCGTGCTGGCGCCGTGCCAAGCCCGGCGGCGGCATCCGTTTTGCCCGGATTCAGCGTCAGAATCAACAGGCAACCAAGCAGCAGGTGCATCGGGCGCAGTGCGTCGAGCGCGTTGAATCCGGCGATACAGACGGTGTACGCGACGAGAGCGGCCGCGGCGCCGACGGCACGTTGGGACAGCGCGTACGCCACGGCCGAGCCGATCACGAGCAGAAACAGGAGCACTCCGGGCAGGCCGATGCTGATCAGCAGCTGCAGCAGCGAATTCTCGATCGTGACCTCGTTGAACAGGCGCCCGGTGATGCCGGAAGTGCCAGGCCCCGACCCGATCCAACCGGTCAGATTCGCGGCCTGCAGGGACACCCAGACGCCGAGGTCGCGGGCCTGCGACGACAGTTCGGCCTCGACCGAGTTATTGCGGGCGGTAAAGGCATCGAACTGGAAGAGTGCGACGATGCCCGCAGCCACGAGCACCGCGAGCAGCGCGAATTTGCCCCAGTGCTTTTCACCGCGCAGCACCAGCGACACGAAGTAGGCGAAACCGATGGCGATCGCCGCCGACAGGATGGCACCGCGCGAGACGGTGGCGACGAGGCCGAGGCCGCTCAGGATCGCGGTGACGAGGGCCGGTTTCGAGTTCTCGCGCAGCCAGACGCCGATCCCCAGGGCGCAGGCGACGGCAAAAAACAGACCGGCGAACAGCGGATGCCCAAACGATGCGGTCGCGCGATACACCGACCAGTGCTGGCTGTCGCTCAGGCCGAGCACCGTGTACAGCGTGCCCCAGATCGGATTGGCGCGCAGCGCCCCCTCGATCAGGGCGTACGCTCCGAGCCAGGCGCCGAGCAGAAGCCAGGCCCGCCGAATCCAGAAGGCCTCCCGGCTCGCGGTGCCGATGAAAAGCGGAAGCAACGCGCCGGCGCTGAAACTGATAGTCCAGCTGAGGCTCGCCTGCAGGTCGGGGCTGCGCAGCAGCGTGAACAGCGACCAGACCAGAAAGAGCACCGCGAAGAAGCGGGTAGCCGACTTGAACGGGGCCGGTGCCGTCGTGAGCGGAACGTTCGCCGTGGTGGTGATCAGCCGGCGCAACGCCCAGACGACGATGATCATGGTGGTCAGCGGCAAGGCGCCGATCGGGCCGTCCTGGGGAAGCACGCGGGCCGGAATGAGTGCAAAGGTGACTAGTGCCACGGCCGGCAGAACGTGTACGGGCAGCAGGAACAGGGTCACCACGGCGACGAAGGCGAGCAGGGCCAGCGGAATCACGATAAAGCCGAGACTGGCCACGAAGCGCGGCAGCACCAGGCTGGCCACAATGACGAACAGGGCGGCGAGCGCGCTGATGATGATCGGCGTGCGGCGCAATCGCAACATGGTGAAATCGAACATCGGCCGCCTTCGGGTGGTAGCGCAGAGTGGTGGCGCAGAAACTGTTGATCGCGCAGGGAATGGACGGGATGGAGCCGCAGCGCTGTTGATGCGATTAGGCGCAACGATAACACGTGAATTTTCCTCAGCGCCAGTGAGAGGGCCGGAAAACCGATACTTTAGGCGGGTTGGGCTGCACAGGCCGCGAAATTCCAGCTGCTCCAACACCGCACAGCCGACGAAATGGAGTCTTACGGTGAAATTATCCCGACTGACCTACAAGATTCTGCGGCGTGCCCGCGGGAGGGTCTACGCGATTCGGGCGCTGGGTGTGCAGATCGGCAGTGGATGTCGCATCCTCTCTGATATCGCCACTACCGAGCCGTGGCTCATCTCGGTCGGTGACCGGGTGACGATCAGCTCCGGGGTAACCTTCATCACCCACGACGGATCGGGCTGGCTCTACCGCGATGAGCGTGGCCGCCGCTATCGCTTCGCGCCGATTCGGGTGGGCTCGGATGTCTTTATCGGCGCCGGCGTGACAGTGCTGCCCGGAGTGAGCATCGGCGACCGTTGCGTGGTGGGTGCTGGGTCGGTCGTGACGGCATCGGTGCCGGACGGCACCATCGTGGCCGGCGTTCCGGCCCGCCCGATCAAGGCCTGGCCCGAGTTTCACGCGGCGCTGCGCGAGTGGCCGGCCGAGTCCGACATGGTGGGCCAGAGCTACCGGGAGCGGGTCGATTCGATCGCTGAGGGGCTGATGGCCCGGCGCTGACGGCTTCAGTCGGCGCGTTGAGCCGGCGCGTTCAACAGGCCGGCGTCAGCCAGGCCTTGATGAATCCGGCGCTCTGGTACCCGAACTGGTACACCCACTTGGGCGGATCCATCGGCTGCGCGGCGCCGATCACCGCGAGTACCCCTGGGTAACAGCGGGAGATCTGCAGACGGGCCCTACTCACGTGATAGCTCGAGGTGACCACGATCACGCGATTCCAGCCCTGAGTGCTCGCGAAGGCGGCGATGGCTTCTGCCTCCCCGCGCGTGCTCGTGGGGTGCGGGTCGAAACACTCCACCTCGATCGCCGTGCCCGGCACGGCCGGGTCACGCCCGCACAGGTTGGCCGGGCGGGTGTCCCCGCCGAAGGCATCCGAAATGAGCACGTGATCGCTGTACCCGGCCCTGGCCAGATCGAGGGCCTTCTGCACGACGGCCGCACTCCCGAGCCCGCCGAGCACGACGATGGCGTCGGCGCTGCTCGGAGCGTCTTCACGCGGAAACATGACCGTTCGCGTGGTGACGGCTACCAGGCCAACGGTCAGCAGGACGAGCCCGGTGAGGAGCACGAGGGCGCGCTGGCGCCCGGCACGGTGGTGCGGCGATTTCACTCGCTGCGCGGCAGCATCCGCTCTGCCGGGTCTGCTGTTTCTGCTGAAGGGGATGCCGCTGCTTCACCCGCCGCCGGTGCCCGTCCGGCAAACCAGATCGGCACCGCAAACGCGTAGCGCAGCACCGGCAGGTCGCGCACCAGCCGCCAGAGCAACAGCGACGCGGCGACCGCGAGGCCAGCGACCAGCGGGGGGAGTGCCGGGCCGAGGCGATCGAGCCAGACCTGGCCGCGGTAGAGCAGCAGCAGGCTCGTGATCAGCGACACCAGGAGTACATGCACGACGTAGATCGGCAGAGTATTGCGGCCGACATCGGCGAGCCAGGCCATGGCGCGAAAGCCGACCAGGAATCGGGCGACGAGCAGGCCAGCGCCGAGGGCGAACAGGCTCACCACGACGAGCGTTCCGGTGATGAACGGCAGGCGTGAATCCACGGTGAGAATGAGCCCGGCCAACACCAGAAAGGCAGCGCCGAAGCCGAGGCCGAGACCGAGCGCGCCGAGGCGACTGGGGCGGTTGACGAAGGCGAGGATCCACTCGCGCAGGTAGCAGCCGAGCAGAAAGAACACGAAGTAGCGGCCGATGCCGTTCCAGGCGATGTTGCCGGTGTCCGCGCGGGCGAAGAACAGCACCGACAGCACGACGGCGCCGCCGAGCTGCACCCGCCAGTCGATGCGGTTGCGCATGAATTTGGCGGCCATGAAAAACAGGGCGAGGGCGTAGAGAAACCACAGGCCGTTGCTCGGGCGCACCGGCGCGAGCAGCAGATCGATCGGGTTGGTCTCGTCGAAGCCGGCCGGGTTGGTCAGGAGCGAGAAATAGCCGAAACGAATGAGGGTCCACAGGAGGAGGGCCCAGACCAGCAGGCTCAGCCGGGTTCGCCACAGCGTTGGCCAGCTGCGTTTGATGATCGAGGCGGCAAACAGGCCGGAGGCGAGAAAAAACAACGGCATGCGAAACACGATGAAGACCAGATTGATCTTGTTCCAAAACTCCGGCGCGAGGCCGGAGAGTACCGTCCACTGCACCGCGTGCGCGAGGGCCACAAGCAGAATCGCGATGCCCTTGGCCCCGTCAACCCAGTCGACCCGCGTGCGTTCCGCCACGAACTACCTCTCTGCTAGATCGACCACTGCGCGAAGGTTTTGATCATGTCGGTGTGGGCGAACCCGGGGGTGTCGTGCGCGAGCGTGTGGTACATCACCTCGGCGGCAATGGCGACGGGCGCGATTTTATTGATTAGGGCGAGGCCGTTCCTGCTCGGAATGACGACATTGTCGGGGTGAGCGTCGTCGGAGACGAGCACCTTGACCCGGCTATTTGTCCACGGGGTGGCGCTGATCCGGGCCGGGTTGGTGCCCTTGATCAGGGTGAGGTCGTTGTTGTACGCATCGCCGACGTGGGCCTGGTTCTTGGTGTCGTAGGCGTACAGCCATTCGTTGTCGTAGAGTCCGTTGACCATGTACAGGCCGCGAATGTACGGAATGAGCTTCTTGCCGTAGGTGTAGCAGGCCAGGGATCCGCCAAACGAGGTCGCGCGTAAGAAGTTGCGGCGCACGGTGTAGAGCGCGTTCAGGTAGGTCCACGCATTCTTCTGCGCGTTGGTGGCGACGGAGTTGGTGTACTGGGTGCCGCCGGCATTGATGCAGATGGCGATGGCGTTCTGATCGACCACGAGTTCGCCGGGGTACTTGAAGCCGCCGTTGAGCGCGTTGTGCGAACTCGAGGCTGCGTGGTAGAACCAGACGGCTCCGATCGAGGCCGTCGAATTGCGCGACACGGTCTGGGGAATGAACAGGCGGGCGCGGTCGCCGCCGATGTCCACTTCAATATTGTCGTAGAGCTTTTTTCCCTTTTGGGTGAGCACATTGGAGAGGCGGGATACCTCCCCTGGCAGTATCGGGGCGGTCGCGGCTAAGGCTCCGGGTGCGCCCAGCGCACTGAAACCCAGCGTTGCAGCGCCAGCGGACGATAATGTGAGAAACCCTCGACGATCCATTCTGCCGAAGATAGCAGAGAGACTCTCTGAGGTCCAACTCAAATTTCGGGATCAGGTTATTTGTGCCACCGCGGCCGGCGGATGGGCCGGGCCGAGAGCCACCCGCAGCACGACGGCAGCGATCAGGGTTCCAAGCAGGGCGCCGAGGCTGTTGGCGATCACGTCGTTGACGGTGGCAAATCGTTCCGGCAGAAAGACGAGCTGGCCGAGCTCGATGGTGCAGCTGATCAAAGTGCCGATCAGCGTGCCGATCAGCGTACCGATCCACCAGCGACGTATGCCGGTCAGCAGCACGATGAGCAGGCCGACCGGAACGAACAGGGCGATGTTGGCACTGAATTCAATGCTCTCGTAGTCGAGCCATGCCGGCACTCCGTTCGCGTGCAGCCACAGCACAACCGCTGAAATCGAGCCGTTCAGGCCGCGGTCGACCGGCGTCGGCCAGAACGCGATCAAGGCCAGTGCAGCGAGGTAGGCGAGTGCCAGCCACCCCGCGGCGCGGCGCAACATGGTGTGCCGACGTCGTCGGTTTGCGGTCATGACACCTCCTGGTTGCCGGCCCGTTTGAGCCGGCACGCCGACTAGTCACTATGCCCTACATTTCAAGCCGTGAACGCTCGGTCTAGTCCGGCTGGGGCCTGTGGAAGTCGGCGAAGTGGATGTTTAATGGCACCCCACCGCGCACCTCCCGTTGCGCTGCTGTCCCGTTCCGCAAGCCGACCCTCCCGAAGAGGACTGTTGTGGTCAGAGCCAGGCGTGTTCCGCTGCACCGACTGGTGCTCATCACGCTCGCCGTGAGCCTCACCGGGTGCGCGACAATACCCGACCTTCTCGCCGGCGGCGCGCCGCCAGCCCTGGCAGTGTCGTCGCCAACCGCACAGATGCTGACCGAATACAACTACAACTCGGCCGTCGCGAGCTTCATTGACGACCGCGCGCAGGCCACTCGTCTCATCAGCTCGGCCCGCGCCGACATCGCAGCCACCGAACTGGCCTGGCAGCAAAGCGCGGCCACTATCGGTGACAGTGTCGGTCGGGCCGAACTGCGCCGGCAGATCGACAGCGGTCTTCGCCGGGTGGATCGTGCCGCACGCGAACTCGATCGGGCGAATACGGCGATCGACTTCTCCGCGGCCAGCGGCGTGTACTTCCCCTCCCGGCCCGACCTGGCCACGCAGACCGGGGTGCTGGACGGCATCCGTTTTGATCGGGCCGCCGGGCTGGCGAGTCTGGAGGAAGCGCTGGCCTCATCGGAGCTGATTGTGGCCGAGGCCGTCACAGCCTGGCATGTGGAGCAGGCTCGGTTGGCGGCCGAAGGGGCAGCGCGGGCGGAGGCAGCGCGAGTCGAAGCGGCGCGAGCGGTGGCAGAACAAGCCGCCCGGTCGGGCCCCGTCCAGTCGTCGGGACCGGGCCCGAACGCGCCGGCGCCGGCATCCGTTTCATTCTCTAAATCGGTCTGGACGACCGGCTGGCAGAACGAGATCGACGCCTGCCAGGGTGCCGTCGACATCAGCGCGCACTACGGCGTGCCGGTGATTGCCGAGCACTGGTCGTGTGGAGGGTCACAGTTTCCGCGGGAGGGCAGCACGATCACCCTGACCGGGGCGGCCAGCGGCGCCTTTCGCGTCGGGCCGGTCACCGCCGTGCTGAATGTCGCGACCGACACCGCCGACAACGTGCCGCGCGGGTTCGACCTGCTTTATCAGACCTGTCGGAACGGTTCGAGTGCCACCATGACGTTCACCGCACTCACCCGCATCGGCTAGCTGGCCGGAGCACCAGCGGCCAGGCGTTTCGGCAGCGCGAAGACGAGCACGAGCGCGAGAATGGCGAACCCGGCACTGACCGCCATCGCCATGGTGGCGCTGTGCGTGAAGGCGGTGGCCACGGCATCCGCTCCCGGGCCGGTCACGGTGAGGGTACCGAAGAACACGCTGCCGATGACGGCGATACCGACCGCGCTACCGACGCGCTGCATGACGCCGACCACACCGCTCGCGCCGCCGGCTTCGGAACGGTCGACGGTTGCGACGATGAAGGACACATTCGGGGCGATGAAGAATCCGCTGCCGAGGCCCGCGATGAACAGGGGCGGCAGCAGGTGCCAGTTGGTCAGCTCGCCCGGTGTCACCACGAGCATGACCAGCCAGATCCAGATCAGGCCGATCGTGACGAAGGCGACGCCCACCACGAGCACGGTACGCCCGAGACGCTTGGCCAGGCGGTCACTCTGCGACGCCCCCAGAATGGTTCCGATCGCGAACGGAATGGAGACGAGCCCTGACTCGAGCGCGCTGTGCCCGAGGCCGGCCTGCCACAGAATCGAGATGGTGAAGAAGATGCTCGTGAAAGCTGCGAAATAAACGAGCGCGAGAATGACGCCGCCGGTGAATGCCGGGTGGGAGAACAGGTGCGGCGGCACGAGCGGGCTGCCGTTTCGCTTGGCGACCACGACTTCCCAGACGCCGAACGCGACGACGAGCAGCACCCCGACCGCGAGGGTGACAAAGGTCCAGAGCGGCCAACCCTGATCTTCGCCCTCGATCAACGGCACCAGCAGGGCAACGAGGCCCGCCGAGACGAGCACAAGGCCGAGCCAATCGATACCGGCCCGCGACGCCGGCGCGGCCTTGGGCAGCGCTGCACCGCCGGGCAGCAGAAACACGGTGGCTCCGAGCGCGAGAATACCGATCGGCAGATTCACCCAGAACACCAGGCGCCAACCGTTCTCTACGCCGAAGGCCTCGATGATGAGTCCGCCGACGATCGGGCCGAGCGCGGTGGAGACGCCAATGACCGATCCCATGATGGCGTAGGCCTTGCCGCGCGCGCTGGCCGGGAACATCAGCTGGATGACGGCGGTCACGGCCGGCACGAACATACCGCCGGCCAGTCCCTGAATCACGCGGGCGATGATCAGCTGCAGGTCATTCTGGGCGAGGCCGCAGGCGAGGCTCGCGACCGTGAACAGCGCGAGTCCGCTGAAGAACACCCATTTGTGGCCGTAACGGTCGCCGACGCGACCGGCCGGGATGAGCGCGAGGCCGAAAGCGAGGGCGTAGCCGGAGATGATCCACGACAGTGTCGCTTCCGACGCATCGAGGCTCGTGCGAATGCTCGGCAGCGCCACGTTCACGATGGTCGTGTCGAGCAGCGCCATGAACATGCCCGCCAGCAGCACGATCAGGGCCTGCCAGGCCCGGCGCGAAACGATCGGAGCTGTGGGGGGAGCGGGCGTAGACGTCACAGAAGATCCTACAACAGAACCCCCACTCGCCTGGAGTGGGGGTTCTGTTGCGTCGTACTGCTTTACTAATGTCGGGGTAACAGGATTTGAACCTGCGACCTCGTCGTCCCGAACGACGCGCGCTACCAAGCTGCGCCATACCCCGATGGCCCTTGAGCCTAGATCAGTATAGGCGCTTCCGGGCCGTCCTGACGAATTGAGCGAGTGGGTAGGTAACTAGTCAGGTTCTTTGGGGTGACTGTGCGTTTCTCCGACAGGTCGTGTTTTGACGGGTGGTTTGGCGGGTCGTGGTCAGGACCGTGAGGGGATCCAGCTGTTGCTGGTGAATGCGTCGAGTAGAACTTCATACTCGTTCACTGCTTGTTTCCTGGCCGTGGACTTGAGCTGCCGCGGGGATTTCGGACAGCGGAATTAGTGGTTTCTTCTACGCTGCCAGGGCTGGCTTTTCATAACCGTAGTGCACTTCGTTAGGCCGTCGG
>NZ_SOHG01000033.1:0-50109 GCF_004403155.1 Cryobacterium sp. Hh7 | reverse complement strand
CAAAAAATTTCGGGATGCCTACGCCCCACCGCAAGCGCAAGCGCAAGCGCAAGCGCAAGCGCAAGCGCAGAATACTTCGTGGCCATCCGTTCCGTGAGTCCACGGCCAGGAAACAAGCAGTGAACGAGTCTGAAGTTCTACTCGACGCATTCACCAGCAACAGCTGGATCCCCTCACGGTCCTGACCACGACCCGCCAAACCACCCGTCAAAACACGACCTGTCGGAGAAACGCACAGTCACCCCAAAGAACCTGACTAGTTACCTACCCACTGACGTATCGAATGCCGCGCCAAGAGTCGCCCGTGGTACCCTTCTGCGGTGACATTGTCCCAAATCTCCAATCAGACCAGACTCGCTCCGCCACCGTGCACGGGGAAAGGCCTAATACCGACAGTGTCGTTTGCACCGGAATCGCAGCCGGTGGTGAGCGTGATCGTTCTCGCGTGGCGGCTGGTCGATCCGCTTCTCGAAGCACTGGAATCAGTGTCCCGCTCCGTCGACGCTCCCCCGTATGAAGTGATTGTCGTATTGAATGGTGCTCTCCCGAATGTGCGCCAGGCAGTCCGCGCTCAGGTCGCGGGGGTGCGCGTGGTGGACGTCGAAGCGAATACCGGATTCGGGGATGGCTGCAATCGTGGCGCTGCTCTCGCCCGTGGGCGCTTCCTGCTCTTTCTCAACGATGATGCAGTCGTCGCCCCCTCGATGATCACCGCGCTGGTAACGTCGGCTGACTCCTCGGCGACAGGGCAATCCATCGGAGCGGTGGCTGCAGTTCTGCTCAACGGTGACGGAACAATTCAGGAGGCCGGATCCCGCATGGTCAGCACGGCGGGTACGGTCCAGCTGGGAGCTGGAATCCGTCCGGAATCGCCGGATGCCGCACCGTATCTTCTTCGACGTCCCATCGATTATGGATCGGGCGCTGCCCTGCTAGTACAACGGGACGTATTCACGACAATTGGCGGCTATGACACCAGGTACCGCCCCGCCTACTTCGAAGACGCCGACCTCGCTTTTCGCCTAAAAGCACTCGGCCTCTCGGTGATTCTGGAACCCGTGGCGCGAGCACCGCATCTCTCCGGCGCATCCACTGAACGCGATCTGCGTTTTCGCCAGTTCGCGTCGCACCGGGCCGGCCTGGCGTTCATTGAACATGGAAGGATGTACTCGCCACGGCACCACTCGCCGACGCTCCACTCGACCAGCTCTGCGTGGTTCCCGAAGCGGAGTTTGAGTCCGTTCGCGACGATGATCTGTTGAGCACCGATCAACCCATGGCAATCGCGCTCAGCATCGCTGAGGACTATGCGCGGTGGCTGAATACCGAACTGGACGCTTCCCTAGCAGAAGTCGCATCGCTGCGGGATGAGCTCACGCGCGTTCGCGAGACTGCCAGTGGCATGGAAAACGACTTGCGCCCGCGGGCCGAGCAGGCGGAGATTCTGGCGCACAGGCTCCAGGACCTGGAGCACCGAGGTCCGATCGGTCTCATTAAATGGAAAATCGGTGCACTGGTTTTGCAGCGACGCAGCCGGTAAGCCCTACTGACCGAAGGACTCCCGCAGAGCCACGATTCCCTCGTCCGTGGCCCCATCGAAAACTATTTTCCCGTGCGACAGTACGACGACTCGGTCACAGAGGTCCGCGACCTGGGCAGCGGAATGTGACACGAAGACGATGGTGCGGCCTTCGGCCTGAAATTCGCGAATCTTGGCCATGCATTTTTCCTGGAAGGGCTCATCGCCAACGGAGAGCACTTCGTCGACGAGGAGAATATCCGGGTCCACATGCACGGCGATCGCAAACGCGAGCCGCACGTACATTCCGGAGGAGTAGAACTTGACCTGAGTGTCGATGAAATCTCCGATTTCGGAGAAGTCGACGATGGAATCGAAGTAGTCGGCGGTTTGCTTCTGGCTCAAGCCAAGAATGGAACCGTTGAGGAAAACGTTTTCGCGGCCGGTCAGGTCCGGGTGAAAACCGGCGCCCAGCTCGAGCAGAGCCGCGAGACGTCCTCGGCGCTCGACGCTGCCATCATTGGGCTGGATGATGCCGCCGATCACCTTGAGCAGGGTGCTCTTTCCGGAGCCGTTGGCCCCGACCAACCCCACGCTCGACCCTGCAGTGATTTCAAATCCGACATCACGTAGCGCCCAAAAGTCTTCTTTATGGCGCTTGGAGCGGCCGAAGTTGACGATTCGTTCCTTGAGCGACTTGTCCTTGCGAATGATGAATCGCTTGGATACGTCCTTGGTACGGATAACGACCGGCGCGTTGGCGATTGATGGTCGATTCGAGACGTGCGGCATTAGATCTCCTGCGCAAAGTTACCTTGAAGCTTCTGAAAAACACGCTGGCACACAATCAGCAGGATGAAACCGATGATCGTCACGACGAGCAGACGAAGGTCGAGGTCGACGGGCCAGGGCTGGGGGCTCACGACGGTTTCGCCGATGGTGCGCGTTTGGGAACCGGCCTGCCACATTCCTTTCTGAAATGCGAGGACTGCGTTCGAGACAGGATTCAGAAGGTACAGGGACGCTATCCAGGAATGGCTCACCACGACCGCCGAGTTCACGACATACGACCAGGCGTAAACAATGGGCGAAGCCCAGAACAACAACAGCATGGCTACTTCGACCAGGTATTGGATGTCGCGCAGGTAGACGTTGAGCGCCGACAGCAGAATGGCGAAGGCGACTCCGTACACCAGCACGATGAGAATGGCGACGGGGACGTAGAGCAGATTCCACGACAGTGGAAACTGCCCCAACACCACGGTGGCAGCCACGAGCACGATCATTTGAATGGCAAAGTTGAAAATGGCCGAACCGGCCGCCGCCAATGGGAAGATCTCTCGCGGCAAGTAGACCTTCTTGATCAGTCCAGCGTTGCCGATGATCGACATGGTGCCCGACAATACGATCTCGCTATAAAGTCCCCAGATGGTTAGCCCGGCGAACACGAAGATAGCGAAGTCGGGGATGCCACGTGCCGCGCCGAGAAATTGCCCGATCGCTACGTAGTAGATGAGAAGCATGGTGAGCGGTTTGATCAGGCTCCATAGAAACCCGAGGCTGCTATCTTTGTACCGTGCTTTGAGTTCGCGTCGAATCAGAAGGTCAAGGAGTTCTCTGTGAGCCAAAACCTCCTTGATCGAACCCCAGAATCCGCCGATTGCGCCGGCGCTGGAGGAGGTTGACGTCTGGAAGGGAAGGGTCGCCAATCGATCGGCGCGCTCTTGGGCTTTGCTAGTCATGTGGCTCCGAGTGATTCATGGACGCCTGTCCAGTGGTCGAGTCTATGAGATTTTGTGGAAGTAGTTCCACAGCTCGGTGGCGTAGTCGTCCCACCCTTTGTTCTGCCGTTTGGCCGCTTCGAGGCGCAGGTCGGCATTCACCGTGTCGTCAAACATTGCGCTTCCCACCGCTTCAGCGAGGGCGTGGTCGTCTCGTGGATCAACCAATATTGCGCCCCCCTGTTCACAAATTTCCTGCATACTGCCGAAATTCGAGGTTACGACCGGCGTGCCTACCGCGAGCGACTCCGCCACGGGAAGGCCGAACCCTTCGTTCAGGGAGGGAAATACGGTGGCACGAGCCAACCGGTAACCGCCCCAAAGGATTTCATCGGAAATGGCCGAAATACTCTGCACCGGTCGACCGAGTGCCTTCATCTGGGCGAGCTGGGTCGTGAATTGCAGTCCGCCCCACGAGTTGCCACCGACGAAGGAGAGACAGAATTTGTGTCCCTGGCGCCAAAGCAGCTCCGCGGCAGTGAGAACCGCTAGGTGGTTCTTGCGCGGTTCGTGGCTGCCCACGCACATCAGAAGCGGAAGGTCGTCGATCACGAGCTGGCTTCGGGCGAACGCAAGCTCGGTATCTGTGACCGTCCCGGCATCGGAGGCCAGGAACACGGGTTCGATCACAGGCCCGCTCAGGCCCGCTCCGCTCAGCATCCTGCGCCACCCGCGATATTCGACCGCAGCGGCAACGGAAATCGTCGCTACTCGATCGAACCGAGCAATGGCGGCCAAATTCTTTGCAAACGCCCCGCCCATCCCGAGACCGGTCGTCTCGGCCGAGGTCAGCGGAACGCAATCAAACCCGATGGCGAAGGTCGTGTTGCCGGAGAACTCTGCCAGCGCAGAAATGCGCAGTGTGCGTTCGGGCTCGATGGCAAGCTCCGGCAGAATGTACGTTGATTTCCACGGGACAGTGACCTCGCCGATCCCTGCGTGCCCCGCGTGCGGATCGGTCCCATACAGCGCGTTAGTACGTTCTGCCGCCGACAGCTCGCGAAGGCCGCCAAAGGTGGAGCCCCAGCCGACGAGCACTAGGTCCTTGGTCTTCACCCACTCGTCGACGGTCTTGCGCACGACCCGCTGAATGCCCGTGGCCAGGCCGGTTCGAGCAGTGTGGTGCACATCGACGACGGTGACATCGGTGACGACACGCACCGGTCGAACCGAACCCGACGACAGCAATCCGCGACGAACCGGGGATCGCAGCGCTGCGCGGAGGGCAACCTCCGCACCATCGAGCCGGATCCGTCGCACCATGTCGATGACCTGATCGCGGGTCGGAAAATCTGCGCGCAGCACTGCCAGGGCAAGCCACACCCGGTCCGTCGCCGGTTCGGCGTATTGCCGACACACGGCGGCGAACAGCTCGGAATTCGCGATCGACGAAGAGGTCTCCGGTGCCAGCGCATTCAGCAGCACGCGCAGGCGATCATCCCTCGACTGGCGGGGCTGCTTGGCGTCAGACATTGCGCGCAACTCTCAAAGGCTCAACCAGTTGATCCCATAGCTCATCGGCATAGTCGTCCCAATTCCTTGTTGATCGCTCGACGATTTCCGCACGCAACCGTGCGAGCACAGCATCATCGGTGAGCATGATGCGCATGGCATCCGTGATCGCATCGTCGTCGCGGGGGTCCACCGCGAGGCACCCACCGTCAACAGCGATTTCTGCGGTACTACCGTAATTACTGGTCAATACCGGCGTCGCCAAGGCGATGGATTCTGCCACCGGCAGTCCATAGCCCTCGTGCAAGGAGGGGAAGAGTGAGAATCGCGCTTCCCGGTAGGAGGCTATGAGTACGGCGTCGTTGACGCCCCGAAGCACTTCCACCTTGCGGTTCAGTCGTTTGAGCTGGCGCACGCGCTTGTCGAAGTCCCGGGTATAGAGGATGCTTCCCCCGCCAATGAAACGGAGGCGGAAATCGAGCCCCTCGCGCCACAGAACCTCGGCGGCAAAAAGCACCGCGAGGTGATTCTTGCGAGGCTCCTGACTCCCGATGCAGACCACCAGCGGCGAATCAGCGATATCCGCCTGAGCGTAGGCGGCGCCATCCGGGGAGTCCACGGGCAGGCTGACCTCGACTGCGACGGGGCCGACCAGACCCTGGGCGGGCAGTGCGGACACGAAACCCGCGAACTCTTCCGTGGCCGCCGCGCTGATGCCGACCACCCGCTGCGAGTGCTTGAGGATGGTCAGATAGCGCACAAAGCGCTCGGTCTCGTTGGAATCCAACGTGTCAGCACTCACGACCGGGATCGTGTCATAGCCGATCAGGCCGACCCGGTTGCCGGAATACTGGGCGAGGGCCGCCAGTGGGTTGCACAGCACCGCCTGCGGAACCTCCGGGAGGATGACTTCACTGTTAAAAGGGATCACAATCCGGTATGTCGGCGGGTCGACTGGTGCCCTATCAACCTGCGGCTCGGTGTAAGTATTCCACTCGACGACCCGGCTGCGTTCCAGATCCGTCATCGACCGCATGGCGCTGCCGTTCGCCGTCCAGGCCACCAGGGTCATGTCTCGATTAGTCGTCCATCGTGACATGGTCTGGCGAACGACACGTTGAATCCCGGTGTTGTGAACATGGTTGGCGCAGAAATCAACGTCGATGACGGTTCCCGCTGAAATGACCTCGATGCCCTTGTCAAGATCGGCGAATCTCACCGCAGCGTCAAAACAGGTTTCGAGGAACACACTGGAGGCCGTGCGTTCGTCGGCCAGGGTAAGAGCTCGGCGCGTCATTTGCAGAACTTCAGGGCTGGGGAACGCAGCCGTGACTCCAGCGATAAGGAGCCAAACCAGATCATTGCCGCGCCGAGCGCGGGCGATGTTTACCAGGTGCGCCAACAACGGTCCGGTTCCACGCAACGCAAGCTTTACGATCGTGACCTGATCGGAAACGAAATGCGGGGCAATTGCCTTCAAACGACCGAGAAGAGCGGTGTTAAGGTTTGGCTCCGTGCGGAAACGAGTCGAGCTCAACGCCGGCGCCCGACGTGCCGTCGCTTGAGGTCGGCGACGGCCAATTGGGAAAATCGTGCAGGGCCAAGTTCGACCGCTTTGATCTGCACTTTTCGCACAAACCTCAATGGCTTCGTGATGCGCCAGGACAGGGTGTTGTGGATATCGCCGAGAATGCGTGACTCAGTGCCGACGACCTCGAGCCAGGAGGCGACAGAGTCATTCTCCCGCGCATCCAGTTCGCTCCGCAGCTGGTCCCGCTCAAGTTCCACCTCGGCCAGACGCTCCGAGAGGGACGATGGCTCGGGCTCGTTCGCGGTGGATGAACCGAACGCTTCGCTTTCAGGCATTGCCTCAGTGTACGACAGAAGCCGCAGGAAGAGCCTCCACCCCGATTCCATTTTTAATGAAAACGGTTCCGCCTGGTGCATCCACAACATAAACTCGGCGTGTAGGGCATCAATTCGGGGCCTGGGGAAGGCACAGAGCACCATGCACCACGCACCACAACGACTTGAACGAGGTCGGCTTTCTCCGCGAGGGATTGCACGATTCCGTCAAACCCGGGCCCAGTGGGCAACGGTAGCCGTGTTGGCTCTGGCAGCATCCTCCCTTGTGACCGGGACTCTCACCGCGAACTCGGCCTCCGCCGCCGATGCGAGTCAGTTCAAAGCTGGCAACATCATTAGCGACGAAACGTTCTATAACGGGAATGCACTCTCCGCCAATGTGATTCAGTCCTTCATCGCGAGCAAGGAAGCGAGTTGCACTGCCTCCAGGGGCCAGCCGTGCCTCAAAGACTACCGAGTATCGACCCCCACGATCGCGGCAACGTCGTTCTGCGCAACGTATAACGGGCGTTCCAATGAACCTGCATCCGACATCATCCAGCGAGTGGGGGCAGCGTGTGGAATCAGCCAGGAAGTTCTGCTCGTGTTGTTGGAAAAGGAACAGGGCCTCGTCAGCAGCATCGCACCGAGCGCTCAGCAATACCGGGCCGCGACGGGATACGGCTGCCCCGACACGGCTGATTGCGACGCCAATTACTACGGGTTTTTCAATCAGGTCTACAATGCGGCCAGTCAGTTCCAGCGCTATACGCAAACAAGTTCCACGCGCGGTTATCAGCCCGGGCGTTACAACAACATTCAGTGGCACCCGACCGCCGCCTGCGGTTCCAGCTCGGTATACATCGAGAACCAGGCCACCGCGAATCTGTACATTTACACCCCGTACCAGCCGAATTCGGCCGCTCTGGCCAACTACTACGGCTCGGGCGACGGATGCTCGTCTTACGGCAACCGAAACTTCTCGCGGATCTTCAATGATTGGTTCGGGAGCCCCACCGAGGGTCGGCTGAAATCAGCGTCCTTTGAAGGCGGCTCAAGCGACGGATGGGGAGGGAGCAACGGCCCCATCAATCAGCTCGTTGCATACGGTCCCCAGCAGGCTCAGCACGGAAATTACTTCCTTGCCACGAACACAAGCGTGGCGGGACGCGCCATGACACAGGACGTCGCTCGAACAACCGTCGTCGGCGAACAGGTGGCCGCGACGATCTGGGTCCGGTCCGCCTCAGGACGTCCGTATGCAGGGACGATGGCGGTCTGGGGCCTCGGCGGCTCGGGAAACGAACAGGCCAACAAGAGTTTCACCGCCACCGACCAGTGGCAGGAGATTGTTGTAAAACTTCCCATCCGCAAGGAAAATCGATCGAAGATTCGTCTCGACATTTACCTGCAAAACACGTCAGACACCCTGTGGATCGACAATGCATCGATGGTATTCGGCGCGGCGCCACCCGTTCAGAACCTCGCCGCCAACCCATCGTTCGAAGGATCCTTCGCAAACTGGGTCCCCGGTAATGGGTTCATGAACCGTCAGATCTACAACGACCCGGCCTTAACGCAATCCGGCTCGTGGTTCGCGGCGTCCAATACGCCTGTGGCCGAACGATCTTTCTCCCAGACAGTGTCGGTGCCGGCCGGGTCGACCGGCAAGTTCGTCTTTTCCGTCTGGCTGCGTTCCTCCAGCGACACCGTGCCGTTCAATGGCACCGTGGCGCTCTGGGGACTTGGCGCACAATCAAAACCGATGAACCTCACCCGGTTTGCAGTCGGCAACACGTGGACCAAAGTGGACGTTGAGGTCGACCTGGGCTCGAGTGGGTCCAGTGCACTCAAGGCAGAGGTCTATATGGCCAACACGACGGACACGCTCTGGTTAGACAACGCGGTTCTCGCGCAGAACGTTCTCCGGGCCAGCTCATTTGAAGGGAACGTTTTCGCCCCCTGGGAACGCAGTGGATCTGAAGTGAACACTCAGGTCCGTTCATCGTCAACAGCGCTGGCTGCCAAGGACGGCAGCTACTTCGCGGCAACAAACACGTCGACGGCCGGCGGGTCCATTCGGCAAGACGTACAGCGGCAAACCACGCCGGGCCACACGTACACGGCGGAGGTGTGGGTGAGATCCGAGGACGGTCAGCCCTTCAATGGTGTCTTAGCACTGTGGGCCTTGGGCGGGACGACCGAGGCCACGAGCCTACCGTTCACGGCAGGCGCCGAATGGACTCGGGTTATGATCGAACTTCCGATCAGAGAAGAAAACCACACGACTCTTCGGTTGGAAACCTATCAAAGCACCACGGCCGGCAACCTTTTGGTCGACGCCACCCGGGTCTACTAGGGTCAGGGCAGCCGCCCTGACAGCACCCCCACCGATCTGCGGATAGGGTTGGGATCGACTCGCTAAACACGGAAACGAAGAGGACTATGCCCCGCGCACTTATCACCGGAATTACTGGCCAGGACGGTCTGTACCTCGCAGAATTGCTGCTCTCTAAAGGTTATGAAGTCTTTGGCTTCATGCGCGGCCAGAACAACCCGAAACGTGAACTGGTTGAAAACACCGTTCCCGGAGTGAAAATTCTCACTGGCGACCTGACTGATTTGTCCAGCATTCTCCGTGCACTCGAAGTTGCCAAGCCCGACGAATTCTATAATCTCGGTGCGATTTCATTCGTGGCGTACTCCTGGGAGAACGCGCACATGACCAGCGAGGTCACCGGATTGGGGGTGCTGAATGCACTCGAAGCTGTGCGGCTGTACTCGCACAACGATCCGCAGAAGGTGCGTTTCTACCAGGCTTCCAGCTCGGAAATGTTCGGTAAAGTTCAGATGGTTCCCCAGAAGGAAGATACCCTTCTCTGGCCACGCTCCCCTTACGGAGTCGCCAAGGTCTATGGGCACTACATGACCATCAACTATCGTGAGTCGTACGGCATGCACGCATCGTCGGGCATCCTCTTCAATCACGAGTCGCCTCGTCGCGGCCCGGAGTTCGTCACGCGCAAGATCAGCATCGCGGTGGCTCGCATCTCCCTGGGGCTGCAGGAGCACATCACCCTGGGCAACATCGACGCCCGCCGCGACTGGGGCTTTGCCGGTGACTATGTCGAGGCCATGTGGCGGATGCTGCAGCAGGACACCCCGGATGACTACGTCATCTCCACGAACGAGACCCATGAAATTCGGGAGTTCCTTGATCTGGCGTTCCGTCAGGTCGGCATCGAAGACTGGGCACCGTACGTCAAGCAGGATCCCCGTTTCATGCGCCCGGCTGAAGTCGACCTTCTCATCGGTGACTCGACCAAGGCACGTACTACCCTTGGCTGGGACCCCAAGGTTGGGTTCGCCGAGCTCGTTCGAATGATGGTCGACAGCGATGTTGCTGAGCAGAAGCTCCTCGCCGGGCTGTAAAACCAGATGACCGTTGCACTTATCACCGGCATTTCCGGTCAGGACGGCTCCTATCTGGCCGAAGCCCTGCTCGCGCAGGGCTTCACAGTGCACGGCGCCGTACGTTCTGAGGCGGAGGTTGACCTCCCGGCCATTGCGCACCCGGACGTCGCGTATCACCGGGTCGATATGTCCGAACCCGAACGGTTGAAACTGCTGATCGAGGATGTGGGACCAGACCACATTTACAACCTGGCGGCGATGAGCAGTGTTTTCCAGTCCTGGCAGCAGCCCATTCAAACCGCCGCAGTGAACGCCATCCCCGTCGCCCAGATCTTGGAATCGGCCTGGCAACTGCAGGAACGGCGGGGCCGCCCGGTTCGGGTCGTCCAAGCATCGAGTGCCGAGTTGTTCGGAAATGCCCAGGAATCGCCGCAGACCGAGCTGACTCCTGTGCGACCCACATCACCCTATGGGGCAGCCAAGGCGTACTCCCACCACCTAATCAACGTTTACCGCGGGCGCGGACTCTTCGCCTCATCGTGCATCCTCTATAACCACGAATCGTCGCGCCGACCCGAGTCCTTTGTCACTCGAAAGATTACGGCTTCGGTCGCTCGGATCTCACTGGGTCTGCAGGATCGTTTGGAGTTGGGGGGCTTGGATGCTCGCCGCGACTGGGGCTGGGCTCCTGACTATGCCAGGGCACTCGCACTCACCGTGCAGGCGGATGAACCCGACGATTTCATCATTGCGACGGGAATCTCACACTCCATAGCTGACTTTGCCCGCTTGGCGTTTGCTCGCGTCGGCATTGCCGACTGGCGGAGGTTTGTCGACCTCAACGACGCGTTCACCCGACCGGTGGATCCTGTCGCACAGGTCGGAGACGCCTCAAAAGCTCTTCGGGTGCTCGGCTGGAAGCCGACCAAACCATTCGCGGAGATCGTGGCCGACATGGTCGACAACGATGTCTCACTCTTGACCGCGCGCAACGCTTAAACTGCAATTCCGATGACTGCGCCATCCGTCTTAATCGATGCCACCTGCGTCCCACGATCCCGCGGCGGGGTAGGGCGGTACGTCGACAGCGTCATTCCGGCTCTGGTCGGCCTCGGCGCCCAAATCACGGTCGTGTGCCAGGAACACGACACCGATCTATTTCGAGCCAGTGGCGCGTCGGTCGTCGCAGCACCAGCTCGAGTGAACCGTGTTCTGCACCGCTTGATCTGGGAACAGACATTCCTGCCGGCCCTGGCACGTCGGCTCCAGATCGATGTCATCCATTCACCGCACTACACGTTCCCCGTACTGACCAGGCTGCCTCGCGTAGTCACCTTGCACGATATGACATTCTTCAGCCTGCCCGACCTCCACTCCCCGGTGAAGAAGATCTTTTTCAAAGCGTGGATACACCTGAGTCGAATCCTCCGTCTCACCGTCGTCACACCGAGCCAGGCAACCGCAGATGAATATGTCCGGGTGACCGGAGCTACCCCGTCCGACGTCGTGGTGGCGTTGCTGGGCTATGACGCAGAGCAGTTTCATCGACCAAGCGAGCAGTCGATTGAGTCCTTTCGCACCGCGCACCAGCTTCCGTCAGGATGGGTCGCTTTTCTCGGCACACTAGAACCACGCAAGAACATTCCAACGCTCATCGCCGGGTATCGCAACGCGATGGGCGACCGGACGCAGGCTTCCAGACCAGCACTTCTTCTCGCAGGTGGTGACGGCTGGGATCACGAAATCGAGCCGGCCATCACTCGAGCCGTGTTGGATGGGTTTGACGTGCGCAAGCTGGGGTACCTGCCCCTGACCGAACTCTCGGCGTTTCTTGGCGGTGCTGCGGTGGTGGCTTATCCCAGCCTTGGTGAGGGATTTGGTCTCCCTGTTCTCGAAGCGATGGCCACGGGAGCGTGCGTCCTCACCACTCGCCGACTGGCCATCCCAGAAATTGGTGGCGACGCCGTGGAATACACCGAGGTGTCGGTCGAAGCCATCAGCCAGAGCCTGCGCGCACTGGTCGCTGACCCAAATCGCTGCCGGGAACTGCGCGAAGCGGGTATTCAGCGGTCGCATTCATTCACGTGGGCGTCAACCGCCGGTAAGCATCAAGATGCTTACCGGCGAGCCCTGCGCTCGTAGCGCTCCTAGCGCCTATTGCACAGTCGTCAGAGTCGGCACAACGACCTCAACAGCCTTCATCAGTTCGAGGTCAGTGGCACGGATATTGCCGACCTGAATGGGACCGCTGTCTCCGCCGACTGGTGATAGCGGTGCGGCACCGTCTCTCACAGCCAGCGGAATTTTGCTGCGACCCGGTGGCACTGTCACATTCAGGGTCACAGATTTCGATTCCACACCTGTCTGCAGCTCCGTTGTACTGCCGTCGGGATAGGTGAAGCGCAACGTCGCGTCCCCTTGCCGATAGGACAGATGAAATGTCAGGGCGATGTCCACTGGCTTGTCACGGGGGTTGTCGAGAGTAAACCCGGGTTCATACGTGGAACCGAGGAGTGGGGCGCTGTATCCCTGGGAAGCGTCCGGTTGGAACGTTGCGAGCACGGGCGTGACCATCCAAGCACCCAGCTTGGCGTTTTCCTCGCTCGTCGTCCCGGCGAGCCCGGCCGTGACTGATACGGTGGTGAAGAAGACATATCGACCTTCGGGCGACTGGTACACGGGTGAGCCGAGCGTCTCGGTCAGGCTGTTGACCGTGGCGGCTGCATCGTCAGGCTCGTACGAGTTCTGGTCGACCAGGATTCCAGCGAAACCGGCGAAGGTCGCTACCGTCGCAAGCTGAGAAACGGTCAATTCTGCCGCAGCAATCCCGCTCCACTCAGAGGTCGGTCGTCCCTTGATCCCGCCACCCGACCACCTGAGGGTGTCGGAGTGCAGGTACGGCTTCAACTGATCCGTGTCCCACACATTGTTTCGCGGCGGTGGCGTCTCCGGAAACTTTCGGTATGGCAGCTGGAAGATCATAGCCTCGCCGGGCACGATCGTTTCGATGGCCTTCACCATAGCCTCATCCTGATCGAAGGCGGCCTTGGTTGCTGAGTAGTTGGGAACGCGCGAGGGAGCGACCTGGTCGAGGTAGCCACCGCCGAGCAGCAGCACAGCCGTCGCCGCCGAGATAGTCGGAAGCAGACCCGTTCGGAGGGAGACTCGTTGATCGAGGCTTCGAAGTGCCAGATCGATCACAAGACCGGTGACGCCGAGGGACAGCATCGCAAGGACGATGGACATTCGATTCCATCCACGAAGGTCACTGGTGAAGAAGGAGACCAGGGTCGAGAATCCACCCAGTGTCGCCAAAAGCAACCCGAACATCGTCAAGGCCGAGATCACTCCGAGAGCCGCCAGGAGTTCGGAGTGGCGACCCGCCGTGCGACCGCGATTCCACGTCAACACGGCATAGAGCGTCAGGACAAGGGCGACGAGGAATCCGAAGGTCGCAACAAACCCGAGCGCAGGTTGTTCGGCAGGAAATGGATAGGTGCCTTCGTAATAGGTTCTGAGCTCGTTCAGCCAGGGAATTCGATGCCCAGGCTGGGGAAGAATGAGTTGCGCGATTTTGAGCGCGTACAGCTCGGCCTCAACGGGATAACGCACGACAGCAGCATCGTTGGCGCCATTCTGCCAGCTGTAGATTATGTCGGGCAGCATATTGGCCAGCATGACGAGAACCGTGAACACACCGGCCGCCACGGCGCCGACGAATGATCGCCACCGTCGTCCGTTGATAAGCTGGAATAGGCCCGCGACGCCGATGAACAGGACGATCCAGAAGGCGTAGTAGGAATTTGCCGTGCCGACAAGAGCAAGCGCAAAGACGGTGAATGCCGCTGGGCAAGTGAACCAAGAGACAAGGCGCGTCGGGGAGTTGTCCGCACGCCAGATGGGACGGCCCCGGGCGATCAAGTAGACAACGCCCAACGCCAGCGGGATCGGGTAGTAGGCGGACAGCCACATGTGGTTCTCACCGCGAATGAAGTGGTACGGAGCAATCGCGTACAGAACCGCGAGGGCGAGTGCGATCGCGCGAGACACGCCGATTAAGCGGAGGAACCACGCGGCGGTGAGTGCAGCAAGCGGAAATCCCAGCAAGAAGTACAGATTCATCACAACACCAAAGCTGTGAATGAATGTGCCCATTACCGATGCAAAAATGTGGTGGAGATTGTCGGCTGATTTCCAGTCGTGGTACACCTGCCCGAACGGTGCGCCGAGGAGACTTTGGCTCTCATACCAGCCCGTCTCGATATCGGTCTTGATATGCGAAGCGATAAGCACGGCATCGCCCTCGTAATTGATCGGGATATACCAGTTGATCTTCCACAGGTCGTATGCCATCCAGGTCACAAATATGGTGACGGCACCAACTAACAGGTAGAAATAGAATTCGCGGCCCGCAATCCGCTGGCGCATCGTCCGGCGCGGTGACGGATCCGTGGCGAAGGGCTGATTGGGCAAAATACTCCTCATGACGCGCTGACAGTGTTGACGTTCGACAGGTGACATCGACATCTCACCGGTACCGCCGATCTAGCCTAACCGGCGCCGACGCTGCGTTCCACGGGCCGAGGTGAGCGCATCCGCTAATATGGGACTCGGCACGCGCTTACATCGTCCATTTCCACAGACAGGCTTATCGTGACTTGCACCGTTTCAGTCGTGATTCCTGCATTTAACAATGTGGAGTACATTCGGGCGGCTGTCGAGTCCGTCCTCGGGCAAACGCATGCCGATCTCGAGGTGATTGTCGCCGACCATGGTTCAACGGATGGCACGTGGGAGTGCCTGCAGGATTTCCTCAGCGACGATCGAGTGACCTTGCTGCAGACTCCTGCCGGCGGCAGTGCGATACGCAACTGGAATCGGGTGACCGAGTGCGCGTCGGGCGAGTTCATCAAGTTGGTCTGCGGAGACGACATTCTCTATCCGCGCTGTATCGAAGTTCAGCTTCAGGCCTTCGCGGAAGGAATTGCGCTGGTCGCGTCACCGCGGGACATCATCGATGCTCGCGGCGACCTGGTCCTGCGGCGCTGGGGTATCCGGGGCAAGCGCAGACGCATGTCGGGAGCAACGGCGATCCGCCAGGTCGTGCGTGCCGGAACGAATATCTTCGGAGAACCCGCCTCGGTACTCATGCGACGCAGCACCCTTTTCGCCAGCGGCCTGTGGCAGTCGGAACGACCGTACCTCATCGACGAAGCCACTTATGTGAACGTGCTCCAGCACGGGGATTTTGCCCTCGTTCCCGAAAGCCTGTCGGCATTTCGCATGAGCACAAGCCAGTGGAGCGTCAAACTCGCCAAGGAACAGTCCGACCAGGCACTCGCGTTCCATCGGAGTCTGCTTAAGTCGCGGCCAGACATCCTGACTAGACGCGACGTACGTCTGGGAAACGTGCGGGCACGGCAAATGGCGTTGATGCGTCGCGTTAGCTATGTCTGGCTCAAGAATCGCATGTCACGAGAAGAGACATGATTCGCCTCCGTCGTTCCGATGTGCTGCTGTACTCGGCGGCAGCGGTGCTGTCGGCGGTTTTGGTAATCATAACCCTGCAGTTGTGGCGTGCGAACCTGTCGGTGCCGTTCACCTACCGAGGAGATGCTCTCCCTGTGGGCGCGCACTTCAAAACGGTGATCGAAGAAGGCTGGTATGAACATCAGCCCCGGCTGGGAGCGCCCTTCGGCCAGCATTACAGCGACTTTCCCACCGCGGATAACCTGCACCTGATCGCGGCAAAGTTTCTCAGTCTCTTCACGTCCGACTGGGGAACGGCAATGAACGTGTATTACATCGCCGGTTTCATTCTCACCGCTCTGACCGCGGTCTGGTTCCTGCGCGTATGCACCATCTCACGGTCGTTGAGCCTCGTGCTCGCCGTGCTCTATTCCCTGGCCCCATACCATTTCATACGCGGCGAGAGCCATCTGTGGCTCGCTTCGTATTACACCGTGCCTCTGGCATTGGGGCTGAGCGTTCTTCTCTTTCAGCGCCGCCCTCTCTGGGGATGGGGAGAATCTCGGCACCGCATGGTGCGTATCATCATGAGCCCGACGATGCGTTCAGTTGTATTTCTGGCCTTGCTGGGCACCTCGTCGAGCTACTATTCAATATTCTTTCTGGTACTGCTGGCGATGTCGGGCATCGCCGTGCTCATCCGGGATCGAAACTGGCGCGTGTTCTGGGGTGCCGCTGGCGCCGGGCTGCTCACTGTGGCGGTCATGATCATAAATATGCTGCCGGATTTTCTGTATCAGCAGGAACACGGGCAGAACCTTTCCGGACTGGAGCGCAGTCGCGCTGAGACCGAATTCTATTCGCTCAAGCTCGTGCAACTCCTGCTGCCGTGGCCGGGGCACCGCCTGGAACCGCTCGCCGCCCTGCGCGCCCAGTACGACTCCTTCTATTTGGCTGTTGGGGAGCAGCCGGCCCTCGGCGTCATCGGCGCCGTCGGACTCGTCGCGGCATTCGTGCTCATTGTCATTCTCATCGTGGCGCGTACGAAGATTCCGTCGGAGCACAGAACTGGCGGCTCATGGTCGTTGCTCGGAAACCTTTCAATTCTCGTATTCATCGCCTTCCTGTTCTCCACCCTGGGCGGCCTGTCGACCGTCATATCTTTTGCCACGAGCAGCCTGCGCGGCTGGAACCGGATGTCGATTCTCATAGCTCTTCTCTGCCTGGCGATTGTGGGCCTTCTTCTCGACCTGGCTCGGCGACGATGGGGCTCAGGCCACGGACCGCGCACCCAACGCACGGTCGCGGCGCTCCTTGCCGTTGTTCTGCTGGGTGTCGGGTTCTACGATCAGACTCCGGGTAACGCGGGTGACGAGTACGCCAGCAACGAGGCTGCCTACACCGCGGATGCCGAATATTTCAGCACGATTCAGGCCTCTCTTCCCACTGGCGCGATGGTGCTTGTTCTCCCCTACATTCCATTCCCGGAAAGCTCTGCAGCAACGGGTCTTCTTGCCTCCGATCAGCTGATCCCTTACCTCCATACGAGCACCGTCCGATGGTCGAACGCCGGGATCAAGGGCAGACCGACCACCGACTGGCCGGGTCAGCTCGCGATGTACCCGACCGACCTGACGGCAGTCCTCGCCTCAGCCGCCGGGTCGGACGGGATTTTAGTGGATCGAGCCGGACTCGCCGACAGCGGTCGCGAGCTCGAAGCCGCCATCGTGAAAGCGAGCGGAGCATCCGCTTTCACCAGCCCCAACGGACGCTTCGCCTACTTCGATATTGCGAGTTTCCGCGCAGAGCAAGATGCGAGCCGATCTACCGTGGATCGCGCTGAGCTTCTCGCTTTGATCACCAAACCGGTCATGCTCACCTTCCCGCCGGACTTCAACGCGGCACTCGACGAAAACGGATTGACTGTCGCCCAGAGCAATGACGCCAATCCTCGATTGGCCCTTGTGAACGTGCGGTCCAGCGCAGTGGAGGTGACGATTTCGATGGTGGTCACGAGCAGCGTCACTCAGGGCAGGACAACCATCACCCTCCCCGACGGATCCGTGCTCAGCGAGGACTACACCGGTTCCACAGCGGCGTTTACCGTAGCGCTAGCCGCGAAGCCGGGAGACCATCCGATCACCGTTCAGGTCACAGATCTAAACGGGACCCCGGTTTCCAAAACCGTCCTAGGTGAGATTCACCTCGAACAAGACGTGGTTCTGAAACTTGCGTCGAATCGCGGCTAGGTCTTCAAGACCCACCTGCGTCTAGACAGAGGGTGTATCCGGAGCACTTCTGTCGAACGGTAACGGGCGACGACGGAATGAGAAGAACTTGTGGCCGACATAGCTGACAGTAGTGGTGACAACGACAATCACCGCTTGAGCGCTGAGGGGCGACCAACCCAGCAGTTCAACCAGCAACGGCAACGACACAGTATTGATGACCAACGAGACCACGTAGACGCCCTGAAATCGAAGAAAGTCTACGAGGACATTGCCCCGGACGTGAAAGACGAAGCGTCGATAAAGATTGAACGCCAAAAGACTGGCGAGCGCATATGAGCCGTACAGACTCCCCAGATAGCCGATCACGTGTCCGATGGTCAGCCACAGTCCGGTGTACAAGCCAAACCCGACCACGGTATTCGTGCCGCCGACGATGAGGAACCGGACTCGTTGATCGCGAAGGATTACTCCTGTGAGCCTCTTCAAGCTGTCCAGCGTGGTCTGCAGTCGTGGACGTAGATTCGATGGGTTAGACATACGCGTCGAATCCTTCCTTTGGACAGCTCGTGAACCCTGACACCGGCAATCCCGCCGGCTCTGATCGTTCCCGCAAGTCGGAACAGAGATAACTTAGTTTACCGGCAGTCCTCCCGCAGACCGCGCCGTAAAACATCCGTTCCGGCACCAGCGTCAGACCCTGCTGCCCAAAGCCCGCGTGCTAAATTGGCATTGTGCCTACAGAACCGAATCCAAGTGACAATGTGACCCCAGAACGACCGCACGAAATCTCCGTCGTCATTCCGGTCTACCAGGGCGAGCAGACCTTGCCCGCTCTCATCGCCGAGTTACAATTCCTCACCAATGTCACGAATTCGCCGGACGGTTATGGGTACCTGGTGCGCGAGGTTCTCCTGGTATGCGACAATGGTCCCGACGAATCTCCGCGCATCATGCGTGAGTTGAGTGACCAGTACGACTTTGTCCGGCCAATCTGGTTGAGCCGTAATTATGGCCAGCATGCCGCGACCCTTGCTGGAATGGCGTCCTCGGGAAGCGAATGGATCGTGACCCTCGATGAAGATGGGCAGCATGACCCGGCCGAGATTGGCGGGCTTCTCGACACAGCCATGCGTGAGCAGGCATCCGTGGTGTACGCCAAGCCGACGAACCCCGCGCCACACGGATATCTCCGCAACTCGGCCTCGTCTGGGGCGAAATGGCTACTGACGAAGTTGTTCACAGGCTCGAACGCGCCCGACTATCAAAGCTACCGACTCATCCTCGGAAATATCGGTCGCAGCGTCGCAGCCTACTCCGGGTCCGGGGTCTATCTTGATGTTGCCATGGGATGGGTCGCCGGAAAGGTGGTCACCTCGCCCGTGCGACTCCGTGGCGAAGGAGACCGTCGTTCCGGATATTCCGCTCGCCGACTCTTCTCTCATTTCTGGAGCATGATTCTCTCCAGCGGCACACGTGCGCTTCGGTTCGTCAGCATTCTTGGAGTCGCTATCGGCCTGATCGGCGCCGCGCTTGCAATGGTGATCGGGCTCTCCCGGCTGTTCGGGAACGTCGTGCCGGAAGGTTGGGCGTCAACCATCGTCATCGTTCTGTTGAGCTCAGGCGCAGTACTGTTCTCGCTCGGCGTGATCGCCGAGTACATCGGAGTCAATGTCAACATGGCGATGGGCAAACCGCCCTACCTCATCACAACCGATCCCTCGCACGGGCCACTCGGTCGGCGTCACCAGCACGTGTCGTGACGGCTGCCGCGTGGGTTATTGGCGCTCGCGGAATGCTCGGTCGGGCGACGACCAGGCAGCTCGAGAGCGGGTCGAACTGGCTTCGAATAGAGCAGCCATCGCTGCCGTGGAATGACGACAGCCTCCTCGAACAGGCCGCAGAACGCGGCATGCGGGAGCTGTTGCACCAGGCCAGCACAGTCGGTGGCGGGTGGGCCGTTTTCTGGGCGGCCGGCACCGTGGTCACGTCGAGTCCTGCTGAGGCGATGACGGAGGAACTCCGACAGTTTAGAGTGGTACTCAGTGCGATCGAACGCAGCGTGAAGGGGCATCCCCTCGCCCGAAGGGGCTGCATCTTTTTCGCATCGTCGGCCGGTGGCGTCTATGGCGGATCGGCGAATCCCCCCTTCACCGAGCTCACGATGCCCGTCCCCATCTCTCCATACGGTCATTTCAAGTTGCACGGTGAAGCAATTCTCGAAGAGTTCTCGCGCCGGTCGGGGGTATCGAGTCTGAGTGGACGCATTTCAAACCTCTACGGGCCCGGCCAGAGACTCGACAAGATGCAGGGACTCATCTCCCACGTCGCTCGCGCACAGTACACCGGACCGCCCACCTCGATCTACGTTCCTTTGGATACCCTACGCGACTATATCTTTGTCACGGACTGCGCAGCCCTCATCGCGGACTCCACCTTGCGTGCGCTGGAGGTGACGGCAAAGCGCGGCACGATTCAAGCAACGAAGAACCTGATTTCAGGTCGCGCGGTCACGATCAGTTCGCTGCTCGGATATTTCCGCGTGCTCTCGAAGGGTCATCCGCGGGTGATGCTCGGATCATCGGCGGCCGCCGCACTTCAGGCCCTCGACCTGCGTCTCGATTCCGTCGTGTGGACAGACCTCGACGATCGAGAGCAGGAAAGTCTCCCCTCGGGAATCACGGCAACAATGATGGACATTCTCGCCGGCATTCAGCGCGGCACTTCCAACGCTCCGTAGCGTCAGACGACGTCCCCGACTCAGCCCTTAATACTAGCGAGGAGGGCCGTCAAGTACTTGCCGTAGCCACTCTTGTTGAGTGGAGCTGCCAGGAGTTCCAGCTGGGCATCGTCGATCCAGCCCGCGCGCCACGCGATTTCCTCAATGCATCCGATCTTGAAACCCTGGCGGTCTTCGATGACGCGTACGTACTCACTTGCCTGCATCATGGATTCAAACGTTCCGGTGTCGAGCCAGGCTGTGCCTCTGTCGAGAACCTGAACGCGGAGTTTTCCGCGGTCGAGGTACTCCTGATTGATCGTTGAAATTTCAAGTTCACCGCGGGCACTCGGCTTGATCGACTTGGCGATCTGAACGACAGAATTGTCGTAGAAATAGAGACCCGGAACGGCGTAATTGCTCTTGGGAACGGCGGGCTTCTCTTCAATGGACACGGCCCGGAATTCTCCGTCGAACTCTACGACTCCGTAGGCAGCCGGCTCGGCAACGTGATACGCGAAGATGAGCGCCCCGTCAATCCCCGCATTGCCCCGCAAGGCCGTTCCAAGGCCGGCACCGTGGAAGATGTTGTCGCCGAGAACCAGGGCGACGCTGTCGTCTCCGATGAATTCTTCGCCGATGGTGAACGCCTGCGCGAGCCCGTCCGGGGACGCCTGCACCGCATACTGAATGGCAAGACCCAATTCGGACCCATCCCCGAACAGAGCGCGGAACTGGCTGGCATATTCCGGCGTCGTAATAATGAGAACTTCCCGGATGCCCGCCATCATGAGCGTTGCCAGGGGGTAGTAGACCATCGGCTTGTCATATATCGGCATGAGCTGCTTGGAGATGCCTTTAGTTATCGGCCACAGCCGGGTTCCCGACCCCCCAGCCAGAATTATCCCGCGCATGTCACGCCTTTCCTATCGATGATCCGTTGAGCGATTCGTAAAAGGCCCGCGATTCCGCCCAGGTCGGGAGGAGCCCAAGCGACTGCGCCTCCATCAGCGAGGGCCCGTCAGTGTCTTTCTCTGAAAGCAATGGCACCCCCGCTTCCAGCGGGAAGACCAGGGCGACGTCCGAATCGAGTGGGTTGATACCGTGCTCGCGTGTGGGGTTGAAGGTGTCGGAGACCAGGTAGGTGACGGTCGCATTGTCGGTCAGTGCTACAAACGCATGCCCCAGCCCTTCGGCCAGATACACACTGCGATGCTCGACGTCATCGAGGAGCACGGAATCCCACTGGCCGAAGGTGGGCGAACCCACTCGAATGTCAATGACATAGTCGAGCACAGCACCAGAAACGGCGGTCACGTATTTAGCCTGGCCGCGAGGGATGCTCGCAAAGTGGATGCCGCGTACTACGCCCTTGCGCGAAACCGACAGGTTCGCCTGGCGAAGGTCGAGTGCGTGACCAATGGTCTCCTCAAGACGGTCGAACCGATACCACTCGAGAAACAGCCCTCGGTCATCCGCGTGTTGTTTCGGGGTCAATTCGTAGGCATCTGGGATCTTGAGTTCACGGATCTGCACCCCCAGAAGTCTACACAGTGACTGTGCCGGTAGAATTGACACGACTTCTTCTCGATCGGAACGGTACCTGCACGCATGAGACTCGGACATACTCGCGATCGCGCTATCTCGAACGTCGAGGAAGTCTCGACGTCATGATCGCTGTGGTTACGGTAAGTCACGGATCAGACGATGTCCTCCGGCCGTTCCTGGCCAGCGTCGCCGCCGCGAGCGCACAGCCACTCCGCATCGTCGTGGTCGACAACAAACCGCTCGGCAGTGAAGCACATGCCATCGCCGCCGAATACGGAGCGGAGTATCTTCGCGATCAAAATCATGGCTACGGTCACGGCATCAATGCCGGTTTTGCAAGCCTCGGCGAAACACCGGCCTGGGTTCTGGTCTGCAATCCCGACCTTGTGCTGGCGCCCGATTCCATCGATATCCTTCGCGCTGTCGGCGATTCCGATCCGTCCATCGGCGCCGTCGGACCCCGCATTCTGAACGCTGACGGAACCACCTACCCGTCGGCGCGTGCCCTGCCTTCAATTCGAACGGGTTTGGGGCATGCTCTCTTCGCAAATATCTGGACCTCAAACCCCTGGACGCGCCGGTACCTCCAGGGAACCAAGGGTGAACCCCACCGTCGCGAGAGTGGCTGGTTGTCGGGCGCCTGTCTCTTGATCCGTGGCTCAGTCTTCGAGGAACTGAACGGTTTCGACGACACTTACTTCATGTATTTTGAAGATGTCGACCTGGGGTACCGGCTCCAAAAGGCGGGGTACCGCTGCATTTACGAGCCCGTCGCGGCCGTCACCCACACCGGCGCCCATTCGACCCAAACCGAGTCGACCCGCATGCTCGCTGCACATCACGAGAGCGCCAATCAATTCCTCTCACGCAAGTACAGCGGTGTACTTCTGTGGCCTCTGCGGAAAGCCATCACGGCCGGTCTCTGGGTACGTTCGCGATTCCAACAACGCAACAAGACGCATTGACCAGTGCCGCCGAAGCCGCTACGAAAGATCCGGTAGAATCACCGGGTCCCCTCAGTCAATGGAACGGTACCTTTTAGATGAAGATCCTCGTCACCGGCGGCGCCGGTTTTATCGGCTCCAATTTTGTGCGACGCACGATTGAAGACAAATACCCGGGCCTAGAAGGTGCCGAAGTTGTCGTGCTCGACGCATTGACCTACTCGGGCAACCTCGCAAACCTCGCCCCGATCGCCGATTCTCCGCGCTACAGCTTTGTGCACGGTGACATTCGCGACGGCACACTGCTCGACACCTTGTTTCCCGGGCTCGACGCGGTGGTGCACTTCGCCGCCGAGTCGCACGTTGACCGCTCCGTGATGGACTCGACGATCTTCGTGGAAACCAACGTACTCGGAACCCAACAACTGCTCGACGCGGCGCTGCGCCACAAGCTCGCACGGTTTGTGCACGTCTCCACTGACGAGGTCTACGGGTCTATCGCCGAAGGCTCCTGGAACGAGGAGCGGGCGCTAGAGCCCAACTCCCCCTACTCCGCGTCGAAGGCCGGCAGCGATCTGCTCGCCCGCAGCTACCACCGCACGCACGGCCTCAACGTGTCGATCACACGTTGCTCGAACAATTACGGTCCGTACCACTTCCCCGAAAAGGTCATTCCCCTCTTCGTGAGTAACCTCATTGACGACCTGCACGTTCCGCTTTACGGCGAAGGCAACAACATTCGCGATTGGCTGCACGTTGACGACCACACCCGCGCCATTGCGATGGTGCTCGTGGGCGGCCGCGCCGGCGAAATCTACAACATCGGCGGAGGAACCGAGCTGACCAATAGGGAGCTCACCCAGCTGCTCCTCGACTCGACCGGCAAGGATTGGTCTTACGTTGACCGCGTCACCGACCGGCTCGGCCACGACCTACGTTATTCGGTGGACATCAGCAAGATACAGGCCGAATTGGGTTATGCCCCCGAGGTTCCGTTCGACCAGGGCCTCGCCGAGGTGGTCCAGTGGTACCGCGACAACCGCGAGTGGTGGGAACCGCTCAAGGCTCGTGCGGCGCTCAGCTGACATGACCCGTGTCACCCGGCCCCTGCGCCGTGCACGCTCGAACTTTCATCGGAGATGAGACGTAAATGACGACACTGCGCGTGATCGTGGAACAGATGCTCTCACCTGTACCAGGCGGCATCGGGCGCTATACAGAAGAAATCACGCGCCAGCTGATCGCGACTGCCCCCGACGACTGCAGCGTCGAAGGTGTGGTGTGTGCGTCGACTCCCGAGAAGTATGCCTCGGTTTTGGAACGATTGCCCGGCCTGGCGAGCTTGTTCAAGACGACGCTGCCGCGCCGGGAACTCGCCGCGGCCTGGCAATTGGGGCTGACCTCCCTGCCCGGAGGGGGCATGGTACACGCGCCAAGCCTGCTGGCGCCCCTACGACGGCACGATCGCGCCACAGACCAGAATCAGGTCGCCGTCACCATTCATGACGTTGTGCCGTGGACGCACCCGGAAACCCTGACTCCGCACGGTGTCACCTGGCACAAAGCGATGGCGAAACGAGCCAGAAAGCACGCCGACGCGATCATCGTTCCCACCCACGCCGTCGCCCGCGCACTGTCGGAGATTATCGATTTCGGGGACCGCATACGCGTGATCGGCGGTGCCGTCAGCAGCGAATTACGTCTTCCGCTGAACGCAGATGAGCGAGCTGCTGAACTCCAGCTGCCCAGCGAGTTCATTCTGACGGTCGGCACGCTCGAACCGCGCAAGGGACTGACCGCCCTCATCACCGGGCTCGGACTGCCCGGTGCCCCCGACCTGCCCTTGCTCATCGTCGGGCCGCAGGGCTGGGGAGAACTGGACGTGGCCGCTGTAGCCGACGAGGCAGGGCTGGCCGAAGGACGGGTGCGCGCCCTGGGTTTCGTGAGTGACAGCGACCTCGCGCTCATTCTTTCGCGCGCAAGCGTATTCGTGTACCCGAGCCAGGCCGAGGGATTCGGGCTTCCCCTGCTTGAGGCGATGAGTTTCGGCACCCCCGTGGTGCACAGCGACGCTCCCGCACTCGTCGAAGTTGCGGGAGAGGCCGGGCAGATTGTGGCACTGAACGATGCCGCTGGGTATCCGGAACGCCTGGCGGCGGCCGTGGCGCGCGCGGTCAACGATCGCGAGCTGCGGGCCGCCCTGCGCCTGCGTGGCCTGGACCGTGCGAAGGCGTACAGCTGGCGCGACTCAGCAGAGCGGGTCTGGCAATTGCATGCGGACTTGTAACCCCTGCAGGCAACTGCACTCCGTCACGACTCGAGCGGCGCTGATATGACACGGTATTTGATCACCGGAGCCACCGGCATGCTGGGGCGCGACCTGCAGACGGCGCTGGCCGGACGCGACCTGACGGCCCTCGGCCGACGTGAGCTCGATGTGACCGACCTTCACGCGGTGATGGCCGCCGCTACGGAGCATGACGTCATCATCAACTGCGCTGCGTACACCAAGGTCGACGACGCCGAGACAAACCAAGACGATGCCTACCAGATCAACGCGGTGGGGCCGCGCAATCTGGCAGGAGCGGCATCCGCTGTGGGGGCGAAACTGGTGCAGATCTCGACGGACTACGTCTTTGACGGCAGCGCGACCAGGCCCTACGCCGAGGACACCGCGCACAGCCCGATCTCGGCCTACGGCCGCACGAAGGCGGCCGGTGAAGACTTCGTGCTCGCCGAGAACGGCGCCCGCAGCTACATCGTGCGCACGGCCTGGTTGTACGGCAAGAACGGTCCGAACTTCGCCAAGACCATGCTCAAGGCCGCTGGCACGCGCGACACGCTGAACGTCGTCAACGACCAGGTCGGCCAGCCCACCTGGACGTTGGACCTCGCCGCCCAGATCGTGTTGCTGCTCGACTCCGACGCGCCCGCCGGTATCTACCACGGCACGAACTCCGGGGTCGCTTCGAAGTTCGACCAGGCCCGCGACGTGTTCGCCCTGGCCGGACTTGACCCGGAACGCGTGCTGCCGACCGACAGCTCGGCGTTTGTTCTGCCGGCGCCCAGGCCCGCGTACTCCGTGCTCGGCCACGCCAATTGGGCGGCCGCCGGGCTTGAGCCGATGCGCAGCTGGCAGTCGGCCCAGGCCGAAGCTTTCGCCGCGGGGGTTTTCGAGACAGCATGATCACTCTGCGGGTAGTCGTCGACCAGATGGTCGCCCCGGTTCCGGGCGGCGTCGGACGTTACACCGAGGAACTCACGCGCGCACTGACGGCCACCGCGCCCGCCGCACAGTAGGAACTCATTGAGGCCGCCCTGCCGGGCCTGGCCAACCTGCACAAGACGACGCTGTCCCGCCGCGAGTTGGCAACAGCTTGGGCACTGGGCGTAACTGCATCGGCCGGCACCGGCCTGATCCACGCACCGGGACTTCTCGCTCCCCTGGACCGCCACAACCGTGCCCACGACGGCACCCAGATTGCAGTGACCCGGCGCGATGTACTGGCGTGGACGCATCCATCGTCGCTGACGCCAACGACCGTGGCCTGGACAAAAGGCATGCTGAAGCGCGCCCGCAAGCACGCCGATGCCATCGGTGGTGCCGAGCCATGCTGTGGCGAGGCAACTAACCGAGATTATAGACCTGGGCGACCGGGTGCGCGTGATCGGCGGGGCAGTGGGGCGCGGGCTCGTGTTGCCGGCCATTCCCATCGTGGAAGAGCGCGTGCAGGAGCTGGGCCGCCCGTTGCAGTACATTCTGACCTCCGGGTCGCTTGACCCACGCAAGGCCGTGACGTTGCTGATCGCGGCGTTCGGGCTGCCGAATGCGCCCGACCTGCCGCTGATCGCGCTCGGTCCGGACACCTGGGGCGAGCTCGACCTAGCTTCGGTTGCCGATGAGGCCGGGCTCGCACCGGGGCGCGCGTGCGCGCTGTCGGGCCTGAGCGATTCCGACCTGGCCGTGGTGATTGCCCGGGCGTGCATTTTCGTCTATCCCAGACTGGAAGAAGGCTTCGCACTGCCGATCATCGAGGCATTCCACCTCGGCATTCCGGTCGTTCACTCCGACGCCCCAGCACTGCTCGAAGCCGCCGGTGATGCCGGCGTCGCGGTCGAGCGATCAAACACCAAAGAGCACCCTGCGCGTCTCACCGAAACGATCAACCGGGTGCTCGGCGACAGCGTGCTGCGGAGCCGCGTGACGGTGCACGGTGGAGACCGCTCACGCGCCTTCAGCTGGCGCGACTCCGCCGAACGGGTGTGGCAGCTGCACGCCGACTTATAACACACGTAGCCATCCGCTTCGGCAATCACGAGAGACGCGGCACGGTCGCGCGGTCGCACACTGCAGCAGGGCTGCCAGCGGCTGCCAGCGGCTGCCAGCGGCTGCCAGCGCTCACGGCCTGCCACGCAGAGCGTCTGGGCGCACATGCCGGATCTGGCGTGCGCGACGCCGGAAGATCAGGCGTGGCGACTCGTCGGGGTCATGGAGCCGGGGTGACGGTGGGCGCGGGAGCCAGGACTGCGGCGACCATGGCCTGGATGACGGCGTAGTCGGGGTCTTCGGGGTCGACGCCGTTCTCGGGAATCAGCGGCACCGAGATCACCGGTAGTTCCTTGGTCTTGGCGGCCAGGGTGAC
This sequence comes from Cryobacterium sp. Hh7, assembly GCF_004403155.1. Taxonomy (NCBI): domain Bacteria; kingdom Bacillati; phylum Actinomycetota; class Actinomycetes; order Micrococcales; family Microbacteriaceae; genus Cryobacterium; species Cryobacterium sp. Hh7. The sequence continues at coordinate 22,547 of NZ_SOHG01000033.1, read as the reverse complement.
GAAGTAGCCCAACATGCCCTGGGGAACATCCGTCTTGATCACCTTAGAACCGGCAGCGGCGATACCCTGAAATTTGGTGAGCACGTTTGCCGGGTTGAACTGCGCCAGCAGAGCTTCCTGCAACTGAGTTTGGCGGCCCATGCGGTCGTAGTCGCTGGTCGTGTGTCGTGACCGTGCATACCAGGTGGCCGTGGTGCCATCCATGTGTTGCGGGCCGACCTCGATCCAGCCTTCGACCTCATTGAGCTGCTCGTCGCCACCGATGGGAAGGCGCTCAGAAACTGTGATGTCGACGCCACCGAGTGCGTCGATGAGGTCAGAGAACCCCTGCATGTCGATCAGCACGTAGTACTGAATGGTGAGCCCGGTGATGCCCTGCGCGGCCTCGAGGGTGGCCTGAATTCCCGGGGAACTGCCTTCGGCCACGGCATTCGGGTAGTACTCGGGGCGTTTGAGCTCGGCTTCGGTGAAAATGGAGTTAAGCATGCACGCCGACACGTCGCATCCGTCGATCGATCCGTATCCCTCGGGGTACAGCGCGCCGAGCGAGGAACCGGCCGAGAACGGCACGTCCTCGAGGTTGCGCGGCAGGCTGATGGTCGTGGCCTGGCCGGTCGTGGCGTCGATGCTGACCACGGAAAGGCTGTCGGGGCGCAGGCCGTCCCGGTCAGCGCCGGCGTCCCCGCCGAGCAGCAGGATGTTGTAGCGGCCATTGACCGGCGGTTCACTCGGACCGGCGACGAAGACGGAGGAGAGGAATCCGCTCGCCGAGGTTGCGACGAAGGCGCCATAGCCAGCCGTGCCGCAAACGACGACCATGAGGGCCGCGGAGAAGGCGGCGATCAGCGGGCGGGCGCCGGGCGCGGCTTTCAGCAGGTTGATCAGGCTGAGGGTGTTGACGGTGAGCACGAGCCAGGTGAGCGCGTAGAACGCGAGCACTGCGGCGGCGACCCAAAGGCCGATCGTGCTCGTGAACACCGTGAGCACGGCCGCGGGCCAGAACAGGTAGACAGCCCCGGCGACGATTGCCGAGGCCACCAGGATGAGCGTGGCGCCGAGGCCGAACCGGCCGAGTCGTCGATTGCCGGCGAGTACCTGCGCCGAACCGGGGAGCACGAAATTGAGTACGACCAACCACCACGCACGCGTCGTCATGATGCGCGTGGAGCCGGAATTCGGGTGCCGGATCGGGTCAGTCACACTGCTCATAATCGCTCTTGGAGGTCCCGGTTCTTCTGCTCGACCAGGTCGGCGAGTGCGACGGAATAGTCTTCGAGCTTCACGCGTAGCGCGTCATCGCTCGTGGCGAGAATCTTGATCGCGATGAGCGCGGCGTTCTTGGCCCCGCCGATCGACACGGTCGCGACCGGCACGCCGGCCGGCATCTGCACGATCGACAGCAGCGAGTCGAGGCCGTCGAGCAGTCCGAGCGGAACAGGAACCCCGACCACGGGCAGCGTGGTCATGGCGGCGAGCATACCGGGCAGGTGCGCTGCTCCTCCGGCTCCAGCGATGATCACCTTGAGGCCACGGGCCTGCGCGTTGCGGCCATAGTCGAGCATCTTCTCGGGGGTGCGGTGCGCAGAGACGACCTGCACCTCGTGCGCCACCCCGAAGTCCTTGAGGGTCTGCGCGGCGGCACTCATGACGGTGAAGTCGGAGTCGCTGCCCATGACCAGGCCGACGAGCGGCGCGCTGGAGTTCACGGGAACACTGTTCATGGGCACAGCGTTTATGGGCACAGCGGAAGGCTCGATGTTGTCTGGCACGCAGATGATCCTATTGCTCAAGACTGAAAGATTTGTGCAGTGGCACGCGCCTGGTAGGCAACTTCGTCGAGATCGTCGCCGCCCGCGGTGACGTGGCCGACCTTTCGGCCAGGCCGTGACGCCTTCCCGTAGTTGTGCACTTTCACCAGCGGATGCTCCGCGAGGGCGCTCTGATACCGGTCGCCGAGCGAGCCTTCCGAGGGCCCCCCGAAGATGTTGACCATGACCGTCCACGGGTCACGGGCGCCCGTCGCCCCGAGCGGCAGGTCAAGCACGGCCCGCAGGTGCTGCTCGAACTGGCTCGTCGTGCTGCCGTCAATCGACCAGTGGCCGCTGTTGTGCGGACGCATGGCGAGCTCGTTAATGAGGAGGCGCTCATCCGTGGTCTGAAACAGTTCGACGGCGAGCACCCCGGTGACACCGATTCCCTTGGCCACGGCCACCGCGATGTCGGTGGCGACGTCGGCGAGGCGGCCTGCAGACTGCGGGGCCGGCGCGATCACCTCGGCGCAGACACCGTCTTTCTGCACGGTCTCCACCACCGGCCAGACCGCGATCTCCCCGCTCGGGCGGCGCGCGACGACCTGGGCGAGTTCCCGGCTGAAGTGCACGAGCTCTTCGACCAGCAGGGCGCCGCCGTTGCCGTCCTCGGCAAGCGCCAGAAACCAGTCGGCAACGTCGTGTTCGTGGCTGACGACGCGCACACCCTTGCCGTCGTAGCCACCGCGGGCGGTCTTCACAACGGCGCGGCCGCCGTGCGCCTGCAGAAATTCGGCGAGGCCGGCGGTATCCGTTATGCGCGCCCAATCGGGTACGGGCAAGCCCAGCTCGGCCAGCTTCTCGCGCATGAGCAGTTTGTCTTGCGCGTACAGCAGCGCGTCGGGGCCGGGATGCACTTTGACGCCGGCGCTGACGAGCTCGCGCAGAATCTCCTGCGGCACATGCTCGTGGTCAAAGGTGATCACGTCGACGGTCTCCGCGAAGGCCAACACCGTGGGCAGGTCGCGGTAGTCGCCGACGCTGACGGCGGCCAGTTCGGCGGACATACCGTCGGCTTCGGCGAGTACCTTGAGGTCGATGCCGAGGTTCACGGCCGCGGGAATCATCATGCGGGCCAGCTGGCCCGCGCCAATCACACCGACGGTCAAAGCCATCTGTTCACCATTTTCTGTGCACGCGTTCAGCTAAACGCACGTTGATACTCAGCCCGGAGAATTCCGCACGCCGTAGACTGCGAGACTTCACTGCATTCCTAGTGCCACTTTACCGAACGGCGGACGGACGCATGTCGATCACACTGAAGCAGCGCCTGCTCAATTTTCTGAGCCAGGGCCTGAAGTTCGGCACCGTCGGCGCCCTCGGCTTCGTGGTGGACTTCACCGTCTTCAACCTGCTGCGCACCACAGTGCTCGACTCGGCCGACGTGCACGCCGGCCCCATCTACGCCAAGATCATCTCGACCGTGCTGGCTATTCTGGTGAACTGGCTCGGTAACCGGCACTGGACCTTCAGGAAGTATCGCCAAAACCATACGGCACGCGAGGGCCTGGAGTTTCTCGCGGTGAGCCTGGTCGGTATGGGCATCGGCATCGGATGCCTGTGGTTCAGCCACTATGTGCTCGGCTACACCAGCGTTCTCGCCGACAATATCGCCGGCAACGTGGTGGGTCTTTTTCTGGGCTCGGTGTTTCGCTTCACTCTGTACCGCTACTGGGTGTTTGCGCCGAGTCGCAGCGGCGCGTCGGCATCCGCTGCCCATGCGGACACTCGCAGTGGCGCGATTGCGCTAGCGGCGGCCCCAGAACGCTGACTCGTCGGCGTGCGCCGACTGCTCCTGCCGGCGGGAACCCATGACGGTCACCGACTGCTCCATCAGGTCGTGCAGCACGCTCTGCACCAGGTCGACGTTGGGAATGTCTTTCAAGATGAGCGGATGCTCCAGCCCCGAATTGATCAGCACCGTGCCCGAGTGGAACCCGGCCTGCAGCCAGTTCTGCCGCACGCTCACGTCGTAGCCGCGGCTGTGCAGCAGTTCTTGCCGAGTACGCACGAAGAATCCGTGGCGAAAGATGATCCGCCGGGTGGTGATCGTGTAGCGCTTGGTCAGCCAGGCGGCGAGCGGCAGCAGCCAGCCCAGCACGGCCAGCACGATGGCGCCCGGCAGCAGGGCCGCGTTCTGCCAGGGTTCGGGCAGGTTGCCGGCGAAGTAACCGGTGGCGCCGGCCAGGGCGAAGAGCAGCAGGGTGGGCCAGAGCAGCACCCGGGCGTGCGGGCGCAAGCGGGCGACGACCTCCTCCGGCCGACTCTCCCGGGCGTAGCCTGAGGGTTCGGTCTCGTTGGTCTCTGTCTTCTTCGGTTTCATTACTTCTATTAATACCTCAGGTGGGTGACATCGCCGGCGGCGACAGACCGTTCTTCGCCATCGGCCTGGTTGACGACTCGAAGCCGTCCCTCGGCGTCGATGCCGGTGGCGGTGCCGACCAGGTCGACTCCGCCGGGCAGTTCCACCCGCACGACGCTGCCGAGGGTGCCGCAGAGTCTCGACACTTCCTCGTGGAGACCGCTCTTCTGTGCGTCACCGTCGGCTTCGACGAAGGCCCGATACAGGGTGACGAGCTCGTGCAGGTAGGCGGCGAGGACTGCGTCCGGGTCGGGCGCGGTGCGGGTGACTAGCAGGAGCGAGGTCGAGGTGAGGGTGGGCAGGTTGTGTTCATCGAGCGAGAGGTTGAGGCCGGCGCCGATGACGATGCCCTTGCCGTCGGGCAGGAGTTCGCACAGGATGCCGCACACCTTGTAGCCGTCGATGAGCACGTCGTTGGGCCACTTCAGGGTCGTGTCGTGGCGGGGATCCTCGGCCTCTTTAAGATTTACGTCGTGCACCGGCGGCGTGCTGGCCTCAACGATGGTGCGCACGGCCCGGGTCATGGCGGCCCCGGCCAGGAGAGGGAACCAGCCGAGGCTGTGCGGCGGTAACTCCGGGCGAATGAGTACGGAGATGGCCAGGGCTTTGCCGGTCGGGGCCAGCCAGACACGACCGAGCCGGCCACGCCCCTGAGTCTGGTTGTCGGTGACGACCACCGAGAGGTCGGGCCAGGCTGCGGCATCCGCCTCAGATAAACCAATAGCACTGGCGAGATCTTTGAGCACATCGTTGGTGGAGGAGGCCTCGGCACGGTATTCGAACCGGCTCACCTCGTTGCGGCTGAGCGAAAAATCCATCGTGCCTACCCTCTCGTGTGCATAACTCCTGCAATTCTCTCGAATCTGGCCTCAAAACACCTATTTCGGGCAGTTTCTGAAAAAATTGCAGGAGTTATGCACGGGGAAGTCCGGTTTCTGCAGTCTGAGGGACCCGACGGAGGGGGAAAGAACCAGTGTTGCGGGGCAAAGTTGTAGAACATCGTCAACGAGGAGCGGTCGGGGGGTGCCGGTAGAGTGAAATGGTGACTGACAAGACGCCCGCCGCGGCACCCGACCTGTATACGACGGCGGGAAAACTCGCCGACCTCAAGCTGCGCTATCACGAGGCTGTGACCGCCAGCGGGGCCACCGCCATCGAGAAGCAGCACGCCAAGGGCAAGATGACCGCCCGCGAGCGCGTCGACCTGCTGCTCGACCAGGGTTCTTTCGTGGAGCTCGACGAGTTCGTGCGGCACCGCACCGTGGCCTTCGGCATGGAAAAGAAGCGTCCCTATGGCGACGCCGTCGTCACCGGCACCGGCACGATTCACGGCCGCCAGGTGGCCGTGTACTCCCAGGACTTCACGATCTTCGGCGGTTCGCTCGGCGAGGTCGCCGGCGAGAAGATCATCAAGGTGATGGACCTCGCCCTGAAGACGGGGGTGCCGATCATCGGCATTCTCGACTCCGGCGGAGCGCGCATTCAGGAGGGCGTTGTGGCCCTCGGCAAGTACGGCGAAATCTTTCGCCGCAACACGGCCGCCTCGGGCGTCATCCCGCAGATCTCGATCATCTGCGGCCCGGCCGCCGGCGGCGCGGTCTACTCGCCGGCGCTGACCGACTTCGTGATCATGGTCGACAAGACCAGCCAGATGTTCGTCACCGGCCCCGACGTGATCAAAACCGTCACCGGTGAAGACGTCGGCATGGAGGAGCTCGGCGGCGCCCTCACCCACAACAAGGTCTCCGGGGTATCGCACTACCTCGCGAGCGATGAGCCCGACGCGCTCGACTTTGCCCGCGCACTGCTGAGCTACCTGCCCGACAACAACCTGGCCGAGCTGCCGGTGTTCGACAACGAGGTGGAGCTTGAGACAACGGATGCTGACCGTCGGCTCAACACGATCATCCCCGACTCCCCCAACCAGCCCTACGACGTGAAAACGGTCATCGAGCACATCGTGGACCGCGGCGAGTTTCTCGAGACGCAGCCGTTGTACGCCCCGAACATCGTCGTGGGCTTCGCCAGGGTCGAGGGCCGCTCGATCGGCATCGTCGCCAACCAACCCAACGCCATGGCCGGCACGCTGAACATTGAGGCCGGTGAGAAGGCCTCACGGTTCGTGCGGTTCTGCGATGCGTTCTCCATTCCCATCCTCACCCTGGTCGACGTGCCCGGTTTTCTACCGGGCACCGACCAGGAATGGACCGGCATCATCCGTCGCGGGGCGAAGCTGCTCTACGCCTACGCCGAAGCCACCGTGCCCCTGGTCACCGTCATTCTGCGCAAGGCCTACGGCGGCGCGTACATCGTGATGGGGTCCAAGCAGCTCGGTGCCGACACCAACCTGGCCTGGCCGACCGCGGAGATCGCCGTCATGGGCGGCCAGGGCGCCGTGAACATTCTCTACCGTGCCGAGATCAAGGCGGCCGAGCAGGCCGGCGAAGACGTCGCCGCTGTGCGCACCCGCCTGGCCAACGAGTACACCTACAATGTGGCGAGCCCTTTTCTGGCCGCGGAGCGCGGAGAGCTCGACGGCATCATCGAGCCCGCCGCCACCCGCGTGTCGGTCGTCAAGGCCCTGCGCGCCCTGCGTACCAAGCGGGCCACCCTGCCCGCGAAGAAGCACGGAAACATTCCCCTCTAATGCCCAAGCCCTCAGAGTTCGATCCCTCGGAGCTCATTTTCGTCACCGGACACGTCAGCGACGTCGAGGTGTCGGCGGTGAGCGCCATCATCCGTGGGCTGTTGCGGGAGGAATCCGACGAGCGTCGGGCGGCTCCCGTACAGCACCGGAGCGCCTGGCAGCAGGGCCAGCGCGCCATCCGCCAGCCGGTGCACCCCGGCGCCGGCCGCTGGCGCGGCTTCGCCGGCTGACCCCCGCCGGCGCCCCACTTTCTTCGTGGACGGGGCCAATTTAGAGACTGGGCCCCGGTTCACAAGGTGGGCCCGGACGGAGTGGAACCAACCTCGTGTCTGTCCTCCTAAATGCCGACAGCGCGAATTTGAAGAATAGTGCATACTGGAATTGCTCGGTGGAACTCCTGGAGTTTCACCACCAATCATTCGCTGACTAGGGTAAGCGAGCGAATGTGTTGGGGGCGAGAACGGATGGCATTCGGGTTGTCGTCCTTTCTCGAATGAACGGTAGGGGACCAGCTTCGGCTGGTCCCCTTTCGCGTACCCAGGGTCCCGAACAGGGAGCCGGGTGATTAGGGCGTGATCTGACGGGGGATTTCCAGCCACAGGTTGACCTCATCGTCACCCGCAGAGTCCGGCCCGAGGGCACTCACCGCCGGGTCGGGGCTCGACAGCCCCACCACGGTCACCGCGACGGTCACGCTGTCGGCCGCGGTACGCACAATGATCTTGTCGGCGCTCGTCTGCTCGAGGGCGAGGGCGAGGGTGCCCAGCACGTCGTCGAGGGCCACACCGCCCAGATCGTCAATACCGCCCTCGTCGAGGAGCGTGACGCTGGCTCCGCGACGCCGGGCAGCCATGACCTGTTCCCGCACCGCGTGGTTGAGCAGGCGGCGGCCGCGGATCTCATCGCGAATGGCCGCTTCGAGAAACCGGCATTCCTGCTGTTCCTCTGCGGTCAGCTCACCGTTGCTCTCGCTGATGCGTCGCAGCATCGGCATGGCAAGGCGCATGGTCTGAGTGAGACGCACCTGGCGCTCGTAGAGGTGAGCCTCCTGGGCTGCGTGCCATCCGCTCGCCTCGCGCTCGGCTCGGGCATACTGGCGGGCGTCCCGGCTGGCCTTGACCAGGGCACGGGAGAGCACCGCGGCTGCGACCACCCAGACCACGCTTCCGATGACGCCCAGTCCCCCGAGTTCGCCGACTCCGGCCCAGATCACACTGTGGATGACGAGCACGGCCACACCCAGCAGGGCCAGTTGGGGACGCTTGCGGGTGGCAGTGATGGTCATCAGCGTGCCGATGGCGGCGACGTACCAGGTGGCGTAGCCGAGATTACCCGAAGAGCCATCGAGCTGGCTGCCCACGATCAGTGGGAGTGCCGCGCTGACCGCGACGTTGAACAGCGCCCGCGGCAACGACATGCGCATCGGGCTGCTCGGCCACAGGCTCGCCATTGTCGCCCCCACGTACAGGCCCATGGCGACCAGGATCGGCACCGACGACGCCGGCTCTTGGATCGAATACAGCCCGAGAATCACGTGATATCCCGAGAACAGAGCCGCTACGACGAGGGTGAGCGTGCGCGACACCCCGACAACGCTGGTCATCAACGATCACCCGCCCGGTCGGCGTCGAGACTGGTGACGGCATACTCGACCGATGCGGGCGCCATTCGAAGCCCCGCGTCGCTGCCCCCATCCGTTTCGCTGTCGGCGGAGACCTCAGCCTGCGGCCAGCTGATGACCACGGTCGTGCCCTGGCCGGGGCTTGAGTTCACCACGGCGACGCCACCCACGCTGGCGATCCGGTCGCGAATAGAGACTCGCACGCCGAGCCGGGCACTGGCCACGCTGGTCGGATCAAAGCCGCAGCCGGTGTCGCTGATCTCGATGCGGCATCCGCTTTGATCGTTGCCGCAGATCGTCAGGCTGCGGGTTTGCGCTGGGCCGGCGTGCTGCATGCTGTTGACCATGGCTTGCACGCTCGCCGCGTGCAAGGCCTCGGCGACGAACTCCGGAATGCTGAGGCCGTCGACCCCCCGCTCGGTGACGGTGAAAGCGCCGGTGTTCAAGGCGGCGCCACGAAGGCGGTCGACCAGACGGCTCACGTCGGTCGTCGCATCGTCGAGGGTTCGTTCGCCACTGGCTTCCTGCAAGCGGATGATGGCGCTGCGAGCCATCGCCGCGGCCAGCTCGGCTCCCTTGGCGGTGCGCACACCGGCGGCCGAGAGCAGAGTCGCCAGAACGCTGTCGTGCACGATCGAGTCGACCTCGACGCGTTCCATTTCGGTCGCGTGGTGGCGCACCGCCACGGCGTATTTTGCCAGTGCATTGGACTGGGCGGTGTCGACCTTGTCGGTCGCGTCGCGGAGCACGTAGATGATGATGAGCACGACACCGCCGAGCAGCATGGCGTAGCAGGTGTCGAGGGCGGCGAGCAGGTTTTCGGCCGCACCGCCGGAGGGCAACACCCGCACGAGTCCAAAGACGACGGGCGTGACGACTGTGTAAATGATGGCCCAGAGCAGCGGAAACGCGATCGCCGCGCACGAGGTCGCGACGGTGCACAAGTACCAGAGCCACGGTTTGCTGTCGAGAACGACCGTGGGGTCGCGCATGACGAGCGGCCAGACGATGAGGGCGATGAGGTAGACGGCCGCGATAATGCCGGCCGTAGTGCGGATGCCGCGCCGAACCAGCGTTGCGACCACGAACACCAGAATTGACAGGCCCAGGGCGATCCCGATGGGCACGGCGGAACCGGGCTTGCGACTTTCCAGCTGTCCGAGCATAAGCGGCAGCGTCTGGAGAGCGAAGACCACCGCGACACCCGCCACCGAACGGGACAGGGCGATCTCGATCTGGGAGTGACTGATCGGATTGCGCGGGTGCCGGGGCTGTCCGAACAGGTCGTCCGGGAAGTCGGCCGGATTGACCGCGCCGAACGCGGCCGTATCGGTTGACACCAGGGCGCCCGGGCGGGCGGCCCGTTTAGACACCGCGGTCACCGTCGGAGGCGTCGAGTCCTGGCAGGATTCCGTCTTCGACGGCGCGGCGCAGCAGGTCGACCTTGGTCGGCGCTGGGCGGCCGACCTCGACGTACTTCACCCGGATTCGGTCCAGGTATTCCCGCGCCGTGGAGTGCGCGATGCCGAGCTGCAGGGCAACCATCTTCAGTGGCAGGCCCGAGGCGTACAGGTGCAGAACGTCGCGTTCACGGCGACCGAGCTGAGCCTTGGCGAAGTCGCGGTCGGCGTCGATCGCGGTGGCCCACTCGAGGTTGTTGAGCACGTCGCCCCGGGCAACGGATGCCACGGCGGCCATGACCGTGGTGGTCGGCGAGGACTTGGGGATGACTCCGGCGGCGCCGGCGGCGAGTGCCTCACGCACCGAGGCAACCCGGTCGGCGATGCTGTGCACGAGCACGGCCGAGCCGGTGCTCGCGACGAGGTGCACATTGTCGGTCACGAGCGAACCGTCGCCGAGCGAGAGGTCGAGCACAATCACGTCGCACGCTCGTCCGGCGAGGCCATCCACAAGGGCCTGAGCGGTCGCGGCGGCGAACAGCACCTCGTAGCCGGAGTTTTCGCAGGCGGCCTGCAGGCCCAGTCGCACCGATTCGTGGTCGTCGACGATACCGACGCGAACGGACTGCTCGGGGGTGCGTGGGGTGGGATCAGGTAGTGCGTGACTCACTGTGTCGCTGTCCTTCTCGTTGGCTCGTCTTAAGGATAGCTATTTGCTGAGCAGTGCGACGGCCTCAACATGATGGGTATTGGGGAACAGGTCGAAGGCTCGGAGGGTGCGCAGCTGGTATCCCTGCTTCTGGAACAGCGCAACGTCGCGGGCCAGGGCCACCGGGTCGCAGGCCACGTAGACGATTTGCCGGGGGGCCAGGGCCACCAGCTGATCGACGACGGCGGTGCCGGCGCCGGCGCGCGGCGGGTCGAGCACGACGGTGGCGGCGGCGAGGCGGGCGCGCTCCGCGGCATCCGCCTCGCGTAGCAGACGCTGCAGATAGCGGTCGACGCGGTCGGCCTCGGCGGTGGCGCCCGCCCATTCCTTGAGGTTGCGGGCGGCAAAGGTGACCGCTTCCGGGTCGCTTTCGACCGACGTGATGCGGGTCGACGCGCCGAACTTGTCGCCGACGGCCGCGGCGAGCAGGCCGACACCGCCGTAGAGGTCGAGGTTGGAGGCGCGCGGGTCGAACTGATCGGGGTCGATGATGTTCTGCACCGCGTGGTAAAGCGTGTCGGCGGCCATGGAGTGCACCTGCCAGAACCCGGACCGGTCGAGTTCAAACTCGCGGCCGTCGACAACCTCGTGAATCAGACCGTGCGGCACCCGCTTGGGCTTGCCGTTGGAATCCTTGGCCGAGACGAGCACCTGCACATCGCCCTTGCTCGGTGCGACCAGGTCAACCTTCGCGGCGTTGTGGAACAGGGTGTCGAGCGGGGCGCGCAGCTCGAGTTCGTGTTCGGCGAGCGGCAGATCGTCGACCGGGATCACGCGGTGGCTCCGGGCAGCGTACGGGCCGATGGTACCGTCGGCGGCCACGTGCAGGCTCACCCGGGTGCGCCATCCGGTGCCGTCCATCGCGTCGCCGGGGCTGGCCTTGGCGCTGACCGCGACCGGTTCGACGACCACGTCGCTGTCGATCCCGGCCATGCGCGTCAGCGCGTCGGCGAGCACCTGGCGTTTGAGCTCGCGCTGAAATCCGAGCTCAATGTGCCCGAATTCGGCACCGCCCGCGCGGTCTTCGGGGGCGCGATCAACGGATGCTGCGCTCCAGATGTGCGGCTGGCGTTCCGGGGCGGCGTCGAGCACGGCGACCGTCTCAGCCCGCCAGAAGCTCTTGTGGTTGGCCTCGGTAAGGCGCGCGCGCACCCGTTCACCGGGCAGGGTGTCGCTGACGAAAATGACGCGACCCTCATGGCGGGCGATGAAGATTCCGCCGTGCGCGACGTTGGTGATGTCAAGCTCGAGCTCGCTGCCGACCGTTTCAGAGGGGGGGCTGGCGGCGGCCTGGGGCTGGTGACTCGAATTGCTCATTCCTTGATGATCCCACACCCCCCTTCCTCTCGTGCTCGATCGAGCCTGATTGAATGGAGTCACCGAAACTGCGAAGGACAAGCATGCGCCTCTATCTGGCCTCCACCTCTCCGGCCCGGCTGGCCCTGCTCCGGGCGGCCGGCATCGAACCGGTGCTGATCAACCCTGACGTCGACGAAGCACGAGTCGTCGCCGAGACCGAGGCTGCCGCCGGAGCCGCGCTCGCGCCGCGGGATCTCGTGCTGCTGCTGGCGCGGGCGAAAGCTGAGGCGGCGGCATCCGTTCTGCCAGCGGAGCCGTTGAACGGGCTGCTGCTGGGCGGCGATTCGGTGTTCGTGCTGGACGAGGTCATCTACGGCAAGCCGCATACCGCCGAAGCGGCGCGGGAACGCTGGGAGCGCCAGCGCGGGCGCACCGGAACGCTGTATTCCGGGCACTGGCTGATCGAGGTCGCTGATGGCCGGCCCGGGCCGGCGATCGGCGCGGTCGCGGTGGCCGAGGTGACCTTCGCCGACGACCTCGACGACGCCGAGCTCGACGCCTATATCGCCACCGGGGAGCCATTGTTCGTGGCGGGGGCCTTCACGATCGACAGTCTCGGTGCTCCCTTTATTACGAGCATCGTCGGGGATCCGTCGACCGTGGTGGGGCTGTCGCTGCCGACGCTTCGACGGCTGGTGCGCGGCCTCGGGCACGAGTGGCCGACGCTGTGGAATCGCCCCGGAGCGCTGTCATTGTAGGCATCCGCAAGAATCTGGCCGATCTTTTTGTGGGAGAGAACCAAAATGGATGCGGTGCGGCCCAATAGGCTAAGTGATTGTGTCACTCATAACGAAGGTCCTCATCGCCAACCGAGGCGAGATCGCCGTTCGGGTCATCCGTGCCGCGAAGGACAGTGGAATTCTCTCTGTTGCCGTCTACGCCGACCAGGATCGCGATTCCCTGCACGCCCGTCTCGCCGACGAGGCGTACGGTCTCGACGGCACCAGCGGCGCTGAAACTTACCTGGTCATCGACAAGATTCTGTCGATCGCCCGCCGGAGCGGCGCTGACGCCGTGCACCCCGGCTACGGCTTTCTGGCCGAGAACGCTGACTTCGCACGCGCCGTGATCGGCGCCGGACTGATCTGGATCGGGCCGTCGCCCGAGGCGATCGAGCAGCTCGGCGACAAGGTTTCCGCCCGCAAGATCGCCGAAAAGGTCAACGCGCCGATGGCGCCCGGCACCCTGAACCCCTGCACCGACGCCGCCGAGGTACTCGCCTTCGTCGACGTGCACGGTCTGCCCGTCGCGATCAAGGCCGCCTTCGGTGGCGGCGGCCGCGGCCTCAAGGTCGCCCGCACCCGCGAGGAGGTCGCCGAGATGTTCGACTCCGCCACCCGCGAGGCCATCACGGCTTTCGGTCGAGGCGAATGCTTCGTCGAAAAGTACCTCGACTCCCCCCGCCACGTCGAAACGCAGTGCCTGGCCGACCAGTACGGCAACGTCGTCGTCGTGTCGACCCGCGACTGCTCGCTGCAGCGCCGCCATCAGAAGCTCGTCGAAGAGGCGCCGGCGCCCTTCCTCACCGAAGCACAGACGACCGAGATGTATCGTGCGTCCAAGGCCATCCTCAAAGAGGTCGGCTACCTCGGCGCTGGCACCTGCGAGTTTCTCATCGGCCAGGACGGCACCGTCTCGTTCCTCGAGGTCAACACCCGCCTGCAGGTCGAACACACCGTCTCCGAAGAGGTCACCGGCATCGACCTCGTGCGCGAACAATTCCGCCTCGCTGAGGGCGGCGAGCTTACCTATGGCGACCCCGTCGCATCCGCTCACTCGTTTGAATTCCGCATTAACGGAGAGGATGCCGGCCGCGGCTTTCTGCCCGCGCCCGGCCCGGTGCACGTGTTCAAGCCGGCCGGCGGCCCCGGCGTGCGCGTCGATACCGGCGTGCAGTCGGGCGATGTGATCAGCGGATCCTTCGATTCCCTGATCGCCAAGCTCATCGTCACCGGCGCGACCCGCGAAGAAGCCCTGGAGCGTTCGCTCCGCGCCCTCGACGAGTTCGAGGTTGCCGGCCTGCCGACCGTGCTGCCCTTTCACCGCAAGGTCGTGCGCGATCCGGCCTTCGCTCCGACCGACGGCAAGCCGTTCAGCGTCTTCACCCGCTGGATCGAGACCGAGTTCGACAACGACATCGAACCGTGGACCGGCAGCATGGAAGACGCCGTCGGACCGCAGAAACGCCACAGCATCGTCGTCGAGGTGGACGGACGCCGCATCGAGGTGACCCTGCCGACGCGTCTGCTGCCCGGCGGCGCGAGCGCGCGCTCGGTGGGCCCGGCCCCCAAGCGTCGCGGCGGTCTGCACACCGTCGATACCGCCACCGGAGACGCCGTGAAGGCACCGATGCAGGCGACCATCGTCAAGCTACTGGTCGCCGAGGGCGACATTGTCGTCAAGGGCGACCTGCTGCTCGTGCTCGAGGCCATGAAAATGGAGCAGCCGCTCGTCGCCCACCGCGACGGCACCGTGGGCAACCTGGCCGCCGTCGTCGGCACGACGGTCTCCTCCGGTTCGGTTCTGCTGACCGTCTCCGACGCCGCGTAGCCCGCTCGACACCCGTCGATTGGCTGGCAGCACACCAGACTTTCGAATGATTTTGCCGGCGGGGTTGGGGACGCGGCAACCGCTCCTCAGCTCAAACAATGCCGGTTTTCAGGAAGGGATCCGAGAAAAGCATTCGGACCCTTCCCACGCACCCGCGATGGCTGAGCGAGGAGCGGAAGACCCGGTTCCCGCGGTCTACCTCGGAACCCCAACCCCGTCCACACAAGCAGGGGCAGGGCGTCGAGAACGCGGGCTACCCCGAGAACTGCGCGGGGATTTCGGGGCTACCGGACGACGTGCATGGCGCGCGCGGCATCCGTTATGGAACCGGTGAGCGAGGGGTAGACCGGGAACGTGCGAGCGACCTCGTCAACCGTGAGCCGGTGCTCGACCGCGAGAGCCAGCGGGAAGATGAGCTCGCTCGCCTTGGGGGCGACGATAACGCCACCGATGACGGTTCCGCTGCCGGTGCGGGCGAAGATCTTGACGAAACCGTCCTTGATTCCCATCATTTTGGCCCTCGGGTTCACGGCAAGCGGCAACTTGTAAATATCGCCCTGGGCGAGTCCGTCTTCGATCTGCTTCTGGGTGTAGCCGACCGTCGCGATTTCAGGCTGCGTGAAGATGTTCGCGGCGACGTTGCGAATCTCGATCGGGTTGACGGTGTCGCCCATGGCGTGGAACACCGCGGTGCGGCCCATCATCGAGGCAACGGATGCCAGCGGGAGCTCGGTCGTGCAGTCCCCGGCCGCGTAGATGTTCGGAATGGAGGTGCGGGCGACCCGGTTGGTCTGGATGTGCCCGGACTCGGTGATCTGCACGCCGGCCTGCTCGAGGCCGATATTCGCGGTGTTCGGAATCGACCCGACGGCGATGAGGCAGTGGCTGCCTTCGACCGTGCGTCCGTCTTCGAGGGTAGCGACGACACCGGTCTTGGTGCGTTCCACCGAGGAAGCACGCGACTTGGAGAGCACGGTCATACCATTGCGCTTGAACACGTTCTCAATCACGTTGGCGGCGTCGGCGTCTTCCCCGGGCAGCACCTGGTCGCGGCTGGAGATGAGGGTGACCTTCGCGCCGAGGGCGCGGTAGGCGGAGGCGAACTCGGCGCCGGTAACGCCGGAGCCGACGACGATGAGGTGTTCGGGGATCGCCTTGAGGTTGTAGAGCTGGGTCCAGGTGAGAATGTGCTCGCCGTCGGGAAGTGCGGAGGACAGCACGCGCGGGCTGGCCCCGACGGAGACGACGAGGGTGTCGGCGTCGATGCGGTCGAAGTCGGTCGCGGTCGAGTCGCCGGAGGTGGCGACGATGATACCGGTGGTGCCGTCGAGCCGTCCGTGGCCCTGCACGTAGCGCACACCGGCGCGAATGAGCGTGGCCTTCATATCTTCGGACTGCTGGCGCGCCAGCGCGAGGAGGCGCTTGTTCACTGCGGCCAGGTTGATGGCGACTTCGGGGCGCGTGGGCTTGCCGGTTTCGCCGCGCACGAAGAACTGCACACCGAGGTCGGTAGCTTCTCCGATGGAGTTGGACGCCTCGGCGGTGGCGATGAGGGATTTGGAGGGGACAACATCCGTTATCACGGCGGAGCCGCCGACACCGACGCTTTCGATGAGGGTGACATCGGCACCCTGCTGTGCTCCGGCGATGGCTGCTTCGTATCCGCCGGGCCCTCCACCTAATACTGCGATGCGTTGCTTGCGTTCGAACTCATAGGCCATGTACTCCATTCTCGTGGCCCGCGCACCCCCCGCCAAACCGTGGGTATGTTCGCGGCGCGCGGATCGTCCGCCAAATCGGCCCAATTCGAGCCGTATTGTCGCCAGAGTGCCGGATCGGCGCGCCGATGAGCAGAATTCGCGCAAAATCTCCGCCTGGTTGGCGGGGGTTCTAGAGTAGTGAAATGTTTACGAACGAGATCAACCCGTTAGACCTGCCCGAAACTGACCCGTTTGAGGCAGCTCGGTCGGCCGCAGCGGAGATCGCCGGCATCACGGGAGTGCCCCGGCACGACATCGCCCTGACGCTCGGCAGCGGCTGGGCCAAGGCGGCCGACCTCATCGGCGAGACCACGCACACCGTGGCCGCCGCCGACATCACCGGGTTCAGCGCCCCCGCGCTGGCCGGCCACGCCGGCACCCTGCGCTCGATTCTGCTGCCCGGCGGCAAGCGCGCGCTCGTGATCGGCGCCCGCACGCACTACTACGAGGGTCACGGCGTGCGCCGGGTCGTGCACAGTGTGCGCACGGCAGCGGCCACCGGAGCGACGACGATGATCCTGACCAACGGGGCCGGCGGCATCCGTGAATCGTGGAAGCCGGGAACTCCGGTGTTGATCAGCGACCACATCAACCTGACCTTCGATTCACCGATCGAGGGCGCGAACTTCGTTGACCTGACCGATTTGTACTCGAAGCGGCTGCGCAATGTCGCGCGCGGCATCGACCCTTCCCTCGATGAGGGCGTGTACTGCCAGTTTCGCGGGCCGCACTACGAGACCCCCGCCGAGGTACAGATGGCCAAGGCGATCGGCGGCCACATCGTGGGAATGTCGACCGCGCTTGAGGCCATCGCCGCTCGGCAGGCCGGCATGGAGGTGCTGGGTCTTTCGCTCATTACCAACCTCGCCGCCGGCATTCAGTCGACCCCGCTCAGTCATGGCGAGGTTATCGAGGCCGGTGCTCTGGCCGAACCTGTGATCAGTGCGCTCCTCGCGCGGATCGTGGCAGCGCTGTGAGCGGCCCGGATCGCGACAACGTCGAGCAGCCGGTCGAACGTAGTGGCGGTCGGCACTCCGGCCCGCCAGCGGATGCGACTGTCGAAGTCACCCCGCCAGGCACGCCGGCTTCCCCGCACGTCACCGACGCCGACCCGGCCGACGAGACCGCGACTCCCACCCGCGCCCTCCCGATCGTGCAGGACAGCGACGATGCCGGCTCAGAACCGACCGTCGCAATTCGGACCATTGTGCCGGACAACGACGATGACACCGTGGAAGCGACGGTTGCCATTCAGACCATCACGACCGACGATGGCGCTGAGATCGACGACCTAGCGACCGCGCCGGTGGCCCACGAGACCCCGGAGACCGCGCCGGTGGCCCACGAGACCCCGGAGACCCCGACCGACCGCACCGCGACGCTGTTACAGGCCGCGCGGGCCTGGCTCAACCAGGACCCAGATCCGGAGACGCAGGCACAGTTGCGCGCTCTCATCAATGCCGTCGGCGACGGCGACACCGCAGCGCTGTCCAATCTGCATTCCCGGTTCGATACCCGGCTGGCCTTCGGCACGGCCGGGCTGCGCGGTGAGATTTCCGCCGGACCGAACCGCATGAACCGCGTGCTCGTCTCGCAGGCCGCCACTGGCCTGGCCACTTACCTGCTGCGACACGCTGCGCCCGGGGTGACCCCGTCAGTCGTCATCGGCTACGACGGACGCAAGAACTCACACGTCTTCGCGACCGACACGGCGGCGCTGATGGCGGGCGCGGGGGTGCGCGCCATCCTCTTGCCGCGTCTGCTGCCCACGCCCGTGCTCGCCTTCGCCGTGCGGCATCTCGACGCAAGCTGCGGCGTGATGGTAACGGCCTCGCACAACCCGCCGAACGACAACGGTTACAAGGTGTATCTGGGCGGCGTGAACAATGGCGCTCAGATCGTCTCCCCCGACGACAAGGCCATCTCGGACGAGATTCTGCGCGTCGCCGCCGACGAGCACGTGCCGCACCTGCCGCGCGCCAGCTACGAGACCGCCGAAGAAACCGTTGTCCAGGCCTACATCGCCGAAACGGCCAGCATCGCCCACACACCGCGGGCGCAGGTGAATGCGGTGTACACCGCCATGCACGGCGTCGGCTGGGACACCACCCGCCGCGTGCTCGAAAAATCCGGTTTTGACCTGCCGACCCTGGTTGACGCGCAGATCGCGCCCGACGCGGCCTTTCCCACCGTCGCCTTTCCGAACCCTGAAGAGCCCGGCGCGATGGACCTCGCCTACGAGACTGCGCGTGAGGTGAGCGCCGAGCTCATTATTGCCAACGATCCCGACGCCGACCGGCTTGCCGTCGCCATTCCCGACCTCTCAAGCGCGAGCGGTTATCGCCGGCTCAGCGGCAACGAGGTCGGAGCGATTCTGGGCTGGCGCGCCGCAGCCCTGGCTACTGCTGACGCCTCAAACCCGGGCGCGCTCGCCTGCTCAATCGTGTCATCGCCGGCTCTGCACGCGGTAGCGGATGCCTACGGCCTGCGATTCGTCGAAACCCTCACCGGGTTCAAATGGGTGTCGCGGGTGCCGGGCCTGGTCTACGGTTTCGAAGAGGCGCTCGGCTACTTGGTCAACCCGGACAGCGTGCGCGACAAGGACGGCATCTCGGCAGCGGTCGCCCTGCTCTCGCTGGTCAGCGACCTCAAGTCGGAAGGGACGACCCTCGCCGGCTACCTTGACCGGTTCAGTGAGAAGTTCGGACACTACGCCTCGGGGCAGATCTCGGTGCGGGTCTCCGAAGTCTCCACGATCGCCCTGGTCATGACGCGCCTGCGGGAATCCCCGCCGACCCATGTCGGACGCATTCGCGTCGACGAGATCGACGACTTTCGGTGGGGGCTGGGTGACCTGCCGCCGAGTGACGTGTTGCGCATCCGTTTGACCGACGGATCGCGCGTCATGGTGCGCCCGAGCGGTACCGAACCCAAGCTCAAGGTGTATATCGACACCCGAAGCACGGTCGGCACCCAGGTCGAGCGCCGTGCCGCGGCGCAGGCTGCCCTCGACGAGCTCGACCGCGGAATGCGCGCGCTGATCGAGTAGGTGCGGGCATTCGCTCGCGTCGATGGCGGGATCTCGGCGGGTCGGGTCGGCCACCCGCTTCGCTGAGCCGTGAGTTTCAATCACCGAGCCGTGACTTTGAGGCCATTTTGCGCGAGAAATCGCTCAAGACTCACGGCTCGGCGAACGGATGCTGCGGCCCGCCCGGCACTGTAGGAGCTAGCCGAGCAGGGAGACCGCCCGGGCGATGACGAGGGCCAGCAGCACGAAGCCGCCGAACGACTCGATCCCCATGAGCGCTTTAGCCCGGAGCGAGAGCGGCATCGTGTCGGTCGGGCTGAACGCCATGGAGTTCGACAACGAGAAGTAGACATAGTCGAAGAACGAAGCGACCCAACCGGTGCGCTGCGACGACCTGGCGGCGACCTCCTCGATAGCGTCGTGGTCTTCGTCCTGGGGAAAGCGAAAATCAGCCGGCGGAAAGTCGGCCCGGTCGGCATGACGCCTCGAGACCGGGCCGCCGCGGTCGAGTTCCCAGTAGACCAGCGCGAAGGCGATGACGTTGGTGACCCACACCTGCAGCGCAGCGAGCAGCAGTGTCGGCCCATCATCCTTACCGCCCGACGTGAGCTGGATCACGAGCTGCACGAGGGCGACTTCGTTGGCCGCGACCAGCAAGACCGCCTGGCCGGTGGCGAGGTATTTCGACCAGCGGGTTTCGCGATGCAGCCGGTGGGGGTTGAGGGCGAGGAGCGGGATCAGCATGGCGAGCCCGATCGCGACGACCGTGTAACGCAGCCCGGGCAGGAACGTACTCGGCAAGGTGGCATACAGCGTGAGAGCTACCAGCAACCCCAGTACGGCCGGCCAGCGGTGCTCGGCCCGTGCACCCTGCTTCACGCTGTCGCTCATGCGCTGAGCATAGGCCCGTCGCGGGCGCTCGGGCCACTGCTCGAGGCGTCGCTGTCCAGGCCGTCGGTGTGCTGCCCGGCGTGCCGCTCGGCGCGTTCGCCGCCGGGCCCACCTTACGGTCCTGGGCCCATGATCTATCATGGGCCCACTTTCCGGGCCCGGGCCCGGAAAGAAACGCGGCCCGGAACGCGGCGGGGCTAGGAGCCCAGCGCGATGTCGAGCTTGGCGACGAGTTCGTCGACGTCGAAATAGTTGTTGATGACGATCACATCGGCGTTGGTTTTGCCGATCGCGTCGACAAGCTCCGAGGAGGTCAGGATAACCTGGGCGTCGGCCGCGGCGGAACGCACGCCGGCGACATCCGTTGCCTGTACGCTCGCCTCGATCTCAAGCCGTTCGAGCGCGCGCTCGGCGTTGACCTTGAGAATGGCCGAGGTGCCGAGGCCGACGCCGCACATCACGACGATCTTCACGAGAAGACGCTCTGCACGAATTCCGCGGTGGTCGCGCCGGCCAGCGCCGGAATCACCGCCGGGTCATTGAACACGTTGGCGAGTTCGGCGACGAACTGGAGGTGGTCGTCGGCGCCGGCCACGGCCAGGCCGACGATCACGCTGACCGGGTCGTTGTGCGGGTGCCCGAAGGCGACCGGCTCAGCCAGGGTGACGACGCAGAGACCGTCGGTGAGAACATCCGCTCCCGGACGGGCATGCGCGAGCGCGAGCCCCGGCGCGATAACGATGTAGGCACCGAATTCGTGGATCACCGCGATCATGCGATCGGTATAAGCGGATGTGGCGGCGCCGGAACGCACGAGGGCGTCGCCGGCGGCTGTGATGGCCGCCGTCCAGTCGTCAGCGTGCGCGCCGATGGTGATGGCGTCAAGCGGGAGGTGCGGGAGTGGCATGGTGTCTTTCGGTTATGCGGGGGCGTCCTTGGTTGGCCGGCGGGGCTAGGCGTCGCCGAAGCCCGCTTCGATGGCTTCGACGAGTTCTTCGCGGTCTTCCAGCGGCAGGAACGCCGCGTGGGCAGCGTTGAGCTGGAAGGTCTCGAGGTCGCCGAGGTCGTAGCCGAAGGCATCCGAGAGCAGGGCGAGTTCCTGGGACAGGGTGGTGTCACTCATGAGTCGGTTGTCGGTGTTGACGGTGACCTTGAAGCCGAGCTGGTAGAGCAGGTCGAACGGGTGGTCGAAGAGTTCTTCGCCCCAGGCGGCGACCGCTCCGGTCTGCAGATTCGAGGAGGGGCTGAGTTCGAGCGTGATCTCACGGTCGCGCACCCACTGGGCGACCGGTCCGAGGGTGACGAAGGTGTTGTCGTCGTCCTGGCGTTCGATCGTGACGTCTTCGGCGAGGCGCACGCCGTGGCCAAGGCGCAGGGCGCGGCCGTCGAAGAGGGCGCCGCGGATGCTGTCAAGCCCGTCGGCCTCGCCGGCATGCACGGTGACCGGCATGAATTCGCGGGCCAGCAGGTCGAAGGCCGCGCGGTGGTTGCCGGCCGGGAAGCCGGCCTCGGCGCCGGCGATGTCGAAGCCGACGACGCCGTCGAAGCGGTAGCGCACGGCGAGTTCGGCGATCTCGAGGCCGCGGTTCGCGTGGCGCATGGCGGTGATGAGCTGGCCGATGCGGATGCTGCGGCCGGACTGCTCGACGTTCTCAATGCCGGCTTCGATGCCGTCCTGCACGGCCTCGACGACCTCGTTCAGGGTGAGGCCGCGAGCCAGGTGCTGCTCGGGAGCCCAGCGGATCTCTCCGTAGATGACGCCGTCATCGGCGAGGTCTTCGACGAATTCGCGGGCGACCCGGGTCAGGCCCTCGCGGGTCTGCATGACGGCGGTCGTGACGTCGAAGGTCTTCAGGTATTCCACGAGCGAGCCGGCATTGGACTGGTCGGAGAACCATTCGCCGAGCGCGTCGGCATCCGTTGTGGGAAGCACGAATCCGATGGAGTCGGCCAGCTCGATGATGGACTGCGGACGCAGACCGCCGTCGAGGTGGTCGTGCAGCGAAACCTTGGGCAGGGTGTTGATGCTCGTGCCGCCGCCGGGCATGAGGAATTCCTCGATCAAAGTCATACGAACAAGCTCCTCGGTACGGGGGCGGGTGTGAACTACAGCCGCGCGCCCAGCTTATCGGAGCGGCTCTGGGCGGACCATGAGAAATGCGGCGAGCGGATGCGCCGGCTCGCGTCGCTGCCGCTGCCCGCGCGCGCCGGGCCCACCTTCGGCAACGGGGCCCATGATCTACCATGGTCCCGGTTTCCGGGCCCGGGCCCGGAAAGGGGAAGACCACGTACCCTGAGTTGTGCCCACCAAAAGAGGGTGTCAGATGGTCTGTGTAAGGGGTTGCGGATCTATTTGAAGGAGTGACACTAATGGTCATGACTGAACGAAATGAGAAGCTGAAAGCACCGAAG
>NZ_SOHG01000030.1:0-43389 GCF_004403155.1 Cryobacterium sp. Hh7 | reverse complement strand
CTCACAGCAGAGCAGTTCACCGCCCGCCAGCGCTACCGTGTACCCGGAATCGTGCTACCAAGTCACCGGACTGGCGCTACCCACAAGCGCTACTCGCCATTCGGGCTTATCCTCGCCGCGCGAGAACTGGGAATCCGGGTTCCCACCGAGCTCAGCGTGATCGGAATCGACGGCCATCCCTATGCCGAGATGTTCCGGCTGACCACCCTCGCGCAACATCCACGCGCCCAGGGCGAATTGGCCGTGCGCACGCTGCTCGCCGAGCTCGCCGCCCGAAACGGGATGAAACTCCGCACCCACCGCGAGAGCGCCGGAGCCGACCCGACGGACCCGAGCGGCACCGAGGACTCCATCGTGCTGCCGACCAACCTGGTCATTCGCTCGAGCACCAGCGCGCCCCGGGCACGGCTGCGCTCCCGCTCCTGAACGAACTGCCGCAGCTGAGTCTGGGCTGCCACGAGCGTGTCGTTCCCCGTCCACAAAAAAGGGGCGCCGTCTCCTTTCGGAAACGACGCCCCTTGCACGCTGATCAGTCCGAAGACTGGTCGGCTACGCCTCAATCAGAGCCCCTGTGGGGCGTTGATTACTTGAGGGTAACGGTTGCGCCGGCCTCTTCGAGGGAAGCCTTGGCCTTCTCGGCAGCATCCTTGGCAACGCCCTCGAGGACGGCCTTCGGCGCGCCATCGACAACGGCCTTGGCCTCGCCGAGGCCCAGGCTGGTGAGCTCGCGCACAACCTTGATGACCTGGATCTTCTTGTCGCCAACGGCGTCAAGGATGACGTCGAACGCGGTCTGCTCTTCGACCTCTTCAGCAGCAGCGGCGGGGCCAGCGGCTCCGGCAGCGGCGACGGGAGCGGCTGCGGTGACCTCGAAGGTCTCCTCGAACGCCTTGACGAACTCGGAGAGCTCGATGAGGGTCAGGCCCTTGAACTGCTCAAGCAGGTCTTCAGTGGAAAGCTTTGCCATGATGTACTCCTATTAGTTTCTTAAAAATTCGTGAACCGTGAACCAGGCAGGTGCCTAGTTCGCGGACTCCTGCTTCTCACGCAGCGCGTCGATGGTGCGAACAGCCTTCGACAGCGGTGCCTGGAAGAGATAAGCGGCTCCGAACAGCGATGCCTTGAAGGCGCCGGCCAGCTTGGCCAGCAGCACCTCGCGGGACTCGAGGTCGGCAAGCTTGCCAACCTCCGCTGCGGTGAGCGGGTTACCGTCAAAGTAACCGCCCTTTACCACCAGGAGAGGGTTTGCCTTGGTAAAGGCACGCAGGGTCTTCGCGACGGCGACGGGGTCTCCGTGCACGAAGGCGATAGCGGACGGACCGACAAGTTCCTCGTCGAACGAGGTGATGCCGGCATTGTTGGCCGCAATCTTGGTGAGCGTGTTCTTTACCACGGCGTACGTGGCGTCCTCACTGATGGACTTACGCAGGCTCTTGAGCTGCGCAACAGTGAGACCGCGGTACTCGGTGAGCAGAACGGCGGTCGAGCTCTGGAATTTCTCCGTAAGCTCGGCGACCGTTGCTTCCTTGTTCGCCATGGTGCTCCTCATTAATAATCATGTGCCGGGTAGCCCGGGGCGCAGACATGAAAAAAGCTCCAGCGCAGGGCGCCGGAGCTTGGGGAACAATCCAAAAGACTGTAACTGAACTTCGAACACCTGCGCGGGCCGTTCACGTGAATGAACCTTCGTCTGCACTTCTGTCTTTCGACATAGCGCAGCAACCGGCGGTCTGTGGCTGAAGTTCACCCTACGGCAGGTTGCGGGCGCGCGCAAATCAGCATCCGCTTACCAGCCAGTGTCGCGTCTGCCGACGCGAAATGGTTGACATGCATCCACTACCTGCCTATCGTTGATATCTGTCAACCATTTAAGGAGTCGCATGGCCCGCGCCAGTCGAACCGCTCGAGAGCCGGCCCCCGACGGTTCGATGACCCACCGCCAGGTGCTCGAAGCTCTGTCGGGCCTGCTGCTGGGCATGTTCGTGTCGATTCTGGCGAACACCGTCGTGAGCACGTCGCTGCCGCTCATTTTGAGTGACCTCAAGGGCTCGCAGTCGGCCTATACCTGGGTCGTCACGGCGACGCTGCTCGCCACGACGGTGAGCACGCCCATCTGGGGCAAGGTCGCCGACCTGTTCAACCGCAAGCTGCTCATTCAGCTGGCCCTCGCCGTCTTCGTGATCGGCAGCGCCCTCGCCGGTTTCTCGCAGGACTCGGGCACCCTCATCGCGTTCCGGGTGCTGCAGGGCCTCGGCGCCGGCGGCCTGGTCGCCCTCAGCCAGATCATCATGGCCGACATCATCAGCCCCCGCGAGCGCGGCCGCTACGCCGGCCTGTTCGGCTCGGTCATGGCCCTCGGCACCATCGGCGGCCCGCTGCTCGGCGGCGTCATAACGGATGCCTTCGGCTGGCGCTGGAACTTCTTCATCGCCCTGCCGGTGGCAATCGTCGCCATCGTGCTGCTGCAGCGCACCCTGCACCTGCCGGCCCGGCCGAAGCGGGTCGTAAGCATGGATTATCTGGGCGCCGCGCTCATCACGAGCGGCATCTCCCTGCTGCTGATCTGGGTGACCCTGGCCGGTTCGCAGTTTGAGTGGCTGTCGCTGACCTCGTGGGTCATGGTAATCGGTGCCGTCCTGCTGCTCGTAGCGGCCGTCATCGTCGAGATGCGCGCCACGGAGCCGATTATTCCGCTCAGCCTGTTTCGCAATCGCACCTTTACCTTCGCGACGGTCGCGAGCCTCGCGGTCGGCGTCTCCCTGTTCGGAACCTCCGTCTTTCTCAGCCAGTACATGCAGCTCGCCCGCGGCGCGACGCCAACCGAGTCCGGCCTGCTCACCATTCCCATGATGGGCGGCCTGCTCATCTCGTCGACGCTGTGCGGAACCGTGATCAGTCGGCGCGGCACCTGGAAATCGATCATGGTCTCCGGCTCCGTGCTCATGCTCGTCGGCACCACCCTGCTCGGCACGCTCGATGTGCACACCAGCCTCGTCTTCGTCGGCGTCTATATGTTTACCCTCGGAGCCGGCCTGGGCATGGTCATGCAGAACCTCGTTCTGGTCGTGCAGAACACCATTGAGGTGCGACACCTCGGCGTCGCCACCAGCTCGGTCACCTTCTTCCGCAGTCTCGGCGGCGCGGTCGGTGTCTCGGTGATGGGGTCGATTCTGGGCAGTGTCGTCGCCACGCAGATCAGCAGCCGCGTCGGCAATCTCAGCCCCGCCAATCAAGCGGATGCGGGTCGACTGCTGGGCGACGGTGTCATCCCGCAGGTCAATCTGCTGCCCGCCGTGCTGCGCATCATCGTGGAAACGGCCTACGGCTCCGGCGTCGGCCTGATCTTCCTGGTCAGCGCGCCGCTGGTTCTCGTGACCCTTCTCATGGTGTCGCTGCTGCCCAATCATCCGCTCGGCACGGAGACCGGCATCGATCGGGTGCGCTCGGCCACCGTAGAGTCGACTCCGGCGCCGGAATCGACCCGGCTGCGCGAGACGGAAACCGTGGAGGACATCGTGATCGACGTGAGCGCGGCATCCGCTGGACTGCTGCCGGTTGGGCGCGCCCACGATACCCAGTCGATTCGTATCGTGCGGCCCGCCAGCGACAAGACCAGGACAACACGCGATGAGTGACACGGTCACACCGACATTTGTGGATGGCGAGAGCCCTGAACTCGCCCGGGTTGAGGCGCAAATGGCCCTGCTCGCCTCGGGAATCCGGGCCAGCACCCGGTCGACCGCGGCCAGCATCGACCCGGCCCTGGAGCCGTTCGGGCTGGCTGTGCTGCGCGTGCTCGCTCGACGGGGTGAAACCCACGCCGGAGTCGTCGCCGAGGTGCTCGCGGTGGATCGGAGCATGATCAGCCGCCAGGCCAGGCTGCTCTGTGGGCTGGACCTCGTCGGAACCCGGGTCGATCCGCTCGACGGTCGCGCGCGGTTTCTGGCGCTCACCCCGCTCGCCGAGGCGAAGCTGGCCAAGGTGCGCCGCGAGCGCACCGCTCTCGTTCACCGACGCCTCAGCACCTGGACGGCCGCCGAGCTCGACCAGTTCGCCGTTCTGCTGGAGCGGCTGAACGAAGCCGACTAGGCCGCGACGAGCGGAAGCGCCACTCGAAACTGGGTGCGACCGGGAACGCTCTCGACACTGACTTCGCCGTGGTGCGCAGCGACGACCGCTGCCACGATGGCGAGGCCCAGGCCGGTGCTGCCGGTTCCGCGAAAGCGTGAGCTGTCGCCGCGGGCGAACCGTTCGAACAGGGTATTTTTGAGGGCATCCGGAATGCCCGGACCGTTGTCGGTGACCGTGATGACGGCCTGGTCGCCGATGGCGGTGAGCGCGATGACCACGCTGCTGCCGGCATCTGTGTGGATCCGGGCGTTAGCGAGCAGGTTGGCGATGACCTGACGCAGGCGCGGTTCGTCGCCGGTCGCGTCGATCGGTTCTTCGGGCAGCTCGACGTTCCAGCCGTGATCGGGGCCGGCGGCGTGCGCGTCGCTGACGGCGTCGACGAGCAGCATGGTGAGGTCCACCGGCTCCAGTTTGAGTTCGCGGCCCTCGTCGAGGCGGGCCAGCAACAGCAGATCCTCGACCAGCCCGGTCATGCGCACCGACTCCGACTCGATGCGACCGAGCGCGTGCATGGCGTCGGGCGGCAGCTCCTGGCCGCTGCGGCGAGTGAGTTCGGAATACCCGCGAATGGATGCCAGCGGGGTGCGCAGTTCGTGGCTCGCGTCGGCGACGAACTGGCGCACCTTGCGTTCGCTCGCCTGCCGAGCCTCCAGGGCGAGGTCGACGTGGTCGAGCATGCGGTTGAGGGCGGCGCCGACCCGGCCGACCTCGGTGCGCGGATCGGTGTCGCCGGCCGGAACCCGATCATCGAGCGAGACCTCGCCGCGGTCCAGCGGCAGCTGCGCGACCCGGGTGGCGGTCGCGGTGACCCTCTGCAGTGGGCGCAGGGTCAGCCGCACCACCCATGCGGCGATGATGGCGACGATCACGAGTCCGACGAGCGAAACAAGGCCAACGATCAGGGCCAGTTGGGCGGCCGTGGCAGCAACTCCGGAAAGCGGAAGGCCGACCAGATAGAGCGTGCCGGTGCGGGACGTTTCGGCCTGCACCCGGTACTCGCCGAGTTCGCCGCCGAGGTGCACCGTGACCGGCGTCGATTGGTTGACGTGGTCGGCGAGGATCTGCACCTGCTCCGACGTGAGCGCCTCGATCTGTCCGCTCTCGTCGTCGGTGTAGCCGGTCGTGATGCTGGTTCCGTCGTAGACGAGGGCGAGCAGTCCGGGCGGCTGGGCCGGGCCGCTGAGAATGCTGTCGGCCGTCGGAGTGCCGAAGTAGGGGTTGCCGGGCAGGTCGCCGAGACGGTCGCCGTCGTTGTCGCCGACGCCGCCGAGCGCGGCCCCGGAACGGTCAGCGGCCGAGGCGAGCTGTAGGTCTAGCCGGTCGACCAGGGAAGCGCGCAGAATGACGACGCTCACTATGCCGATCGTGATGCTCACGACCGCGAGCAGCCCGACGACGGTGAGCACGAGGCGGCGCTGCAGGGTCCAGGGCGAGCGGGGGCGGCCGCGGCGACGGGGCATCCGCTCAGTCATGAAGCAGTTTTGAGCATGTAACCGGCGCCACGCACCGTGTGGATCATCGGCTCGCGGCCGACATCGACTTTCTTGCGCAGGTACGAGATGTAGATTTCGACGACGCTGGATTTGCCGCCGAAGTCGTAGCTCCAGACCCGGTCGAGAATCTGGGCTTTGCTGAGCACCCGGCGCGGATTGCGCATGAGAAAGCGCAGCAGTTCGAACTCGGTCGCGGTCAGTTCGATGGCGTCGCCGTCGCGAAACACCTCGTAGCTGTCCTCATTGAGGGTGAGGTCGCCGACGGTAATGCGCGGGTCGGTCGAGTCGGCCACGGCGAGGGTGGAGCGGCGGATGAGACCGCGCAGCCGGGCGACGACCTCCTCGAGGCTGAACGGTTTGGTGACGTAGTCGTCGCCGCCGGCGGTGAGGCCATTGATGCGGTCGTCGAGGGAATCCTTGGCGGTCAGAAACAGCACCGGTGTCTCGTAGCCGTCGGCGCGCACCCGCTGCAGCACCTGCAGGCCGTCGATGTCGGGCAGCATGATGTCGAGAACGATGGCGTCGGGGCGGAATTCGCGGGCGATGCTGAGTGCCTGGCGGCCTTCGCCGGCGGTGCGCACCTCCCAGCCCTCGTAGCGCAGGGCCATCGAGAGCAGATCAGTGAGCGTCGGTTCGTCGTCGACGACGAGTACGCGAATGGCACTGCCGTCGGCCTTGGTCAGTCGGGGGCCGTGGCCGGTGTGCGTGCTCTCACGTGTGCTCATAGTAGTAAGTATCGCTACTTTTCTATGAGTCGACTATGCGTTGCCCTAGCCCTCACTGTGAGCAGCCTTGCCCGGGCATGCGAATTTGCCGCGTGCTGGGGCAATCCTTGGGTTTCGTCCCGAATTCTGCCGTAAATCCTGAGGTGGGGCGAGCAAGATCGATCAGACACGAGGTGCGACACGGGGGAACCGGCCACGACCTTGACAGCCCTGCTCCGCCGCCGAGCACTACCTTCGAGCCCTGCTGCACTCGTCGACCACGCCCCGGCCGATGCCCACAATCTGACCGACGTCGGCAAAAAGACCTACTTTCTGGTCTACGGACGAGATGCGCTGTTCTGCTTCGACGGTTCGAGCCTGGCCACCGTGCCTCAGGCCCCGGCAGGAATCACGCGCATCGTCGCCGTGGGCAGCGACCTGTATCTGACGGCCGAGTCCGACCGGCATCCGGGTCTCACGTCGATCCATCGCTATCGCAACGGCCGGTTCACCTTCATCGCCACAACCGAGGCCTCGCAACTGCTCCTGACCAGCTTTCGCGGACGAGCGTACTTTCGCTTACAGTCCGGCCTCTGGTACGTCAACGGCCGTGACCTGGTTCCAGTAGCCGGATCCCCGATCGATATTCTCGCCCTGACGGTGTTTGGTCAGGAACTCTATATCGTTCACCATGACTCAGAGGTGTGCGCCATCTCGAGCTACCGCGGGTCATTGTTTACCCGGCTGGACGGTGTTCCCGCCGACGGGCTGTTCGAGTTCGCCGCCCTTGACGAGGCGCTATATATACGCACGCGCCGTCACGTCTATGTCTGGGCGCGG
Source organism: Cryobacterium sp. Hh7 (assembly GCF_004403155.1). Taxonomy (NCBI): domain Bacteria; kingdom Bacillati; phylum Actinomycetota; class Actinomycetes; order Micrococcales; family Microbacteriaceae; genus Cryobacterium; species Cryobacterium sp. Hh7. Next base: position 36,221 of record NZ_SOHG01000030.1, on the reverse strand, counting down.
TCAACCTTCAGCCTCGCATCGAGCGGGCGATTCACCGGTCTGGTCGCCTACAACGAGGTGCTCTATGCCAAGGCCTCCGGAACGAGCAAGCTCGGGGTGCTCGACCGCACCGGCTTCTCTGAGCTCGCGAATACCCCACCGCTAAGTGGGGAGATCAACATCGTTCGGGGTGGTCTGTACTTTCTCGACCGCGCCGGACGGCTGCACACGCATCGCACGGCTGCCCCGCCGCTTCGCGCGTCGATTGGCTGAGCGCGCTCGCGGTTTATTTCAGGATGTTGAGCAGTTCCGGCGCGGGCACGAGCGCGTGGCTGCCGGGCAGGAACAGCCGCTGGCAGCCGTCGAGTTCGACCTGAATCGACGTGTCGAGCCGGGTGCCTGCGCGCTCCGGCCAGAGCACCGCAAACCGGGTCGGGTCGGTGCTGCACTCGGGCGCCTGCGAAGCGGATGCTGCGGCGGCGAGCAGCGCCGCAGCATCCGCTTCAAGGGTGCTCGCGCCGGCAAAGGTGCCGAACTGCAGGTTCATCATTGCGCCGAGAGCGAGGTCATCGATCCCCTCGACGGAGTTGGGCTCGCTGAGGTCGGGGTCCTGCTGCAGATCGACCGTGTAGACGCAGACGCTCGCGCCGTCGACGCCGGCCAAGGACGGAGCCTCGGTCGGCGGCGCCGGAATCATCTGCACGTCCTGCCCGATATCTCCGGGATTTAGGTACGTCTGCAGGCCGGTAGTGCCAAAGAGCAGCGACTGTTCGGGTGCGCCGGTGCTCATCGCGCAATTGGCGTCGAGCGCCTCTCGCGTGACCTGCAACACGAGCGGAAGCAGGGTCGTGTCGGTCAGCTCGAGCTCGTCGAGAGCGGTGTGGGTCGCCGGCTTGGTTTTGCCGCAGGAGGTGCGCGGCCAGGCCGCCCGCAGCGCCTCACCATTGGAGTTTTGCAGCCAGAGTGTGGGCACCAGCTCCATGTCGGCGGTGCAGGCCTGGTTGGGGCCCGCCTGGTCGCTGGGTTCGGCGAGCGCCGACTGCAGCGCACCGAAGTCGCCCTCGAGGGTCTCGACCTGCACGGCCGACCAGCGGCCCTGCGCGTCGTCGAGGCTGCCGAAAAAGGTGCAGCGATAGGCGGTGACGGGGTTGAAGTCGGCCGGAACCCGTCCCGGATCCGGTGCGGCGGGGTGCTCGGCGGTCAGGTCGGTTTGGGTCGGAACACCCTCCTGCACGGCGATGTCGTGATTGAGGTTGGGCGCCTGGCAGTCGACCCCTTCGACGAGGTGCGCGATCGGAGCGTCGGTCGCGGCGGGGAAGCCGGGGAGGCCGGCGCATCCGCTGAGCAAAATGGCGAGCGTGATCGCGACTGCGCCTCCAGCTGTGCGTGCGCGGTGCGACATAGTATTCCCCCGGTTGGTTGCCGTGCACTCACGCTAGCGAACTCAGATCACTTCGCGATAACGATTCTCAGAGTTTCGGGGCTGCCGAGCGGGGCGTGTCGGGTGGAACGCGGCGCGGCGAGCGGCCGCAGCGTGCGCGGCAGCAAACGAGCGGCACTCCGTGGCGGTGGCGCGCCGACCGGGCGCGCGGGCACACAATAGAGGGGTGCCGAATTCAACGCTGTCCCTCTTCGATCTGGACCGGCCTTCAACGCACCTTGCAGCATCCGCTCTGCTGCCGGCACCGCACACGCTGCGCATCGTCGCCGACTCGACCGACCGGGTGGCCTGGCTGCGGGCGCGCAACCAGGGAATCACCGCAACGGATGTCGCGAAACTGTCGACTCCGAAATCCATTCTGAACGCGGCCCACGACAAAATGCACGGCACGAGCTTCACCGGCAACAGCTACACCGACCACGGGCGGGCCCGGGAACCGGTCATCGCCGCCTGGGTGCTGGAGAACTACGGCATTGAGCCGAGCACGAACTTGTTCCGGTCACTCGGGCACCCGCGACATCTGGCCACACCCGACGGAGTCGGCGTGGCGGCCAATGGCGATCTGCACCTGGCCGAGATCAAGACCACGAGCAAGCCGTGGCGCAGCATTCCGCGCAGTTATATGCGGCAGGTGTGGTGGCAGCAATATGTGCTCGGCGCCGACCGCACGCTGCTGGTCTGGGAAGAGCACCGGGGCTTCGTGCCGGTGGCCCCGGTGCCCGAATGTCGCTGGATCGAACGCGACGAAGACCAGATCGCCATACTGGTCGGTCTCGCCAACGCCCTGATCGACAACCTCGACGAGCAGACCCGCCGCTAGCGGTCCGCTTGGCGGGGCCTGCGCGGTGAGGGGTCCTCACCGCGCATCCCTCAGGCGCACCCCTCATCGCGCATCAGGGAGCGAGCAAGTCTCTATGTTTGGACCGGGCCCGGGCCCGCTCCGCGGGCCCACGATAGATCATGGGCCCGCTTTCCGGGCCCGGGCCCGGAACGTGATGGGGTGGGCGCGATGCAGCAGAATGGGGAGCATGGCTACTGAATACGAACTGCCGGAGACCATGCGCGCCCTCATCATCGACGAGACCGGCGCCCCCGAGGTGTTGCACCTGGCCGATCGGCCGCTGCCCCGCCAGATTTCCGACGAGGTGCTCATCAAGGTCGTCGCCGCCGGCCTCAACCCGATCGACGCCAAGACCCGTGCGGGCAAGGGCGTCGCGGCCGCGATCCAGAGCTATCCGACCATTCTTGGCAACGACTTCAGCGGAATCGTCGTGCGCGCCGCCTTCGAGGCGTCGCCGCTGCAGCCCGGCGACGCGGTCTACGGCATGGGCCGCGTGCCGCGCACCAGCGGCAGCTTCGCCGAGTATGTCTCGGTCTCGAGCATGAGCGTTGCGCACAAACCGGCCAGGCTCAGCCACGCCGAAGCGGCCGCCGTTCCGATCGCGGCGTTGACCGCCTGGGGCATGGTCAAGTTGGCCGGGGCAGCTCCCGGGCAGCGGATGCTGGTGCACGCCGGCAGCGGCGGCGTCGGTCACTTCGCGGTGCAGTTTGCCCGGGTACTGGGAGCGCACGTGACCGCGACGGCGTCGACCCGCAACCTCGACTTTCTGCGCGAGCTCGGCGCCGACGAGGTCATCGACTACAGCACGACCCGCTTCGAGGATGTGGTCCACGATCTCGACTCGGTCATCGACCTCATCGGCAACGTGCACGACAACACCGGCACCCGCTCGCTCGCGGCCCTGCGCCCCGGCGGCCTGCTCGTGAACGCACCGACCGGCAGCTGGCCGACCATGGCAGCGGATGCCGCCGCCGCCGGCCGCCGCGCGACCGGTTTCAAGGTATCCCCCGACGCGCGCACGCTCGACGAGATCTCGGCCCTACTCTCCAGCGGAACCGTGCGCGTGCACGTCGACTCCGTGTTCGAACTCGCCGACGGTGCCGCCGCGCACCGACTGCTCGAAGAGGGTCACACCCGCGGCAAGATCGTGCTCCGCGTCTCGTAACCCGAGGGCCGGGGCGTCGGCATCCGCTCTCCGTTTGCGGGTTTTTCGGCGGTCGAGCAGGCCTCCGACGACCATGAAGCAGGCATAGCCGAACAGGGCCACGGTCACCACGGGGATGATCCAGGTCCGGTTTGCCCCGGTGATCACGTTGTTGACGTAGCCGACGAAGGGTACCGCGTACCAGAGCCGACCTTGAATCTGCGCGGCCAGCACGGGGTCGTCGTCGGGCGCACTGTTGTTGTCGCCCTGCACGATGAAGGAACGCGGTCCTTCTGAGCTCGAAACGATCGAGAGGATGCGGTGCGTCACGACCTTGGCGTCGCCGGACACCATTTGATACGTAACGACGTCTCCAATGTGCAGCGCGTTGGCGTCGACCGGGCGCACGATGACGACAGTGCCGGGCGAAAGTCCCGGCTCCATCGAGCTGGTCAGCACGGTCAGCGGGGTCGCACCGGTCGCCTTGGGAATGACCACGAGCACCAGTCCGAGCCCGATGACGAGCAGCAGCACGGCAGCGCTAAGCGCGATCCCCAGAAAACGCCAGAGGCTGGGAGCGGGCGTATCGATCGGCGCGTCAGCCGGCTGCGTCACGGTTCACGCCGGTCACGGCGTCGCCGGGTGACCAGCAGCACGCCAACACCGAGCAGCAGGCCGCCGCCGATAATGGCCGGAACGGGCAGGTCGACGCCGGTGCGCGACAGAGCATCCGCCCGCTGGGGTACTGACGGTTCGGCGATGGCCGGAATGAGCACGCCATCGTCGTCACAGGCCGATGCCGCGAAGGGTCCAGCCTCGGCATCGCGCAGCGCAACGAGAACGCCGAGGTCCGCGCGCGCGTTTTGAGCGGTCAGTCCGTTCACGTTCATCATCTCGATCGTGAGCTCGACCCGCAGGGTGTCACCGGCCGCGAGCGGCTGCTCGGGCGCGAGTACCGCGCAGCCCGCGTCGGCCAGCTGCGGAACGGTGGTCACAGTCTGTCCCGCGGCGTCTTCGACGGTCAGACTGAGGTATTCCCGAAGGTCAGAGACCGTTCGATCAGCGGATGCTCCGCCCGGCTCCCGCAGGCTCACCCGCACGTTCGCGGGCCGGTCGCTCGGGTTCTGAATCCACAGGGTCGATTGCATCGAACCATCCGGAATCAGCAGGCCGTACGATCCGAACAGTCCGACGGGCAGGCTGCTGGCAAAATGTTCGCCATCGCTGCTGACCAAGACGTCGGGAGCGAACTCGGCGCCCGGCGCCGCCAGGGCCGGGGCGGCGGTCCCACTCACGGTCAGCAGGAACACGGCGCCCACGGTCGCTGCGATCCGGGCACGGATCAGGAATCCGGTCATGAAGCCACCTCGTCGAGGGTGAATAGCTGGTTTTCCTGGATGGGTACCGTGGTGTCGCACGTCTTCAAGGTGAGCGTGTTGCCTGACTCAAGGCACTTCGTGTCGTCCTTCACGCTGCGAATCTGAAAGGTGGCACTGCCCAAGCTGATCGGGGCGAGCGTGAAGCGTTGCTTGGCTTTGTCTGCTGGGCCACTCTGCGTGCTGAGCGACAGGGCAGAGGTGCCTTCCGCAGTCCACACCAGGTTCTCGTCAGCGGCGACGATTTCATACTCGGAACCGTTTCTGTCCGCAATGAAGCTGAACCGTGAGGTTGAGGCGGTCGAGCACTCCTTCGTCGCCAGCACTCGTCCCTTTTGTTGCGGGCGGCCGCATCGACACAGGTCCCGGCGGCGGTGACGACGTGGTACCACACGCCAGGAGCCGGTGGCTGCTTGTTCGTAGACACGGCGAGCTCGTTCGAGGCGGCCAGGTGATTGCCGTTCGCATCGACGGCGTAAATCAGGTAGGTGTAGCGCGTGTTCGCCGTCAGGCCGGTGTCGGTGAAGGTGGTGGCGCTTTGTGCGTTTGCAACCCGCGTGCCGTTTCGCCAGACCTCGTAGCGCGTCACGGTTCTGTCTTGGGCAGCGGCCCAGGTCAAGGAGATGGAGCTGTGCGTCTTCCTGACCGCCGCCAGATCGCGTGGCGCGGTGTTGGTGACAGATTGCGCGGCGGTGACGAGCGAGATGGGTGACGTCCAGTTGCCCGTTCGCGCTTGCAATTCCAGTTGCGCCGTTAGGGAGGTGCCGGCCATGGTGCCGGCGGTGGTGTTGGCGATCGACGTCTGCACGCAGTAGCGCACCGAAGCCCTCGCCGCCAGGTCGCCGCTCAGAGTGATTCCCGTCGCCAGGGGGGTGTTCACTGTTCCGGTCGGGGGCGTCATGGGGCAGCTGCCGGTTGCCGCGATCGACCAGGCGAGCACGTTGACCGCAGCGGCAAACGCGGTCGCGGCGGCCGAACTGACTGTCAGGTCGTAGGCGGCAGGCACGGCGCCGTTGGTCAGGGTGACCGGCTTCGTCGCCGTGAGCAGATGGGACGTGTAGTCGGTCGCGAGCGCGGCGAACCCGTCCTGGCTGATGGTCACGGCGCCCGAGACAGCGGATGCCGTGGGATTGACCGCCGCGGCGGTCCAGACGGCCTGGGCAACGCCGGTGCCGGCAAGGGTCAAAAAGACCAGGCTCGCAATTGCCACGGCAGATCGTGCGGCGGGCCAGCGCGCCGGACGCCCAGACCGGCTGCGCAGCCGCAGGGAACGACGACGGTTCGATGTCATGGGCTAGACCTGCCGTCCGTCAATCAGAAGTCCAAAGCCCGTCGCGTTCTGGGATTGGCTGCCGCTCGGGGCATCCGCTGACAGCCTCACTGAGACGCACAGAAGCGCGCTGGATCCGGGCGCCAGGGTCGTACCGAGCTCGTCAGCCGGCGCGTCAGCGAAGGTGCCGGCAATGGTGGGCGTGAGGTTCGACGTACACTCTTGTACCGTCGAAACGGTGCTCACCCCGACGATCAGTGCCTCCGAGAATAGCGTCGAAACGGTCGGCGGCGTCAGGCCGACGAGGCGAAGGGAGAGCGACACCGTGCCGTCGTTGCGCACGTCGACCGTGCCGACGTTGCTTGCTCCGGGATACAGCGGGGTATTCGACATCTCGAGGTCTGACGTGATGCTGAGCTCGGCGGATCCGGCCTGAATCGTGATTGCTGGGCCGGCCGAAGCGCTCGAGTTCAACAGGGCATAGGTTCCGCCCACGGCCGCAGTGGCCAGCAGGGTCGCACCCAGAATCGCCGCACTCGCGAACAGAAATGTTTTCAAGAGATCACCGGCTTTCGCAAATCAAAAGTGGATGCTGCCTGCTGGTCGTTTCCGGGTGCCCACCGTTGGTGGGCACCCGGGCACCGATCGGTTAGATCTGGGTGAGGTTGACCGCCATGTCCTTGAGGTTGACCGAACCGAGCATCATGGTGTTCTCAGCGCCCAGCGCGCCGTTCGGGAAGGTGATCGTGACCTCGACGGTGACGTCTTCCTCGACGATTCCTACTCCGGGTGTGATGGTGTAATCCGTCGGGCCGGTGGTCACTGAACGCTCAGTCTGGGAGAAGTTATCCTTGATGCCGCCATCGGGTGTCACTGTCAAAACTGCGGTTCCGATGAGGTGGGCGGCCAGTGCGTCGTCGGCTTTGTAACCCGGCGTGGTGGCGTTGATGGAGCCCGCATCGAGCGTCAGCTCGGCGACGAGGTTGTCACCCTCGGCCAGGACGTGCATTTTCTTGGTATAGACCAGTACATCGCCGGGCGAGGCCGCGAATGTTTCGAGGTTCAGGACTACATCGTTCTGGTCCGTCCAAACACCGGGAACTTCAACGCCTTCGATGGCGCTGGGAGAAACAACCAGGTTGCCGGCTTCGATCGTGCCGCCGGCCACCTCGGCCGCGGAGTTCCACAGCGCAAAAGTCGTGCCGCCGCCGAGCAGGAGGGTGAGACCGGCGGCGCCGGCAATCGCGCCTTTGGTGAGCTTGTTCATGGTGAGGCCCTTCGGGTACTGGTCTGAAAACTTCGGGTGGTCGCAGGCCAGCAAGCGGCAGGCGTGGAGCAACGGCAAGAAGCCCGCTACGTGATCGCCGCGGGGTAAGCGCGACGGTGATGCGGCCGGTCGTCCACAACCCTGGGTATTGGGCCATGAATTTGCTACAGTCCGATGGTGTTTTCTGGGGCTGCAGCTCCATCCGCGATTCACACACTAGATGGGACAGACAAATTTGTCTGTCCTGCTCCAACCCCCAGAATGGGGAATTGAGTTTTTGCGCAAAGGGCGACGATTTGGTCTGTTCGCACAAAGATTTACGCCGTTTAGCTCTATTTTCCGCAGACATACCGATGTTTCGACGTGTGGCTCAGTTGGTCGAACCTCGGCCGACGCTGGCGCGACGAACCGTTCTACCTCCGAATTGGTCTCATCCGCGGCAGGGTACACACTGGAGTTCTCACGAGGAGAGCCCATGACTTCACTTCCCTTTACCCCGGCAGAGTCCAACGAGCACGCCGGCCCCTCGGTCGTCTGGTTTCGCGACGACCTGCGCGTCGGCGACAACCCGGCGCTGCACGCAGCCCTCGCCCGACACCGGCCGATCGTGGCCGTGTATGTGTTCGACGACGAGTCCCCCGGAGTGCGCCCGCTCGGCGGCGCCGCCCGTTGGTGGCTTCACCAGAGTCTCAGATCGCTCGGTGCAACGCTCGAGGCGCTCGGCGGCCGGCTCATTCTGCGCCGCGGCCCGGCCGCACCGATCATCACCGAAATCGCCCGTGAAACGGATGCCGCTGCCGTCTTCTGGAATCGCCGCTACGGCTCCGCAGAACGCATGATCGATACCGCGATCAAGGCCGAGCTGCGCGCCGACGGCGTCGATGCCCACAGCTTCGCGGGTTCGCTCCTGTTCGAACCGTGGACCATCCAAACCGGTCAGGGCGGCTCCTACTCGGTGTTCACGCCGTTCTGGCGTGCCTGCCAGGCCGGTCCGCCGCCGCGCGCGCCCTACCCCTCCCCCGACACCGTCTCCGGGTGGTCGGGCAGCCTCGCCACCGACAGCCTCGACGATTGGGGCCTCGAGCCGAGCGCGCCCGACTGGGCTGACGGGCTGCGCGCGGCTTGGCAGCCGGGCGAGACATCCGCTCAGCAAATGCTTGGGCGCTTTCTGGCCGAATCACTCCCCCGCTATGGGGCCGAACGTGACGAACCGGCCCAGAACGCGACGTCGCGTCTGTCGCCGTACCTGCGGTGGGGGGAGATCAGCCCGCACCAGGTCTGGGCGGCCACCCAGGAGGCGCAACGCTCACTCTCCGGGCCGGCGCTCGCGAGTGCGACCCGGTTTCTCACCGAGGTCGGCTGGCGGGAGTTCGCCTACCACGTGCTGTTTCACGCCCCCGAGCTCGCGACCAAGAACTTGCGGCCCGCCTTCGACGCCTTCCCTTGGCCCGAGCTCGACCACGAAGCCGTGACCGCGTGGCAACAAGGCCGCACCGGCTTCGCCCTGGTCGATGCCGGCATGCGCGAGCTTTGGCGAACCGGAAGTATGCACAACCGGGTACGCATGGTCACCGCTTCATTCCTGATCAAGAATATGTTGGTCGACTGGCGGGTGGGCGAGCGCTGGTTCTGGGACACCCTCGTCGATGCCGATGCCGCCAGCAACCCCTTCGGCTGGCAGTGGGTAGCCGGCTCCGGCGCGGATGCTGCGCCCTACTTTCGCATCTTCAATCCCGAACTGCAGGCGGCCAAGTTCGACCCGCACCAGCAGTACATCCGCGCCAACGTGCCCGAATACGGCACGGATGCCTACCCGGCGCCCCTGGTAGACCTCGGCGAAACCCGCCGAGCCGCCCTCGCCGCCTACGACCAGGTGAAAGCCCAGTCGGCAAGCTAGGCGACCCGAACGGCCGCGCCTCACCTCTTCATTCGATTTGCCGTGCCGAGCTTGGACTTCGTCGGGGAGATGGCCCGAACGTCGCTACCCGACAGCGATGTCCGGGCCACGGATCCACGACTCATCGCCCGACGCTTGACCAACCCCGTGGCCACGATCCAGTGGGGAACGCCACGGTGAAATAGTTGAATGTTCCCCCTATTTCTATTCAAACCCTAGAGATGAATAACGCTCACGTGCCTTCATTGGGCATATCCACCTCCCCCCTGCGGGGATGGAACACCGATTGGACCGTTAATCGAAAACGAGCAAACTAGATTTTGGAGTCGCCCAGCGAGCCGGGATCTGCGTTTTCGGATTCAACAATGCACCCGCTGAATTCACGTGCTCGTCGGCGCTTGCGCACGCCGGCCACGACGCCGACCAGGATCATGTAGCCCGCGTAGGCGAACAGCAATGAAACGGCCACCGGAATGAGCCAAGCCCGATTGGAACCATTGACCGCACTGTTGACATACCCAATCAGCGGAACGGAATACCAGAGCCGACCCTGCACCTGCGCTTCGAGCACGGCGTCCGCATCGGCCGCCCCGTTGTTGTCACCCTTCGTGACGAACGTGCGCTCACCCGCCGAGGTATTGATGGCGATGATGCGGTGGGTGATGACGCCGCGTTTTCCGGTCTCCATTTGGTAGGTGATGACATCACCCAGCACCAGGGCATCCACTTCAACCGGCCGAACGATGATCAACGTGCCGGGCGGAAAGCCCGGCTCCATCGAGCTGGTGAGTACGGTCAGTGGGATCGATCCGGTGAACTTTGGGATCACGATCAGCACCACGGCGAGCGCGATAACGAGCAGCAACACGGCCAGACTCAGGGCAAACCTGATCTGACGCCACAGACCAGCGGACTTTCTGGCCGGTTTGGGCAGCGGATGCTGATCGGCCGGGAGAGTCGCGCTCAAAGCTTCACTCTTCACGCGACTCTCCATTCTGGGCACAGGGGCAGTTACAGCGTCTGCGAAAGGATCACCGCGAGGCCGGACAGGTAAACCGCCCCGGTCTTCGCATCATCGTCATCCGCGGCGTCTTCTGGGAATGCGATCGTGACGGTAACGAGAAGCTCATGCTCGCCAGCAGTCAGGTCGAAGCCGGTGCGACCAACGCCAACACTGGCACCAACTCCGCTGCCGTCAACCACCTCGACAGTGGTCTCCTTCTTGAGCAGCTCTTCCAGCGCCACGTTCGCTTCCACGTCGTCGGAAATGATCGAGCCCTGGTCGACGACGATTTGTGCCTGGATATTGTCGCCCACTGCGTCCACGTTGAGTACCGTCTCGTAGGTGAGGGTGTCACCCGGAACAATGAGGTAGTCGTCGATACTTTCGATCGTGACGTCATTCTGGTCGGACCAGGTACTTGTCCCCGTCTCGACCGTCAGCGTTCCAGCCGTGATGGTTGCACCAGGAATAACCACGGTGTCATTCCACAGCGCGAACGTCCCGGCCCCGCCGAGAAGAAGTACGATACCGGCCGCACCGGCTATTGATCCCGTGAGGATTTTGTTCATGAAGTTCTTCCTTTACAAAAGTCGAGGGAAACGAGAAGAGATGGACCCCTTAGCGTCTTGCGCCGACGTTTAGGACAGGATCGGCGACATCCGTTCAAAGGCCGAATCAGCCTGCTCCTGGGCAGACCTGGCGACACGGCCAACAGGGAGAGTCGCGCGCTCGAATGTAAATTTCACGCGACTCTCCGCTCGCTGGCCTGCCGAGGAGCTAGTTCAGGGTCTGCGTCAGGAGCACCGCGAGTTCAGAGAGATCAACTGCTCCGGTCTTCGCCGGGTTCTCCTTGCCTCCGTCGACGCCACCCTTGAAGTTGACCGTGACGGTCACGAGGTACTCCGTGTCACCGGCTGGCACTACCATCTCAAGGGATTCCTCGCCGACGGGCGGGCCGACAGGACCTTTAAGGCTCGGCACACCGTCTTCCAACTCCACCGCGGTCAACGTGGTGCCTTCCTTGAGGAGTTTCTCAAGCGCCACATCTGCCTCAGAGTCGCTGCCGGCGGTGAGCTGGCCCTTGGTAACTGAGAGCAGCGCCTTAATGTTGTCACCGTGAGCTGCCACGCTGAGAACCGTCTGGTAGGTGAGCTTGTCACCCGGAACGATGAGGAACTCGTCCATGTCGAGCACGGTCTCCATCTGGTCAGTCCAGACACCGTCGGCAGCGTCTACCGTCAGCGTTCCAGCCTTGATTTCCGCACCGGCGACCGCCGCATCGTCATTCCAGAGCGCGAAGGTTCCCGCGCCACCGAGGAGAAGAGCCACACCAGCAGCGCCAGCGATGGATCCTTTGAGCATTTTGTTCACGATTGTGCCTCTCAATTGTCAGTCCCGAAGTGAGATGATGGATTTTCTTCATCATCTATATTCAAAAACTGTAGAGATGAGATCTGCTCATGTATGCCCCCCATTGGGCGGCCGCGTCCCCCCAGACTGGGGGATGGAACGAGGGGTCTTCCGAAAATGAAAAAACGGGCAAATGGATGCTTCACCCCTGTGATGATGCCGGGGTGAAGCATCCATTTGCCCGCTTTCGCGAACGCCGAATGAGTTATAAGAAGCGGGCGTACGCTCCGACCGTCAAGAAGGTCGGGAACTCGGGCTCGAGCGCCGACGTGCGCAGCACCGTGAGGGCGTCGTCGAAGCGGTCGGTGGGCGTGCGCTCGAGGCCGTCCACGATCTCGTCGAGCACCTCTTCGACCCAGTCGGAGTCGATTCGGCGGCCCTCGACGGTGACCGAGTTCTCGTGGATCCACTGCCAGAGCTGCGAGCGGGAGATCTCCGCGGTAGCGGCGTCTTCCATCAGGTTGTCGATTGCCGCAGCACCAACGCCGCGCAGCCAGGACTCGATGTAGCGGAGCGCTATGAGCACGTTGCCGCGCACGCCGGCCTCGGTGATCTGACCGCCGACCGAGGCGACGTCGAGTAGCTGGGCCGCCGTCACGCTCACCTCGGGGCGGGTGCGCTCGAGCTGGTTCGGCCGGTCGCCGAGCACCTTGTCGAATTCGTACCTAGCGGTCGGGATCAGGTCGGGGTGCGCCACCCAGGAGCCGTCGAAGCCGTCGGTGGCCTCACGCTTCTTGTCGGCGGCGACCTGGGCGAGCGCCTGCTCGGTGACGGCCGGGTCGCGACGGTTCGGGATGAACGCGCTCATGCCGCCGATGGCGAAAGCTCCGCGGCGGTGGCAGGTCGCCACGAGCAGCTCGGTGTAGGCCCGCATGAACGGCACCGTCATGGTGATCTGCTTGCGGTCGGGAAAGACGAAGCGACTGCCACGAGACCGAAACGTCTTGATAATGCTGAAGATGTAGTCCCAGCGGCCGGCGTTCAGCCCGGCGCAGTGGTCGCGCAGCTCGTAGAGAATCTCGTCCATCTCGAACCCGGCCTGAATCGTCTCGATCAGCACGGTGGCACGCACGGTGCCGTACGGGATTCCGAGACGCTCTTCGGCATAGGTGAAGATGTCATTCCACAGGCGGGCTTCCTTGTGACTCTCCAGCTTGGCGAGGTAGAAGTACGGGCCGGTGCCATTCTCGATGAGCTTCTTGGCGTTGTGGAAGAAGTACAGGCCGAAGTCGATCAGGCTGCCCGAGGACTTCATGCGACGGTTGGCGGCATCAACGAAGGTCACGTGCTTCTCGACCAGGTGCCAGCCACGCGGACGCATCACGATGGTCGGCGTGGTCTTGTTCGTGATCTCGTACTTTTTGCCCTCGGGGCTCGTGTAGCTCAGCTGGCCGCGCACCTGGTCGAACAGGGTCAGCTGGCCCTCGATGACGTTGGTCCAGGTCGGGCTGGTGGCGTCTTCCTGGTCGGCGAGCCACACCTTGGCGCTCGAGTTGAGCGCGTTGATGGCCATCTTGCGGTCGGTCGGACCGGTGATCTCCACGCGGCGGTCTTCCAGACCGGGTCCGGCTCCCGCAACACTCCAGGTTGAATCCAAGCGGATGCTCTCGGTAGCGCTTAGAAATTTGGGGTCGCGACCATTCGCGGCATCCACTCGAGTCTGCAGCCGGGCAGCGAGCAGGTCGTGCCGAGTGCCGGCAAAACGCTCGTGCAGCTCGGCGAGAAATTCGAGGGCGTCCGGCGTGAGGATCTCGTCGTAGCGGTCTGCGAGCGGGCCGGTCACCTCGAGGTGCGGGCGAATGGTGGCGAAGCTGCCGGTCGTGGTCTTCACCTTGTCGGTCTTGATCGGCGCGGAGGTGACCGTCTGATCAATGGTCGGGTTTGGGGTGTTCATGGTCTGGCTCCTTGCGAAAGTAGGTGAAACCGACAGGGGGCGAACCTAAAATTGCGGTGCGCCCGATCTCAGGCTGAATGGTGGTGGTACGGTTCTGCTTCGGTCGAACCGATGAGCGCGAGGGTGGATGCGTTCAGTGTTCAAATCGTCGTTACTGGCCTGTGTTCATACTCTGCCGGGTCTGCACGGTAGAAAACCAAAATATATCGGCAGAAGAAACCCTGTTCTTCTGATTGTGGAAACTTTTGAATCGTGTGACACTGTGTGAATGGTTCCCGCTGAAGCCCTCGCCGCCCTGTCGTCCCTCGCCGTCGATGAACCCGAGCTCGACGCTCTCACCCTCGGGCGGCGCATCCGCGAGCTGCGCACCATTCGCCGTATGACGCTCGACACCCTCGCCGCCGCCATCGACCGCGCGCCGTCGCAGGTGTCGATGATGGAGAACGGCAAGCGCGAACCGCGCCTGTCCATGCTGCGCACGATCGCCCTAGCCCTCGGCACGACCGTTGATGAATTGATGCGAACGGATGCCCCCTCCGAGCGAGCCGCACTGGAAATCTCGGTCGAACGCGCCCAGCGCGGCCCGGTGTTTCAGGCGTTGGGCCTCCCCCGCATCCGTGTGAGCAAGGGGCAGAGCGACGAAACACTGCACACCATTCTGAGCCTGCACAACGAGATCGACCGGCTCAACCGGGAACGAGCCGCGACCCCGGAGGAAGCCCGGCGGGCTAACTCGGCCCTGCGCCAGATCATGCGGCAGCAGGACAATTATTTTCCCGAGCTCGAGGCCCAGGCCCTCGAAATTCTCACCGCGGTGGGGCATTCCGGCGGCCCGGTATCGCAGCAGCTCGTCGCCGACATGGCCACCCATCTGGGCTTCTCACTGCACTACGTGAACGATCTGCCGCACTCCACCCGGTCGGTCACGGACAAACGCAACGGGCGGATTTACCTGCCGACCAACCGCTCGGCCTCGCGGGATTCCCGCTCCCCGATCGTGCAGGCCTTCGCCAGCGAACTGTGCGCACACGAGGAACCGAAAAATTATGCAGAATTTCTGCGTCAGCGGGTGGAGACGAACTATCTCACCGCCGCCATTCTGCTGCCGGAGCGTGATGCCGTACGCATGCTGACCGAAGCGAAGACCCTGCGGCGCATCTCGATGGAAGACCTGCGCGACGCCTTCGCCGTCTCCTACGAAATGGCCGCACATCGCTTCACCAACCTCGCCACCGCCCGGCTCGAAATTCCGGTGCACTTCATGAAGGTGCACGAGTCGGGCACCATCATCAAGGCCTACGAGAACGACAATGTGCGCTTTCCCAGCGATGCGCTCGGCGCGGTCGAGGGCACCACGGTTTGCCGCAGCTGGACCGCCCGCACCGTATTCGACGTTGCCGATCGCTTCAGCGCCTGGTACCAGTACACCGACATGCCAGCCGGAAGCTTCTGGTGTACCTCACGCGTCGAGAAGGCCAAGGAGGGCCAATACTCGGTGAGTGTGGGCGTTCCCTTCGCCCACGTGAAGTGGTTTCGCGGGCGTGAAACGTCAAACCGCGCCGTGTCGCTTTGCCCGGACGAGTCGTGCTGCCGCCGGGCGCCCGACAACCTGGCCGACCGCTGGGCCGGGCAATCCTGGCCGGCCGCGCGCACGCCGACCAGCCTGCTCGCCGCGCTGCCCACCGGAACATTTCCCGGCGTCGACCAGACCGAGGTCTACCAGTTTCTCGAAGCCCACTCGCCGCACTGAGCACCACGATGACCCGGCGGCGGAATTACTGGATTACTGGGATTATTACTGGAAGACTATTGGGGTGTGAGCATCCGCTCAAAAAAAGAAAAACAAACCGGTACGTTGTTGGCACCGGTATTAGCTAGCATTGGGTAGACTTGGGGGTGCTGTCGAGTCTGGCGCACGCTCACAGCCCCATGCACCAGAGAGTTTCGGTTGTGAGCGTCAGTTCCACGTTTCAGTCCCTGCTCTCGCCCTACTGAAATGCGAGCTGACCATGACTGATGCTCGCGCCGTTCTTCGTCGGATCAATCTCGCCGTGCGGGCAGGAATCCCCTCGGCCGAGTCGGCACTCACGCCGCCGGACGAGTCGCTCGATCGCGCCGCGCCGACTGCGCCGACTGCACCGACCGCGGAGACCACGGCTCCGCTGCCGTCGCACTGGTTTCGCTCGGCGGCCGTGCTGGACGTGCGCGGACTGCGCGTTGCTGCGGGAGCCCGCCCCGACGCACCGCTGCTGGTCAATGGCATCTCACTTTCTATAACCCGCGGCGAAGTGATCGGGCTGGTCGGCGACGCCAATTCCGGCGCCCTCGAGATCGCCCAGTGCATCGCCGGTCTGCTGCCGGCTCCGGCGGTCATCCGTTCCGGGTCGATTCTGTTCAACGGCGGGGAACTGGTTGGGCTGCCCCCGCGACCGCGCGACCGGCCGCGGGACGCAAGGATCGCCTACCTGCCGCGCGATCCACTCGGCAGTCTCGACCACGGAGTGACCGTTGGAACGCAGCTGACCGCACCGCTGCGTTACCTCGGCCTGGCCAAGACGGCCGCCTATGAGCGTTCGCTGGCCCTGCTGGATCAGGCTGGCGTCGAGCGCCCGGAGGACACGTTCATGTCCTACCCGCACCAGCTGTCGCACGTGGTCGCCCAGCGCGTACACATTGCCGCTTCACTCGCGGGCAAGCCCGACCTCGTCGTGGCCGATAACCCCACAGACGCCCTGGACTCGTCAGACAGCTCAGACATTTTGGACCTGCTGCGGATGTTGCAGCGCGACAACGGGCTGACGATGATCATGGTGACGCGCTCGATCAGCGTGGCGGCGCTAACCTGCCAGCGGGTCGCCGTTGTTCGATCCGGCACAATCGTGGAATATGCCTCGGTCGCCGAACTCTTCGGCTCGCCGAAGCATCCGCATACCCGCGAACTGCTGCATGCGGAGCAGAATCAGTGGCCAGGGAGCCCCGCGCTGTAGCTCCTGCGGCTGCGTCGTCTTTAATCATCCGCTGCTATATCTTTGACAAACCAGAGTTTGCATCGGCGCCGGTATTTGGTGCCTGACCAGTGAAGGATAAGCCTATGACCAGCTACGCAGTCATCAACCCGGCCACCGGGGCGACAGTAAAGACCTACGACACAATCTCGGATGCTGAGCTCACCACCGCGATCACCGCCGCAGACGACGCCCACACCTGGTCGCGCTCCGTCAGCGTCGATGATCGCGCAGCGCTCATCCGCCGCGTGGCCGAACTGCACCGCGAGCGCCGCCAGGAGCTTGCCGAGATCATCGTGCGCGAAATGGGTAAGCCCATGGATCAGGCCCTCGGCGAGGTCGACTTCAGCGCCGACATCTACGCCTATTACGCCGACAACGCGACGGACCTGCTGAAGGACGAAGCCATCACCCTGCTCGCCGGCGAAGGTTCGGCGCTCATACGTCGCAGCTCGCTCGGTGTGCTGCTCGGAATCATGCCGTGGAACTTTCCCTACTACCAGGTTGCCCGTTTCGCCGGACCAAACCTGATCATCGGCAACACCATCCTGCTCAAGCACGCCGAGCAGTGCCCAGAATCGGCCGCCGCGATCGCGCAGATCATGCTCGACGCAGGCTTCCCCGAGGGTGCGTACACCAACCTCTACGCTTCCCATGATCAGATCGCCACGATCATCGCCGACAAGCGCCTGCAGGGTGTCTCGCTCACCGGTTCGGAACGCGCCGGAGCGGCGATTGCTGAGCTGGCCGGACGCAACTTGAAGAAGGTCGTGCTCGAGCTCGGCGGCTCAGACCCGTTCATCCTGCTGTCCACCGACGACCTGGATGAGACCGTCAGTGCCGCCGTGGCTGCTCGCATCGACAACAATGGCCAGGCCTGCAATGCTGCCAAGCGCTTCATCGTCATCGAGGAGCTGTACCAGCCCTTCCTCGAAAAGTTCACGGCGGCAATCAATGCCGTCGAGCTGGGCGACCCGACCAAAGACGGCACCGGACTCGGGCCGCTTTCCTCGAAAAAGACCACCGAGACTCTGACCGAGCAGGTTGCGCGCGCGGTGGCTCAGGGTGCCACCCTCGTCACGGGCGGAACCGCTGAGGGCAACTTCTTCGCCGCAACCGTGCTCACCAACGTGTTGCCCGAGTCCGATGCCTTCCACGAAGAATTCTTCGGCCCGGTCGCACAGATCTTCAGCGTCCCCGACGAGGCCGCAGCACTAGCATTGGCCAACAACACTCCGTTCGGCCTGGGTTCCTACGTCTTCACGACCGACCCAGAGCAGGCACTGCGCGTGGCCGACGGCATTGAGGCCGGCATGGTCTTCATCAATTTGGTCGGTGCCGACGGTGCCGAGCTGCCCTTCGGCGGCGTCAAACGTTCCGGCTCGGGGCGCGAACTGGGCCGTTTCGGTGCCGACGAATTCGTCAACAAAAAGATGATCCGTATCGGCTGACCCGTCCGCTGCCGCAGCCTCTCAGCGGATGCGGGCGCCCTCTACGGCTGCGCGCTACGCCAGTTACCGTAGCCCGTACCCGACTGGGCGCGGCCGAGACCAGCGATGGCGGCGGGTTGCTCGCGGGGTGTCGAGTGCTGAGCTGAGGAGCAAGTGCTCCCTCCCAGGGCGACCCACGGAGAACTAACCCGGCCATCAGCATCCGCTTAAATGAAGCAGGGCCCGTCCGAAGACGGGCCCTGCTCAGTGAAGCGGATGCTTAGATGCTGTTGACGTCCAGCTGGATGCCAGGACCGAAGGTGGTCGAGACGACGCCCTTCGTGATGTAACGGCCCTTGGACGAGCTCGGCTTGAGGCGAACGATCTCTTCGAGCGCTGCGGAGATGTTCTCGTTGAGCTGCTCGGCGGAGAAGGATGCCTTGCCAACGACGAAGTGCACGTTGGAGTGCTTGTCGACGCGGAATTCGATCTTTCCACCCTTGATGTCGGATACGGCCTTGGCGACGTCGGGCGTCACGGTTCCGGTCTTCGGGTTCGGCATGAGGCCACGCGGGCCGAGAACCTTTCCGAGACGACCGACCTTACCCATGAGCTCGGGGGTCGAGACGGCGGAGTCGAACGAGGTGTAACCAGCGGCTACCTTCTCGATGAGCTCGTCGCCACCGACCTCGTCGGCGCCCGCTGCGATAGCGGCTTCGGCGGCGGGGCCGGTTGCGAAGACGATGACGCGGGCGGTGCGGCCGGTGCCGTGCGGGAGGATGACTGTTCCACGAACCATCTGGTCGGCCTTGCGCGGGTCGACTCCGAGGCGGAGGGCGACCTCAACCGTGGAGTTGAACTTCGCGGAGCCGGTCTCCTTGGCGAGGGTGACGGCTTCGACGGGCGTGTAGAAGTTGTCTTCGCCGATTTTCGCGGCGGAGGCGCGGTACGCCTTTGACTTGGTTGCCATGTGAAATCTCCTGTATGTACTTCAGAGTGTGGTGCGAGCCTGGCAGGCTCTTCCACTAATTGCTTAGGGTGCTCAGGCGCCGTGTGGAGCCGAAGCGAGGGGGTGTTCGCGCAGTTGTTGTTGTTAGGCGCTGACCGTGATGCCCATGGAGCGGGCGGTTCCGGCGATGATCTTCGCGGCGGCGTCGATGTCGTTGGCGTTGAGGTCAACCATCTTCGCTTCAGCGATCTCGCGAACCTGAGCCTGCGTAAGGTTGGCAACCTTGACGGTGTGCGGGGTTCCGCTGCCCTTGGCGACGCCGGCAGCCTTCTTGATGAGCTCCGCTGCGGGCGGGGTCTTCAAGATGAAGGTGAACGAACGGTCGTCGTAGACGGTGATCTCAACGGGGATGACGTTGCCGCGCTGGGCTTCGGTCGCTGCGTTGTAGGCCTTGCAGAACTCCATGATGTTAACGCCGTGCTGACCCAGTGCCGGCCCGATGGGCGGTGCGGGGTTGGCTGCGCCGGCCTTGATCTGAAGCTTGATCAGACCGGTAACCTTCTTCTTCGGTGCCATTGTATTGTCCTTCGTATTGATGTGCGAGCTGCCCCGAGGGGATGCTCTCCCGGTGGCCCGGATGGGCCCCGGTGGTTTGGGAACCAGCGTGGATGACCCGCGCGGGTCATCCGTTCTGCCGGTAAGAGGTGCTGGTTAGAGCTTGGTGACCTGGTCGAAGCTGAGCTCGACCGGCGTCTCACGCTCGAACAGGGAGACGAGCACGATGAGCTTGCCGCTCTCCGGCTTGATCTCGCTGATCGAACCGGGCAGGCCCGCGAACGAGCCTTCCTTGATCGTGATGGTCTCGCCGATTTCGTAGTCGACCTCGGCAGCGATGACGCGCTGCGCCGACTTTCCGGGGGCGCCCCCAGCTTTGGTCGGGGCTTCGACGATTTCGACGAGTCCCTTGAGCATGCCGAAGGCCTCTTCGAAGCGCAGCGGCGTGGGGTTGTGGGCGTTGCCGACGAAGCCGGTCACACCGGGGGTGTGGCGAACAACCGACCAGCTGTCTTCGTCGAGGTCCATGCGCACGAGCACGTAGCCCGGGATGCGCACGCGGGTGACCATCTTGCGCTGGCCATTCTTGATCTCGACGACATCTTCCATGGGAACTTCGCACTGGTAGATGAAATCTTCCATCGCCATCGACTGCTTGCGGTTCTCAATGTTCGACTTCACGCGACGCTCGAAACCGGCGTAGGAGTGAATGACGTACCACTTACCCGGCAGAAAGCGCAGTTCCTTGCGGAAGGCTTCGTAGGGGTCGATCTCGGCGTCGTCTTCTGCGTCTTCGGCGTTGACGAGCTTGCCTTCGTCTTCGACGGCTTCGACGGAGGCGTCGGCCTCTTCGGCGGAATCAATGTCGAGGGCGTCGTCGACAATGGCGTCAGCTTCGGGATCCGCGGACTCTGCCAGGGCGTCGAGAGCGGCGTCGAGGTTGACCTCAACGTCGTCGTTCTCGTCGATGACGTGCAGGGCAACCTGCTCTGCGGCCTCTACGGAGTCTTCGTCGGCCGCGAGGGTGTTGCCCTCTTGCGCTTCGTCGTCCTCGGAGGACTGCTCAGCGGCAGTGGCCCAGTCGACATCGTCGTGCTTCGTCTCAGTCACTAAATCTCAATCCTTATTTGTTCTACGTGTTCAAGTGTGCGGGCACGGGTGCCAGTAATGCTTGGCGGTCCGATCAAAGCGGATGCCGGTGGCGGGAGTTATCCCGGCGTTCCGAAGACGTAGAGAACGGCGAGGCCGAACACCCAGTCCAGGAGCGACACGATGCCCATCATGATGACAACGAAGACGAGCACGACGCCGGTGTAGCTCAGCAGCTCTTTACGAGTCGGAGTGACCACCTTGCGCAGTTCTGCAAAGACCTGCTTGATAAACAGGGACAGCCGAGCGAAAGGTCCGCGACTTGACTCGCGTGCCATTCGTGCGTTCGCGACGATTTCCTCACCGGGTTCGTCGACAACTTTTCGGGCCACCTGTTTACACCTCTCATGGTCGGCGGACTAACCACCGATGTGCAGGGCGGACAGGACTCGAACCTGCAACCTGCGGTTTTGGAGACCGCTGCTCTACCAATTGAGCCACCACCCTATGGAAGTAAATTCACCCTGCAGTTCTACGTTCTCCGGCGATTTACCACTCAGAAAAAGGCGCAGAAAAGCACGGCAGAATTCAACTACCTTGAACCAGTCTAGGTCACGGACCGGCCACTGTAAAGCTGAGACGAGTTCGCGCCGAAGTACGATCCTTGTTCCAGTGCTAGCTTGGCACACTCTCGCGGTCGGCGGGATTGCGACCGGCGACGGGTCAGTGGCCGTCCAGCCGGCCGATCAGCTTGTGCATCGCGGTCATGGCTCCCCCGAGCACGGCCGGGATACCGCCGCCGGGGTGCACCGAGGCGCCCACCCGCCAGAGCCACGGGTGCGCCCGGCTGGTATACCCGGGTCGGTGGAACGGGCCGCTCTGCCAGAGTGGAGTGGTCGCGCCATACAGCGCACCCCCCGCGGAGCCCCAGCCGGCGAAGTAGCGCGGGTCGAGCACGACGTGGTCTCGGAACAGCTCGGTGATGGGCCGGTCCAGTCCCACTGCGGAGCTGACCCGGGCCATCTCGTTGGCGACCCAGGGAGTGTCGAGATCGTAGTGTCGGCCGTCGGCAGGCGCGGTGAGGAGCACGGCTACCGTCGGCCGATCGTTGGGATAGATCTCGTTCGGGCGGTAATAGTTCAGGAACGCCATGGTCTGCTCCGGAGCGACGCCGGCGTCCAGGCTGCGGTGCAGCGCGGCCGGGTCGTCGGGCAGCACCACAGAATGGGTGGCCGTCCCTGCGGGCAGGGGCGTTGCGAGTGACGCGTAGACGGCCACTCCGGAGCAGGACAGCGACCGCGGTCGCGCTTTCGGCCGTCCAAGGAGCTCGTCGAGCACGCCCCGGTCAAGCCCGCTCACGATCACGTCTGCCGGGTAGGTCGCCGAAGTCGTCGACACGAGTCCGTTGCGCACAGCCGTGACGGGCTCGCCCGTGTGCACCTGTGCGCCCGCGTGGAGTGCCAGCCGATGCAGCGCCAGCGGAAGCTCATTGACTCCGCCTTCGGGGACCCAGACGCCATCGGTGGCCATGATGGCCGGCATGCTCGCATACAGCGCGAGGGTCTGCCGGGGCGAGACGCCCGCGTTAAGGGTGTGGATGGCGATGACCTCACGCAGTCCGTCGGGCATCCAGGTCAAGCCATCGAGAAAGCCCCGAGTGGTCAGCCGTCTGCCGTAGAGGCGGAATACCCGGCGCACGGCCGGGAGCGACGCCGGGCTGGCTGGGTCGGCGGTGAGCATGCTCGTGACTTCGGGTCCCAACCCACCGTGCTCGCGTTCGAACCGGGTCCAGGCCGCATGCCACGGATGCCCCGGCGGCACCGGCAGGGTGACGCTGTCACCGGCATAGAAATACCGACCGACTTCGGGCAGTTTCTTCAGGGTCAGCGCGGCGACCGCCGCGGCCTCGGCGGGAGCGGCCCGCCGGGCGCCGATGGCGTCGTAACGGGCAAGCAATTCCTCCCACACCGGGGGGAAGGTGACCAGAGCCGGCCCTGTATCCACGCGCTGCCCGTCGATCTCTAGGCGTCGGCTCTTTCCTCCGATCCAGTCGGATCCTTCCAGCACGGTCACCGAGTGCCCGGCGCGGGCCAGCAGAGCGGCGGCGGTCAATCCACCAATGCCGGCACCGAGCACGACGATGCGCCGGGGAGTCGGTGGCATGCGGGATCGCTTCATGGATACGTTCCTAACAGAATGGCGGCCACGACCTGGGCTCCGGCGACGGAACCAGCAACGTAGGGGAAGATGATCGAGTACCGATAAAGTCTGTGCGCCGTGGCGGGTGTTGGGTCACGCCCCAACGACCACACCAGCCAGCCGGCGATGAGCGCGTTCACCAGCGCTACCGGCCAGTTGATGAGGGCGAAACCGACGGTGGACAGTGCCCACCAGATGGCGCTCCACACCGTGGCGCCGCGCGCGCCGAGATGCACCGCAGTGGTGTGAATACGCGCAGCGCGGTCCTCGTCGATGTCCTGCACCGCGTCGTAGGTGTGTTTGGCGACGCTCCAGGCCATCAGCCCGATCGCCGCCCACCAGATCGGCTGCTCACCGACGGCGAGCGGCACGAACACCAGCGGAAAGGCATACGCGGCGTTACTCAGCGAATCCAAGTAGCGCCGAGCTTTGAAGCGCAGCGGGGGCATCGAGTAGAAGACGAAGATGACCGAGTACGCCGCGATCCAGGCCAGCGCTGCAGGCGGCAGCGTGACCATAAAAAAGACCAGGAAGGGCACGTTGGTCAGGAGGACGCCGAGCACGATCGGGCGGGTCTCCGAGCCGAGGATTCGAGCACCCTCGTGTCCACCCTTGCGGGCGTTCTGGGCATCCGTTTCTTGGTCGAAGATGTCGTTCACGCCGTAGATCAGCAGGTTGAACGGCAGGGTCACCCAGAGCAGAAGGGGCAGCACGTCCCAGCGCCATAAATCGCCGAGGAGCCACATTCCGATGACGGTGGTGCCGATGGTGTTCACCCACAGCACCGGTCGGGAGATTTGAACCAGGCGCGTAAGCATTTTCTCACTCTAGCTAGCTCGGCGAGAGATCTCGCTACGAGGCCACACGCCGCCCCGCCGAAACGATGGTCGAGCAGCACCGCGGCCCCGTCAGGACTTCAGAAGGAGCGGATCGGCCGACCAAGAGTGCTCCCACTGACCGACTCCCGGGAGGGGATGGCTAAACTCAACGTGTGGCTCACGAACTCAAGCGAATTTCTACCCGCATCGGCTCGATCGCGGAGTCGGCGACCCTCAAGGTCGACGGCAAGGCCAAGGCGTTACAGGCGGCCGGACGGCCGGTGATCAGCTTCGCGGCGGGGGAACCCGACTTTCTGACGCCCGAGCACATCGTCGAGGCCGCTTTGGTCGCCGTGCGTGACCCGAAGAACTACCGCTACACCCCGGCAGCCGGTCTTCCCGATTTGCGCGAGGCCATTGCGGCGAAAACCCTGCGCGACAGCGGACTCGCGGTATCGCCGAGCCAGGTCGTGGTGACCAACGGTGGCAAGCAGGCCGTCTATCAGGCCTTCGCCACCCTGCTCGATCCGGGCGACGAGGTCATTGTGCCGACTCCGTACTGGACCACCTACCCCGAGGCCATCCGCCTGGCCGGTGGCGTGCAGATCGACGTATTCGCCGGCAGCGACCAGGGCTACCTGGTGACCGTCGAACAGCTCGAGGCCGCGCGCACCCCGCGCAGCAAGGTGCTGTTGTTCGTCTCACCGTCGAACCCCACCGGAGCGGTCTACTCCCCGGAGCAAACCCGAGCCATCGGTCAGTGGGCCGAGGACAACGGGCTCTGGGTCATCTCCGACGAGATCTACCAGAACCTCACCTATGACGGCGTGCGTGCGGTCTCGATCGTCGAGGCTGTTCCGGCCTTGGCCGACCGCACCATTCTGGTCAACGGGGTCGCCAAAACCTACGCCATGACCGGCTGGCGCCTGGGGTGGATGGTTGGCCCCGCTGACGCCATCAAGGCCGCGGCGAACCTGCAGTCGCATCTCTCCTCGAACGTGTCGAACATCTCGCAGCGCGCCGGCATCGCTGCGCTGAACGGCCCCCAGGAGGCCGCTGAGGCTATGCGCGTTGCCTTCGATCGCCGCCGCAAGCTCATCGTCGCCGAGCTGAACAAGATCCCCGGTGTGGTTACCCCCACCCCGCAGGGCGCCTTCTACGTCTACCCCGACGTCACCGGCCTGCTCGGCCGCTCGTGGGGCGGAGCCACACCGACGTCCTCGCTCGAACTGGCCGACCTCATCCTCGATCAGGCCGAGGTGGCGGTCGTTCCCGGTGAGGCCTTCGGACCGAGCGGGTTCCTGCGCATGTCCTACGCGCTCGGCGACGATGCCCTCCTCGAGGGAATCCAGCGTCTGCAGCGGCTGTTCGCCTAGTACGGCATCCGTCGACTGATGAATGAGGGAGACAACCATCGGAGGAGGTACCGGGGCGCGGAAGTGAGATCATGAATCCATGACAGCCACACCCCCGGTCGTGCAGGTGCGCGACCTGCAGAAATCGTATGGCAGTGTCGAGGCCGTGCGCGGCGTGAGCTTCTCGATCGAGGCCGGGGAAACCTTCGCCCTGCTCGGCCCGAATGGCGCCGGCAAGAGCACGACGATCGAGATTCTCGAGGGCTACCGTGACCGTTCCGGCGGTGAGGTGAGCGTGCTAGGCATTGATCCGCACCGCGGCGGCCTGGATTGGAAGGCCCGCATCGGCATTGTGCTGCAGACCAGCAACGAGAGCGGCAATGCGACCGTGACCGAGCAGCTGCGCCACTTCGCCGGGTTCTATCCCCATCCCCGCGACGTCGACGAGGTCATCGACGCGGCGGGTCTGCGCGAGAAGGCGAAAACCCGCATCAGCAAGCTTTCCGGCGGGCAGCGCCGCCGAGTGGATGTCGCCCTCGGCATTATCGGACGCCCCGAGCTGCTGTTTCTCGACGAACCGACCACAGGCTTCGACCCCGAAGCCCGGCATCAGTTTTGGAACCTGATTCGCGGACTCAAGGCGGAAGGCACCACCATCCTGCTGACAACCCACTACCTCGACGAGGCCGCGCAACTGGGTGACCGTGCCGGAATCATCGTCGGTGGCCGGCTCATCGACATCGGCCCGCTCGACACAATCGGCGGAGCGGATGCCCGCGTTCCGGTCGTGCGCTGGCGTGACGGCAACGGATTGGTGCGCGAGGAGCGCACGAGCCGCCCGGCGCAGGTCGTGGCGGACCTGGTCGCCAGCGGCAAGGGCGCCGAACTCGAAGGTCTTGAGGTGATCCGACCAAGCCTCGAAGACGTGTACCTGTCCCTCGTGCGCGGTCACGAAGCGACGGCCGCCGGGAACGAAGCTGCCACATCCGCCCCTGAGGTTCGGCCCGATCCAAGCCGGCTCACCGACAAGGACCTGCGAGCATGAGCGCCACGATGATGAGCACCCTCCCGCAGCACACAGCTCCGAGCACGCTCGCGCTGGGCCTGTCCCGCATTGGCTATGAAACACGCCTGTACTTTCGCTCCCCCGACACCCTGTTGTTCACGTTCTTTTTCCCCTTCATCATGCTTGGCATTTTCACTGCCGCGTTCAGCTCCTCCGGAAATATCGGTGCCAATCCCGACGGTACCGGCGGCGTCAGCGTGGGCGCCTACTACCTGCCCGGAATGCTCGCCGCCGGCATGCTTCTCTCCGGTGTGCAGAACCTCGCCGTCGATATCGCCGGCGAGAAAAGCGACGGCACCCTCAAACGCCTGGGCGGCACGCCGCTGTCCCCGCTGAGCTATTTCCTCGGCAAGATCGGACAGGTGTTCGTCACCGCAATTCTTCAGGCCGGCCTCCTGCTTCTCGTGGCGCGGCTGGTGTTCGATATCGCACTGCCGAGCGAACCGGAGAAGTGGGCAACCTTCGCCTGGGTTTTTGTGTTCGGCGTGATCACGAGTGCGTTTCTCGGCATCGCTCTGTCGGCGGTGCCTCGGTCGGGGCGCAGCGCCACGGCCGTTGTGGCTCCCGTGGTGCTCGTGCTGCAGTTCATCTCGGGCGTCTACCTGCAGTTCACGACGCTGCCCGAGTGGATGCAGAACCTGGCGAGCATTTTTCCGCTCAAATGGATGGCGCAGGGCATGCGTTCTGTCTTTCTTCCGGAAAGCTTCGCTGCTGCCGAGCAGAGCGGCACCTGGGATTTGCCCTGGGTGGCCGGCGCCCTCGGCGTCTGGCTGGTGCTGGGGCTCGTGCTGAGCCGGGTGACGTTTCGTTGGATTCGACGCGACGCGTGAGCCTGGCCTGACGCCCGGGCGCTACAGCAGTTTGCGCGCGAGCGCCCAGGCCGTCAGTTCGTGGCGGCTGGACAGTTGCAATTTGCGCAGCACGGCGGACACGTGGGTTTCCACGGTCTTGGCGGCGATGAAGAGGGTGCTCGCGACTTCTTTGTAGCTGTAGCCGCGGGCGATGAGGCGCATCACCTCGGTCTCGCGGGCGGAGAGCCGGTCGAGTTCCTCCGTGGTTTCGGCGGTCTCGCCGGCGACGGCGCCGAAGGCGTCGAGCACGAACCCGGCCAGGCGCGGCGAGAACACGGCATCACCCTCGGCGACGCGGCGGGCGGCCTCGGAGACCTCGGCCCCGGAGGCGCTCTTGGTGATGTAGCCGCGGGCACCGGCCCGAATGACGCTCACCACGTCGTCGGCGGCATCCGACACACTGAGCGCCAGAAACAGGGTGTGCAGGGCGTGCGGCGCCGCCTCGCGAATGACTTCGGCGCCGCCCCCGCCGCGGCCGCCGGGCAGGTGCACGTCGAGCAGCACGACTCGCGGCTGAAGTTCGATCACGCTCAAGATCGCGGCGTCGACCGTCGCCGCCTCACCAAGCACGACGATGTTCGCGTCGAGCTCGGCGCGCAGCCCCGAACGGAAGATGGAGTGATCGTCGACGATGAGTACGGGCAGGCCAGCGGATGCCGCGGCCGGCGTTGTGGCCGCAGGGCCGCTTTGGCTCGGGTCATGGTTGGTCATCGCACGCTCGTTTCGGTGTGCTGCTCATCATTCGTCTGCGTGGCGGCCGCAGCGGGCAGGGTCAGCAGAATCTCGGTTCCGGTGCCGCCGGGGCCCGGGCGCACGGCGGCGTTGCCACCAGCCCGGCGCATCCGCCCGAGAATGGATTCGCGCACGCCGAGCCGATCTTTGGAAATCTGGTCAAGCCGAAAGCCTGGCCCGCGGTCGGTCACGCTGAGTTCAACACCCCGGGCGCCGGTCTCGAGATACACCGATACCGCTCCGCCGGCATGCCGAGCCGCATTGAGCATGGCCTCACGGGCGGCGGCGGCGAGTGCTTCTCGGGCGTCGGCAGACGGCGAGTCGGAGCTGCCGGCCGATCCCACGCCCATACCCGCTCCGACCGTCACCACCTCGAAATGCACTGCGAAGTCCTCTTCGATCTCGCCCGCGATGCGGCGCAGCGCGGTGGCAAGGTCGGTCTCCGGTTCGCCGCTGCCGCCGCGAGTTCCGGTGAACAGCCACTCGCGCAGTTCGCGTTCCTGAGCCCGAGCGAGCCGCGCGACGTCACTGTGCGGGCCAGCCTTCTGCTGAATGAGCGCGAGAGTCTGCAGCACGGAGTCGTGCAGGTGCGCGGCAATGTCGGCCCGCTCGGCCTCGCGCGCCCGCGCGGCGCGTTCGTCGGCGAGGTCGCTCCACAGGCGCAGCAGCCACGGAGCGGTCACCACTGCCACTCCCAGCAAAACGGATGCCGCCGCCAAAATAACCGTCCACGCGTTCGGGTTGGTGCCGGTCACGAAAAATAACAGAATGCCGACGGCGACCAGCACGAGCGCCCCGAGAATGCGCACGAGCAACGCCGAGGATTGCTGCGCCGCACCACTGCGAATGTCAGCGAACTGGCGCCAGGCCAGCGCGGTTCCGGCGAGTACGACAATCGCGGGAACCACCACGGCGAGCGGAATGTCGGCGCCGAGGCGGCTCGCTACGAGGGCACCGCCGGCGGCCAGCAGGGCGAGCCCGAGCAGGATTTCGGTGACGGGCGCGGCGCGCGCGGAGTCGGCATCCGTTTTAACGGCGGGCCCAACGGGACTGGCGAACCGGGAGCCGCCGGGTGACACAGCATAGGGTGACACAACATAGGGCGACACAACATAGGGCGACACGACACCGGGAACCGCGGCGGAGCTGGCCAGGGGCGCCAGGCCGCCGGGTGACACCGACGAGACGCGACTTGCTCGGGCCAGGCTCGACTTGGGCAGCGGGTCGGCGTCCACCCCGCCCGACGGAACCGTGCCCCAGAGCCACGCATAGAGCAGCACGCCGAAACCGCCGCAGAGGCTCAGCAGCACGGTCAGCAACCGAACGGTGGCCACCGGAAAACCGGTGTGCTCGGCGAACCCCGCGCACACGCCGCCCACCAGGCGCAGCCGGGGCCGAGTCATCCGTTCTGTTCTCACGTGTTTATCCAAGCACGCCCCACCGACACCACGGAACCCGCGCAGAATCAATCAGGGTTCAATCAGGGTCATCCCCCATGGCCGCGGTTTGGGCGCGCTGCCAGACTCGAATCATGACCGACGCACCGAGGGCCCAAACACCTCACCCCGACCAAATCACCCGATTCTTCGACTGGATTCGCGGAAGCGGACTGGGCCGTGACGGCGACCGCTGGATCGCCGGCGTCTGCGGTGGCATCGCCGCCCGCACCGGGCTTGACCCACTGATCGTGCGCGGCATCGCCGTCGTGATCGCCATCCTCGGCGGCCCCGTCGTTTTCGCCTACGCCGTGGGCTGGGCGCTCATGCCGCGCGGCGCCGGCCGCATCTACGCCGAAGAGGCCCTCCGCGGCCGGTTCCAACCCGCAATGATCGCCATCGGAGCGCTGCTCCTGGTCACGGTCGTGCCGCTGTTCCGCGGCTTGTGGTGGAACGGCCCGACCGGATTCTGGGCCGTCCCCGACTGGCTCAACGGCATCTTCTCCTTCGGCTGGGGCCTGGCCGTTCTGACCGGCATCGTCTGGCTGATCGTGTATCTGGTGCGCCGCGCCAGGAAACCCGGCAGCACTGGCCCCGGGTTCGGCCCGTTCGCTCCCCCGGCCGGCCCGTTCGGCCCGGGCAGTGTCTACGATCCGAAACCGCCGTCGGGCACCGGCTACAGCCCGCAAACGGATGCCCCGGCCCCGCCGACAGCGACCAGCGCGTCCACCGAAACCGACCAGAGCAGCGCCCCGAGCACCGCAACGGCAACCGCGCCGACGCTCGCCTTCGCGGCCACGCCGGCTTCGACCCAGAACCCGTTCGTCACCGGCGCAGCCCCGGTCGGTGCAACTTATCCGCCGGCCAACCCGTACGCATCGGACTCGGCCCAGAACATCCGCTCGCAGCAGAATCGGGACTGGCAGGAGCAGAACCGCGCCCGCCAGGCTGCCCACCGTGCCCGGGTGCGTGCCCGCCGTCCCGGCGCCGGCTACAGCGCCATCGTGCTGGGGCTTGCTCTGGCCACGGGCGCGGTTGCCGCCGGTGTGTACTCGACCGGCGTCTGGTCGCAGGATGCAATTTTGCTCGGTGTCGCCTTCGCCCTCGGAGTGCTCGCGCTCGGCATCGTGATCGCCGGAATCCGCGGCCGCACCGACGGCGCCATGGGCGGGTTCGCCTTTCTGGCCGCGGCCACCCTGGTCGTGCTCGGCGTGTTTCCGCAGGGCACCCAATTCACTGCGGTCGGCGACACCGTCTGGCCGCTCAGCACCAATGACGCCGCCGTTGACTCGTCGACGAGCTACGTCATGGTTGCCGGGGAGTCCACGCTCGACCTGAGTGATTTCGACAACCCGGGGCTGGACGAGGATCGCATCTTCGACGTCTGGCTCGTGGCCGGCGTCACCAATATTCAACTCCCGACGGATGCCCCGGTGCGCGTCGAAACGCACTCACTGGTCGGCGGCGTGGAGTACTCGGGTCGGGCGGTGGACGCGGAGAACGGTGAGCGCACCGGAGTATTCGCCTCCGATCAGCGCACCTTCAACGCGAGCAGCCGCAGCGACGGCCCGCTGCTGCGCATCTGGACCATCGCCGGCGTCGTCACGCTCGATTCCTCCAACAACTAGGACCTCACAATGACCACTCCACTTTCTCCCGCGAACTCCGGATCCGACCACTCTGACGCACCGACCGAGGTCTTCGCCGCAAATTCGCCGGCAGGCGACACGCCCGCCACCGAAGCAAACCCGACCGCGCCTTACGCCGCCGCGGCCAGCCCCGCACCGGAGTCCGACCCGACGCCGAGCTTCTTCAGCCCGAACCAGGCCGCGCCGTTCGGCGAGGCGACACCATCCGCTCCCCGCTTGCGCCCCCGCTTCGGCACGATCCTCTGGGGCATTCTGCTGCTGGCGTTCGCGACTTACATGGTCGTGTTCACCCTGCTTCCGGTGCCGCCGGATCCCACGCTGTGGCTCCTCGGCGGCGTGATCGCGGTCGGGCTGGGCCTCGTCGTGGCCGGCATCGCGGCCGCAGCGCGTCGCGCCGACTGACCGGCCGCGTAAGGCGCCCTCACATCACCGAGCCGTGAGTTCACGTCACCCAGCCGTGAGTTTGAGCCCGTTTTTCGCGCAGAATGGGCTCAAACTCACGGCTCGGTGGAAGAAGGGGCGGCCGCCCCTGGCCGACTCGAAGCTAGAGCGTCAGGCCGACCAGAACCGGTTCGGGCTGCAGATTCACGCCGAATTCGGCCTGCACCCGGCCGAGTACGTAGCGGGCCAGTTGGGCCACCTCTTCGGCGGTCGCGCCGCCCGTGTTCGTCAAGGCGAGGGTGTGTTTGCTCGACACGGCCGCCTTCGACCCGGGCAGCCGGAACCCGCGGGAAACGCCGGACTGCTCGATCAGCCAGGCAGCACTGAGCTTGACCAGGCGTACCGGTTCCGCGCCGGGAATCGGCCCGACACCCAGATATTCCTCAATGGGAATAACTCGGTCCGGCAGCTCCGTCGTCATCGGCCACTGGGGCGCCGTTGCCGGCAGGGAACGCGCAAACGCCTCGGTCACGATCGGGTTGGTGAAAAAGGATCCGGCGCTATGCGTGTCGGGGTCACTCGGGTCGAGAACCATACCCTTGCCGGCCCGCAGGGCCAGCACCGTGTCGCGCACGGTCTGCAGCGGCACGCGATCGCCGAGCTGCACCCCGAGCGCACCGGCGAGTTGGGCATATTTCAGCGGCTGACCGAGCGTACTGCCCAAAACGGATGCCTCGGCGGCGGTATCGTGCAGCTCCAGTTCAATCGCCAGGACAACTCCGCGCAAGCCCTGTTTGAGCACCGAGGTGCGGTAGCCGAGGCCGAGCTCGGCCCGTTCGAGGCGTTCGACCTCGCCGGTTTCATAGGAGAGAAAGTCAATCGCGACGAGGCTGTCCGAGATTTCCTGCCCGTAGGCACCGATGTTCTGCACCGGCGCGGCACCACACGATCCGGGAATGCCAGAGAGCGCCTCAATACCGGCCCAGCCGTGCTGGACGGCATAGGCGACCAGCTCGTCCCAGGGCTCGCCGGCCTGCACGCGCAGCCGCACGCGGTCTGCGGGACCGGCGCCAGCGGCATCCGCTTCGATGGAATCATCGAGCACCTGGATGCCGCGGGTCACCACGTGAATGACGATGCCGTCGAAGCCGTCGTCGGCGACGACGGTGTTGGATCCGCCACCGAGCAGCAGCCAGTTTTCGTCCATGCCCCAAACAACGAGGGTTTCGTTGATGAGGTCCTGCTCGGTGACCGGTGCCACCCGTGCTGCGGGCGGGCCGCCAACACGAAAGGTGGTGAGCGTGCTCAGGGCAACAGGTTCAATCATGCGTTCAGGCCAGGTTGACGCGCGCCTGCGCCTTGCCGAGAACGGTCGCGCCGTTGAAGGTCACGGTCAGGTCGATACGGGCCACACTCGCCTCGACATCGAGCGCGCCGACTTTGGCGACCACCATCACGACGGCGCCGACGGTGGCGTCAACGAAGACCGGACGGGTGAATCGCACCTGATAATCGACGACGCGGGCCGGGTCGCCAGCCCAGTCGACGACGGGCTGCACGGCCAGACCCATGGTGAGCATGCCGTGGGCGAGCACGCCCGACAGACCCACCGACTGCGCCACATCGTCGCGGTAATGAATGGGGTTGAAATCGCCGGATGCCCCGGCGTAACGCACGAGCGAATCGCGCGTCAGCGAGAAACTCGCCTCGGCGACGACGCTGCCGACCTCGAGGTCGGCCACTGACCTGATAGATGAGGCGGGGATCATTCGTCTCCCCTGACGACGAGGGTGGAGGTGGCGGTCACAACGTGGCCGCCGGTCGCATCGACGATGGTGGACTCGGCCGTCACCATCGAATGACCGCCCAGCGACTTGATGCTCGTGACCGCGAGGGTCGCCGTGAGCTCATCACCGGCCACGATCGGCCGGGTGTAGCTGAAGCGCTGATCGCCGTGCACGACCCGGGTGAAGTCGATGCCGCCATCCGGTTCGGCCAACAGCTGGGCCAGGGTGGCCTCCTGCAGGACCACAGCGAACGTGGGCGGGGCGACGACGTCGGCGTGGCCGGCCGCGCGGGCCGCTTCGGGATCGTGGTTGATCGGGTTGGTCGCGAACACGGCGCGGGAGAATTCGCGCACCTTTTCGCGGCCGACAAGATACGGTGCGACCGGCGGAAAGACCCGCCCCTGCAACTCTGGGTTCACTGACACCCGTCGAGTCTACTAAGTACACTCCCGCGGCCGGTCACGAGCACGCCTCGCCAGGGCGCACACTTGTAACCGTGAAATGTGTATCCGTGCGCCTCGGTGATCCCGAGGTTGCCCCCCTTCTGCTTGACCTGCACCGTGAATATGAAACCCGATACGGCACGGGCGATTCCGTGCACGACGTCGACGGCACCGAGTTTGATCCACCCTTCGGCGGCTTCCTTGTGCTGGTCGACGGCGACACGACCGTCGCCGGTGGCGGCCTGCACCGGTTCAACGCCACGACCGCCGAGGTCAAGCGCATGTGGACCAACCCCTCCTTTCGCCGCCAGGGCCACGCGAAAACAATTCTGCGCGAACTCGCGATTCTGGCGCTCGGCCTCGGCTATGAGCGGATGCGCCTGGAAACCGGCTACGCCCAGCCCGAAGCGCTCGCCCTCTACCGCGGCCTCGGCTTCACCGAGATCGGCAACTACGGCATCTACGAGCACGCTTCCGGCTTCGAGCTCGACCTTTGCCCCGAACCGGCGTCGTAGCGCCCAACGTCGCGGGCCGACAGAAGTCCGCCCGCGGAATCCTGTGCTTGTCGACGAGGACCGCCCACCACCGACGCCGGTTCCGCACGATTCGCCGGTAGATCGCCGTCAGGGAACGGTTTCGATGGCTCAGGGCGCGCCGGGGAGGTAGCGTTAGAGGGCTATGCAAAACAAATTGACTCCGCACCCCGACCTTCCGATCGACAGCCCGACCGAGGAACGCATTCGCGCCGCCGTCGCGCACTACGGCGAGAGCGTCGTCATCGACAATTCCGTGGCCCTGCTTCGCGCCAAGAACGCCGGAAAAGACTTTCTGCTCTACGCCGGCGGGCGCCACGCTCTCGGCATCCTCGAAGGCGCTCCGGCCCTGTACTGGCCTGAGCTGTGGGGCGCCCGCGCTCTGCTGCACGTCTGGGGCGAGCAGGCGGCGCCGTACATCGTCGTCGGACTCAACAACCAGGCCTGGCGGGTGCGCGAAATGTGCGCCAAAGTCGTGCTGCTGCGCGGCCTTCAGGTCGTGCCCAAGCTCGTGCGCCTCACGACCGACGAGCACCCCCGCGTGCGCGCCGCCGCCCTGCACGCCCTCGCCGACCAGGGCACCACCGCCAACATTGCCACGATCGAGGTGCGCCTGCGCGACCCCGACAAGGAGGTGCGCCGCGCGGCCCAGCAGGCCCGCGACGCGATTCGCACCCGGCTGAAGTTCACCGATCCGGTTCCTGAGACGAGCACCGAAACGAGCGCGCCTAAAACAAGCACCGAGGCGTAAGCGCGGCGCGGCGCCGAACGAGCAGTCCGTCGCAGCATCCGCTCTGCCGGAGGTCACGGGCGTCGGAGCAGGGCGCCCTCCTGCCGGCAGGTCGCCGCGGCGGTGAACATGGCGTCGGTCAGCAGAGCCTGCCAGCCGGCGGCATCCTGTGGCACACCGCCGTGAACGATGGTGCAAACGGATGCCGCGAGCGTCGCGTCCCCGGCACCCATCGTGTCGACGATCGGGCCGTCAAGCTCAGCGATCGGCACACTGACCAGCTCATGTTGGCCGACGGCCACCGACGCGCCGAGGCGCCCGGCCGTCGCGAGCACGGTACCCGCCCCGGCGTCAACTAGGCGGGCCCGCAGCTCCTCGAGGCTGCTGTCGTAGAGCAGGTCGGCGTCTTCGTCGCCCACCTTCACGAGCAGGCTGCGAGCAGCGAGTGCCTCGAAGTTACGCACAAACCGCGGCCCGTCGCGCAGCATGCCGGCGCGGGGATTGGGGTCGATCACGAGGCGCTTCTTCGGGTCGCTCACACAGGCTGCGAACGCCTCGGTCTGATCGGTATCGTCGAACGGAAAACAGCTCACGACGACCAGCTCGGCGTCGTCGAGCGCGGCCCGCTCGGCAGCCCCGAACTCGATGCGGCGCGCTTTCGCGGCGTCGTTGAAGAAGTAACGCGGTTCGCCGTCGGTGCGGTCCGAAACCGCCCGGGACGATCCGAGCGGGCCCGGTGTCGCGATCAGTTGCACCCCATGCTGTTCCAAAAACGCCCGGATCACGGCGCCATCGGCATCCTCACCGACCATCGCGATCAGAGTCGTGGGCACGCCGAGCACGGCCAGCCCGACCGCCACATTGAGAGCGGCGCCCCCGGCAAACTCGCGGCTCGCCTCCGAATCACGCAGCACGTCGATCAGCGCGTCGCCAACGACGACGACACGGGTGGGAGCGTTCAGTCCAGGCACGAGGTCCAATCTTGTCGCACGCCGCAGACGGCGAGCGCACAGGGAGGTGGTCGCACCGATTGTCAGGGGCAATCCACCGTGATTTTGCGTGCCTTGACTCTATAGTAAAAGTTCTGCCCTGATTGATTGAGTGGCGGCCGAGGCAGGTCCGGGCCGCTCACACCGCTAACCCCCTGGAAAGTTACACCCATGATTCTCACAACGGATGCCGCGACGACAGTGACCGAAGCGAGCGCGGCATGAGCGGTGCCGTGATCGCCCTCTACGCCGAGTTCACAGCCCTGCCCGGTCAAGAGACGGAAGTCGCTCATTTGCTGCGCGAGCTCACCGCGCACGTGCGCCGGGAAGCCGGTTGCGTCCGCTTCGACCCGCATCAGCTGGAAACCAATCCGGCGGCGTTCTTCGTCTATGAGGAATACCGCGACCTCGCCGCGTTCGACGCCCACCGTGCCGCCGCCTATGGCGCCGAGTTCAACCGCGCGCTCGGACCGATCATCGAGGGCGACGGCTCGACCCTGACCTTTCTGGCCCCACTGGTCTGAATCCCGGCCCGGGCGTCACACAAAAACAGCCGACAGAAGGAGTCAGTCTCCTTCTGCCGGCTGGTGTCGATGCTACTGGCTAGGAGTCTGCTGAACAACTTTGGGTGTGGTTTCGCCTTTTTAAGGCGCGCCTGCCGGGGGTTGGCTCGTGGTCGTTAAGACTGGGGTGATGCAGGGT
>NZ_SOHG01000010.1:0-33881 GCF_004403155.1 Cryobacterium sp. Hh7 | reverse complement strand
CGACGGCCTAACGAAGTGCACTACGGTTATGAAAAGCCAGCCCTGGCAGCGTAGAAGAAACCACTAATTCCGCTGTCCGAAATCCCCGCGGCAGCTCACACACCGTCCGGGGAAGTCATTACCCGGGAACCGGTGCCGCTGGAACCGACCGCACAAAGCAGGCCCAGATAGGGGGACCACGCGACCGAGGTCCAGCCGTTGTAGTTTGCGGGAATGCGTGAAGTCCACGTGACCCCATTAGGGGAGGTCATGACATTATTCGCGTTACCAGTGCTACTGACCGCACAAAATAGACTTAGCTCCGGGGACCACGTGACCGAACTCCAGTCGTTGTCGGCTGCAGACGTGCGTGCCGTCCACGTGATCCCATTTGGAGAAGTCATCACACGATTACCGAGGCTGTACCGGCCGACCGCACAGAAAAGCCCCAACTCGGGAGACCACACGACCGAGAGCCACTCATTACTTGCGGCGGCAGAAGTGCGCGAAGTCCAGTTGATCCCATCAGGGGAAGTCATCACCATGCCGCCAGTGACCTGGCTGTAGTAGCCGACTGCACAGAAAAGGCTCAACTGGGGCGCCCATGCGACCGAGGACCACCTGTCGGCACCAACTGACGTACGCGAAGTCCACGATATCCCGTCCGGGGAAGTCATCACGTAGGTGCTGGCGAGAGTGGAGCCGACCGCACAGAACAGGCCCAACTCAGGTGACCATGCGACCGAGAGCCAATAGTTAGCGGGGGCAGCAGATGTTCGCTCTGTCCATGTACTCCCGTCCAGGGAGGTCATGACACGGCCACCGGGAGTGGTGTCACTGCCGACTGCACAGAACAGGCCCAACTCAGGCGCCCATGCGACCGATGCCCAGTAGCCGCCGGGTGTCGGACGTGCAACCCACGCACCCTCACTCACTGGGACGCTAACCCGCGTTTGGGCCGAGTCCGTCAACACCGTAGGTGCCAAAGCCCCAGACGAGGTTGTAACCGCAGCAGGAACCACCCACGCCTGCGTCTGCGACAACAAAACCCAATCATCCAACAGTTGAACCGTCACAGTCCCAGACGCCACAAAACCACCCTGACGCGCACGCACCCGCCCAGACATCAAATGGGAACCCAAATACGTAACCCTCAACCGGGCACCCGCAGCCAACACAAACTCCAGAATCGGATCGTCCGCGTTGAACTGCAACTCCGCCGACCCCTGCGCGTTGAACCGTGGCGTGAAAGTCACATACACCGGATCAGTAACCCACCCCTGCCGAACAAAAAACTTGTCGAACACAGTAATCTCAAACGGATTATCCATCTCACCACGCCCTATAAAAACGTGGCAAAAACGACACCACTAACGAACCAGTACCAATCAACGTCACATCCAAAGCGACCGACCCGCCAGCTGGCACCGGGCGCCAATCCACCCCCACCAGATCGCGGGTCACATTCGTAACCACACCACCCACCGTCAGAGTCGCGATTTGCACAGTCGGGTCAGTATCAATCACCAACACGGCGCCATCGATCACATTCGTCACCGACGACACCACACCACCCGAAATAGTCGAACTGAACTCCGACACCGGACCCGTGATCGTATACTTCGGCCACGCCTCAACATCACCCGGATTCGACACTGTTGCCGACGCCACTGTGGACGACGACATCAGGTTGAAAACCCGATCCGAAGTCGTAGCAAAAAACGGCAGAACATCCTCAACCGGCGCGAACTCGGATAGCACCAGCGGGCCATTCCACCAAGGATCATCCGCCACCAACTCAACATTAAGACGCTCGAGCGGAACCAGGGCGGGATCAATGTCGTACCCGCGATCGGACTGTGCACCCAAATGCAAAGCAATGGTGCGAATCGAACCGTCCTCAGCGGTGACCGTGAAAGTGCCATCGGTCGAATACGACAAGCTATCGAAAAACTCCCGACGCTTTGTCAGCCAATCCAAGCCCGACAGGCCCGGAATGACCAACGGCCAAAACACGCGCCGAGACAAATGGCGGTGACCGGTTATCCGACGCCCATGCAACGCCGGAGTCGAGCGACCAAAAAACTCTGACTCCGGGTCCATCAAACCCATCAGGCCGGGACGCAAAGCTACTGGGCCATCACCCAAGTCCCACACTGACGCGTCAATACCAACCCACCCAAAAGCAGTCATGCCACCACGACCCTTCCAATTCCGGCGCCAGCATTGGCTTTACGCTTCTCACGAGTAATTTCACGAGCAATGGTCTCCGGGTCGTACCCGACGTCACCCTGAATCGTGATTTGTGTTGACTGGTCCGTAGTGCTCATAGATGCGCCGGGATCACGCCACCCGCCGCCCTGTGTGACGTACTGCGGGGCTGTTGCGTACCCGACGCTGCCGCCGCTTGCGTAACCCGGCACCCGGTCAGCGTTGATCGCCTTCAAGAGCGGGCGATACTTCTCGGCCATGGATGCGCGGGTGACTTCCTCACCGTTTGAGAGCATCACGGGGATCGAGTCAGACGTGCCGGTACCTGGGCCGTAGACGGTGCCACCCGTTGCCCGGCCGTAAGCGGCAGCGACCTCACCACGAGCAGCGCCGGTCTGCCTGACAACCTGATTGATCACTACGTCGCGGCGACCCGGAATGTTGTTCAGGTCGCGCAGGAATCGGGCGAGCTTGTCGGTTGCCTCAGCCGTTTGCGCGATCATCGTGAATTGCTTATCGGACGGAATGGCGTAAATCTTGTCCGCCAAAATCTGCGCCTCGTCAGCCGTCGCCCCCAGCGCAACCGCCCGGTCAATAACAGCCTGACGCCCCGCTTCGAGCGTCGTCTTATAGTTCGCCGTATCGTTGTCGAGATCGTGCTGCGCTTTGGCCGCATCCTGCGAACTGCTCGCCAGATCGTTCAGCATTCCCAGGTTGGTCCGGCCCGCCTCGGTGTTCGCGTTGACCCCGAGGGAATAACCCTCAGTGCCCTTCGCGATCTCCGCGATCTGCGCGTCAACATCAGCAAGCGCACTCTGGTAATTGATGTTCTGCGAGATGGCATCCTGCCCGACACCGTTGGCCTCGTTGAGCGTGTCAATGAGAGTAGTCAGCTCACCACTCAGACCCGCCGTTTCGTCAGCTGCGGCCAGGTAGGCTTCGGCAGCGGTCAGGGCGACCGGAGCAGCCTGCCTGTTCGCAAGCTTCAACAAGTTAGTCTTGTTCGTGGCCTCGCTGGTCGAGTTGACATTGATGTCCTGCGCACTCGCCTGCTCAGTTAGCGCATCCTTATACGCGGGCATGGACGCCAGCAGACGCCAGAGCGACTGGTCAGTGCCATCGGTTTCGGCCGCGAGCAATGCGAATTGGCGCTGAGCCTCTGGCAGATCCACGCGCGCAGTATCGGCCAGCTCTTCACCGATGTCCTTGAGCGCAATAATTGCGCCGTGGTACTCGCGTCCGCTGACCCGATCCCACAGATTGCTGCTTTGATTGGCCGCTTCCTGAAGGAGTTTCGGCAGGTCGTTGAGTTGCGCGGTTACATCTGCGGCAGCGGTCCACTCGCGACCATTGCCGACGCTCTCGAAAATATCGGCGGCAGTCCTAGCCGTCTTCATGCTGTTTTCGACTTCGGCTGCGGAGTCCCTGAGGCTGTCGAGGTAGCTGGTCAGGGCACC
This sequence comes from Cryobacterium sp. Hh7, assembly GCF_004403155.1. Taxonomy (NCBI): domain Bacteria; kingdom Bacillati; phylum Actinomycetota; class Actinomycetes; order Micrococcales; family Microbacteriaceae; genus Cryobacterium; species Cryobacterium sp. Hh7. Next base: position 30,234 of record NZ_SOHG01000010.1, on the reverse strand, counting down.
GATACCGACCGCCGAGGCTGCGATGGCCAGACCCCACGGGCCGGTCATGAACTTGGCGCTGGCAGCCATTGCGGTTGTGGCACGAGTGGTCGCCGCCATCATTCCGGCAGCCGAAGCGGCCACAGCGGGCATGGAAGATGTGGCCAGAATGCCGAGCGACACCTGGAAGGCGGCGATCTTTGGAAGTGCTAGCAGGAAGACGCCGCCAGCGAGGGCGACACCGCCGCCGAGAAGCGCGACGGTCGCAATGGCACCTTGCATCTTCGGGTCGAGCGCGCCGAGGAAATCAGCCATGTCGCCGATGCCCTCAGACGCAGCAGACACAGCCGGCAGGAACACCTGCCCGAATGAGATCGCAGCATCAGATACGCGGTTCGACATGACCTGAAGTTGAGACTCAACCGTTGCGTAACGCTGGGCAGCCTCAGCGGCCAATGCGTTGTTCTCATCGAACGCGGTGTTGCCGTCATTCATCGCACCGGTGAACATGTCACTGGCAGCCGAGGCACGCAGCAAAGCGTCACGCATGCGGATCTCAGTTACGCCGAGGTCTGCGAGCGTCTGAAGTGTTGACCCGCCCTGTTCTTCGACGCCGCCCAATCCTTCAATAAATCCGGCGAGTGCTTCGGCGGGGTCAGACTTCCACTGCGCGGCGAAATCTTCCGCAGACTTTCCACTGGTCTTCGCGAACAGGTCAAGCTTGTCGCCGCCCGTTTCGACCTCAGAGGCGATGTTCACCATGAGAGTCGAGAACGCCGAGCCGCCAGCCTCAGCCTCAATACCGACCGATGAGAGAGCCGTGGATAGGCCGAGCACTTCGCCCTCGGATAGCCCGATCTGTCGACCGGCACCAGCAAGCCGCATCGACATAGCGACGATCTCAGCCTCAGTCGTGGCGTAGTTGTTACCCAGCGCTACGATCGTGGAGCCGAGTCGAGAAACGTCCTCTTGAGACGTGCCCATGATGTTCATGAACCGAGCGAGGGAAGTCGCCGCCTGATCTGCGGATAGGTTAGTCGTCTCGCCAAGGTCGATCATCGTGTTTGTGAACGCGACGACAGATCCGGTCTTAATACCGAGCTGGCCGGCAGCCTCAGCCACAGCCGCGATCTCGTCGTGCGACGACGGGAGCGTCTTCGCGAGTGTGCGTAGGCCTTCTTCAACCTTTGCCAGTTCGGCAGGGGTGCCGCTCACGGTCTTCGTGACTCCAGCCCATGCCGACTGCCAGCCGATAGCAGCCTTGACCGAGAGAGCGGTGGCTGCGATTGCGACAACACCGACAGCCATCAGTCCGCGGCCCGCCGACTGCATCGCCTGGTTCTGCTCTTCGACCTGGCGTGCGGCCTTCTCGGCAGCTGTGCCCGCGTCAGAGGTGGCCTTGCGGGCCTTCTCCATCCCCTGCAAGTAGCCGGTGACCTGCGCCGTCAATGAGACGCGAACTGTACGATCCGCCAAGGGGAACCTCCGGTATTGAGTTGTTGGTGTAGCCTCGGGCCATGACTAATCAGGGGAATGTCGCTCGTCGCACCGTGCCCGTGATCCTTTTGCGGATCGCTGGGGCTATCGCCGTACTCGCGTGCGTGATCGCACTTGTCGGCCTGCTTGGCATGGTGCCGCCGGTCGTAGATGTCGGCATTAGGTTGCTCATGCTCGCTGCGGCTACCGCAGTCGCATCACTAATCGCGCGAATAGCCCGATAGCTCGCCGACCTCTTCAGTGACCCAATAGGCACCGTTCAAGTTCGGCGGCGAATCCTTCGGGAACGCATCCTTGTAGCGGTCGATATCGTCCAGCCGGGCTTTCTCGTCCCAATCCCAGAACGGGCCGTGAGGGACGTATCGCAGCGTGGACTCGTAGTTGGTCGGGTCGGCCTCGGGGCTCATCGTGTGGCTGAGCAGGTGGCCGTTGCGACCTATGGACGCCTCGAACGCGACCGACGCCAGCATGAGGTCGAGGTCGTCGTCGTTGAACTCGGGTTCAGATGTGGTCGTCGACCGGACTAGTACGCCATTTTCGTACTCGTAGTTGGTCGTTGTCGACGGCTCCCAGCCGTTCAGCCGGCGCGGGGAAACGCCAGACGTAACGGCGAGCTTTGCGGTCTGCCTTAGGCGGTCAGACTCGCCGAGTGATTTTTTACAGCGTTCAATCGCTTGATCGGCGCGTCGACGTTCAGCGCGTAGATGGTATCCACGATCGCGGTGAACTCGGGACCGCTCATCAGCGAGTACATGTCCTGCCACTCGTTCGTGGGGTCAGGGTTTGTCTTCGTCACCTTGTGCGCGATCGGCACGGTCAGCTCATCACCGTCGACAACGTGACCGTAGAACCGACCCGCCTTGTCTTCGTACTGCGCGGCAAGCTTGCACGTGTCAATCACCGAATAGCCAAGGCGCCGATCCAGAATCAACTCCGGGTTCGGCGGGCACATCTGCGTAAGTACGCGCCACTCGTCGCCGGGCAGTTGTGTAAACCGCATCGTCACGAGCTGATCGACAGCCTCGGACAGAACCGCGTCGATCTTCTCCTGCACAATAGACGCGGCAGTCGGGGCGCCGAGACGGTCATCGTTCGACTTCTTCGCCGTTGCCAGTTCAGCAGTGAGAGCTTCGACAGCTTCGGACATGTCCTTGTTGAGCGACACCGTTACGTCGAGGTGGTCGCGGGGTGCAGCCTTCGCGGCTGCGATCTTGTCAGAGAGAGAGGTCATAATCCTTCACCGGATTTCTTCACCGGAAGAGTGGAACCCCCAGAGCGCTCCGGTGAAAGACGCCCTGGGGGTGGTTGGTGGTTACGCGACGAACGCGACGAGCGAGCCCAGCGAATCCATCGCAGCTGCCTGCGTGTAGGTGAACTTGCCCGTACCGTCAGTCGGGCCAGAAGCCTGCGGGCCAAGATTCACGTTGATCACGCGAACCTTCTGTGCGACGACAGCAAGAGTCGTCTGTGGCACGTTGCGGCGCTCGATGAACTGGAAGAGGCCACCAGCAGCGAGGACCACGGCAGCAGAACCAGAGTCGGACGAATCCACATAGCCGAGATCTGCGAGCGTCGGAGTAATACGACCCAGCGACTCGCGGATTTGGAGTGCCGTCAGACGTTCGTCGGTCGGCTTCTCCTGTGGCGCGGTGAGTACCCAGCCGCCCGTTGTGAACGAGTACGTGACGCGAAAGCACGACGTGCCACCGATCAGCGCGATCGAGGGTGCGCTCTGCGAAATTGTGCGGCCAGCAATAGCCCAGATCGTGAGATTGCCTGTCTGGTCAATGGCACTTGGGCCATTCTGAGTCTCGGCGACATCAGCCATGGGGGTATTCCTTTCGGTTTTCCCCTTATCGGGGTAGTGGCCCCCTGAGATACAGGAGGAGATTTTGGGCACAAAAAAGGCACCCGGTATCGGATGCCTTAGTTAGTGCGATTGGTATGGTTTACGCGGTGAGCGTGGACTCGAATCCGCACTCGGCCGTATGGAATATCAGCGGCGGCGTTACGTCATCGTCGGTCTGCACGGGCTGCGGCACTGAATACCAGACACGACCAGCACGCTCGCCCGTGATCGTCGGCGTGACACCGAGGCCAGCGACGACCAGAACGGCCTTGACTTGCTCAGCAGCCCACGCACACTGATCGTAAGTAGAGCCGACACTGTGGATTACCCAGCGCGGATTCTGCACCGCGTTCGGACCTGCTAGACGATCGGATCGGTCCGTGCCATCGCTGGGATGGATTAGGACGTAGGGCAGGGGGGTGTTCGGAGGGGCAGTCGTGACGAACGTGTTGGATGCGAACGCCGAGATCGTCTGGATGCGTGACTTGAGCCACGTGGTGTGCTTCCTCAAAGGCCACCCGCTTTCAATGCGTCGTCAATGGCCTGCGTGATGCCCTTTTCAAAGTCGGCTTCGTTGTCAGTGAGGGCCGTCTGCAGGTCGAGGTGGGGGGCGACTGATGGGCTGCCGAACTCGCGAATGTTTCCGAGCTTGCCCGCGGCTCTGTCTTTGTTGTAACCGATCTCGGATTCGATCACCGAGCCGGTGCCATTTGCGCCGACCGTGATCTCGTAGTCGATCGCTGAGGGGAGAGCGCGCCACTGGTTGCTACCAGACTTGACAGAATCACGCGCCGCATCCCGAATCAGAACAGACGTGAACTGGAACGCGGAGTTAATGAATGGGCCGGTGTTGTTGGCGACCTTGCCGAGATCCGCGGAGAGTGAACGAAGCTCGTCAAAGTTGAAATCGGGGCTCACGAGTCGCTCCGAAGGGGGAAACGGTGCGCGGAGACTTGACCAGCCTGCGCGAGTCCCTTGATGCGGAACACGCAGCCGATGAGATCAGAGTCGACGGTCGAACCCGTCACCGTCACTACGTCATCGACACTCACCTGAGACGCAAGGCCAACGGGAAGGTGCAGAGTCACATCCTGCGCGGCCAGAGTCTGCCCCACAGGCGTTTTCTCGGAGACAGTAAGTGTTGGGTACTTGATGCGGGCGATGCCTGCGTAATGGGAGACAATGACATCGGGGTAGGTGCCCGTGGTCTCGTCCATGGTCGTGCCGGGGGTGGTGGTTGTGACCGTGACGGATTCGGACATGCGGGCGTTTGCCTGCGCGCGACCCATTGCCAGGGCCCCGCCGAGGATACTCACCGCATCCCCACAACATGAGTGCCCGTGCTGTATTGGCGCCGGATCATCTCAACGTTGCGGTCTGACAGGCTGATACCCGTCGACTCGCCAGCATCCGCAAACGCAGCCTTGAAGTCATCGATGGCGACCGAGGACAGGCCGCCAGCAGTAAGGCCTAGTTTGAGCTCGAGCGGCAGCAGGACCTGAGACACGAGGACCATAGTCCATCGCTTCAAGCCGTCAGGGGCGGCCGCGTGCCCGTAGGTGAAAGTGATCTCCACTAGCTCGCTGCCGTTGACGTACACGGCCGAGTCGCGCCGCTCAAATGTGATTGCCAAACCGTCACGAGTTACAGATCCAACAGACACCACCGGGTGCGCAGGCAGATCCACCCGACCGCCATCAGGCCACGCTTTGAACGTGGCCGTCGACTGGGGGAAAACCTGCGCCCCGATAACGTCCTCGCGGAGGTAAGTGGACGCATCCTGCAACAGGACCGTAATCCAAGCCTGCTCGGCGGTCGTGAAGACACGACCGAGTCGCACGCCCAGCTCCGTAAATGTAGCGAATGCGTCCACTTTTTACTCCTATTTCTTTGCCGCGGGTACAGCCTTTGGCTTCGGTTCCGCCACAATCACGTAGTCGTCCACGTTCTTGAGCAGAGACTCAGCCACAACATCAGACACCTCGAACACGAGCCCATTAGGACCCTTGATCTTCGGCATTAGATGATTACGTCAGCCGCAGCCAGAGCAGTCGGACGGACAACCTTGGAGCCGTAAAGGTGCAGGCCCTTGACGATGTCAGCGAAGCCCTTTTCCTTGCGGGTCGCCTCGGTCTTTGCAATCTGCTCGGCGTAGGTCGTGGCCATGTCGGAACCGGCGATGATGAGCTTTCCAGCTCCGACACCGGGGCCGTCAGGGGCGTTGTTCGACACGCGGAGGGAGAAGCCGGCAGCCTCACCGATCAGGCCGTTAGCGCGAACGCTGGCACCCGAAGAGTCGCCCGAAGCAATGAAGCGCGAGTCCTTGAGCAGGAGCCCGCGGAACTTCGGAGTAACGACGGCGAAGCGGCCCTCGGTCGGCACGTTGTCCTCGTCCAGAATTACAGACAGGTCAACGAGCTTGTCGTAAGCGTTCGACGCGGTGACGGTCGACTCGGCAATCAGGTTGCCCGCGTCAACACCGGCAGCCATGAGGCTGGCGACGTACTGGTCGGCAATGTCGCGCAGCTTGTACGCGGCCTTGCGGGCCTGCTCGGAGAGAACTCCGCCGCGGGCCTGACGTGCTTCGATGTCATCGACCGAGAACGCGAAGTACTTCGACTGGTTGATGAGCAGCAGCAGGTTGCTGTCATCGACATCTTCAATGACGATGTCAGTGTGCGGCGTGTACGTGCCGATGGTCGGGTCGGCCAGCGACGTAATGCGAACCGTGTCACCGAACTGAGAGATTTCTCCCTCGTAGTCACGGTTTACGACACCGGGCGCTGCGTACACGAGGGCCTTTTCGAGTGCAACGAGCAGCTCGGCGGACCATACTTCTGGTTTGAATGCGTCGATCGCCATGTGGGATCAACTCCTTTCGGTTAGGGGGTGTTTCAGGATTTGAGGTAGTCGTCAAGCTGCCCAGCGTTCTTCGCTGCAACGATCTGCTGCGGGCTGAGCTTCTTGAGGTCTTCCCCGTTGAGTTGCGCCGGACGCGTGGACTCGTTGCGAGTGCCGGTGTCGCCCGAACCCTGGAACCGTTTGCCGCCTTGCGCCGCTAGGTAGGGTTTTGATGCAATGAGGTCGTCAATCGCGGATGCGACTGTGGCGGCGTCAATTTCGCCGTCCTCCCCGACTTCAAAGGAGGAAAGATCAAGGAACCGCAAAGCGTCTGCGGGGTCGGCCAGCTTGGTGGCAGCAGCAGCGCGCACCTCGGCTTTGAGGATGCGCTGGTTGGCAGCACTGAGGGCGTCATCGCGCACCTTCTGGTTTGCCTGGTCGGTTTTGTGCTCAGCCTCGCGCCCCTCGGCGGTGGCTTTGTAGGCGGCGAACTCGGTGGCTGATGCCTTCCCGACCCGCTCAGCCTCGCGCCACTTAGCTTTCATCGCGTCGAGGGCCTTCTTGCCCGCGTCTCCGAGCGCCTCGGCGCCAGCGGTGTCGTCGGCTCCCGCGGTAGCGGTAGCGGCAGAGGCGGCAGTGGCTTCGGCGGCTGCCGTTGCCTCAGCTTCAGCGGCGAGAGTTTCTTCTTCGGTGCTCATGTTGCTCCAATTTGCTTGGTCGCCGCATTGCGCGGCTAATGGGTGATGCTAGAAATCCATGTACCCGTAACGCGCCAGAAGTTCACGAGCGCGTGCCGGGTTATTACCTGCCATAATTTGTATCTGCTCAGGCATAATCCGCAGCGTCGTCGTGCGTCGGTAGCGGCCCTGTTTCGCAGCGGTGAAAGTTGCCGCGCCCTCGGATCGAGCGAATGCACCTCGAGCAGTTGTGCCCTCGCCCGTGATGAAGACGTTCAGCGGGGAGCCGTCAGCCTTCACTCCGATGCGGGTCGGCACGAGTCGGGCAGGTGCGCCGAGCTCGCCGCCCTTCGTCATGCCACGGCGGGCGTTGACCACGCTGATCGGGTTGGCGCCCTCGCGAATGGCGAACGCGCCCGACTTGGTGAATACCCGTTCCTGCTCGGCAGCAGAGAGTGAGTCGAAATACTCGGTCGGGGTGTCGTGGAAACCGTCAGGCGGTCCCTGACCATTAGGAATCGGAACCGAAGTGCAACGACAGCGCGGATGACGGCTGAACGGCTTGCGGTAGTCGTCACGGCCGGCGAGGATTGCGCAGCGTGAGCATGCACCTGCCGAGACAACGCGCACGTACCGCGTGAAGCCCTTGCCCGTTGCGAGCGTGGCATCTGCTTGCCGGCCCATGTCTTGAACGGCAGCACCTATGATCGTCGCCAGGAAAGTCGCGCCGACCTCGAATGCTCGAGCAGGATTCATTCCCGCGCCGATCGCTCGCTTCGTCGTCGTGACCGCACCGAACAACGCCGGGGCAACTTCGCGCCCATCGAGCATGACGCCGCCGAATGCCTCAGGGACCAGGACGGCCCGATGTGCGTCGTAATCCCACGCCTGCGACACCGAGTTCATGTACGGCGTCGACTGGCGTGCAGCGGTCACCTGAGCGGCCGTCACTACCGTTGTGAGTGTCGGCGCGATGCGATCCCATGACGCATCGAGCGCGCCCACGTCAGCCTGCCCCCAAATGCGGAGACTCTTGGCCGTGGCGCGATGCGTGAGACGTTCGCGGCGGTCTTGAAGGTCAACCGCTAGGTCAAGGAGTTGGCTCAATGGGTGCCTCGGAATCTATCGCAGCTTGCACACCGAACGACATCGCCTCTTCGGACTCACGCGCAGCCATCGCGAGCACACGCTTGACCTCGAGCGGGTCGAGCCCGTCTACCTCCATGAGGTATTCGAGCGGGTAACCCATCTGCTTCTTCTTCACGAGAGCATCGGCAAGCTGAGACTCAGACCGAATCTCCGGGTTCATCCATGCGACCGTTGCTAGCCGTGTCGCCTGCGCGAGCTGCTGGTCACCCATTGCAAGAGCTACGAGGCGGTACACTTCACGCAGCGCGGGAGTGGCGAACGTCTGGAACTCGAGCGTCTTCTTGACTAGCCCGATCTCCGATGCCTTCAACCCTTCGCCGTTCACGTTCGACATGCCCGTCTTAGAGACCAGGTACGTCGGGGGAGTGCGGGTCTGCGCGGCGATATGACCAACCGCGATTTCAATGGTGTCGGTGAACACGTCGAGCTTGGCAGCATCCCACGAGTCAATGCTGGTATCGGCGCCCGACAGGTACAGGAGCCGCTTCTCAGCGAGATCCTTCATGTCAACGGCCTTCTTGCCGATCTCCTTGCCAGTAGCAGTGTCCAGAATCGGAGTCATCGGCGGGCCCTGATGCAGCACCACGCGGGCAGGCATCGAGGCATAGTCAGCGGAGAGGAACAGGTACGCCCAGAGCAGGTTGATCGCGTCCTGCATGGGCATGACACCCTGAATCTCAGAAACAGGATCGCCACGCAGCATCGGCCGGTTCGGGATCTCCACGACAGGCACGACACCGATCGGGTTCGGCAGCGGCCACGGCTCATCGGCAAGCTGACGCGGAACCCAGCCGCCCTCAGAAACAGCGTTGACCTTCGCCTGCTCGGCCTGAGACTCTTTGTCATCCTTGGACATGGAGCGCGACCGCTGAAACTTCCACACCTGATCGGGCGTGTAAAGCGTCGCGTATTCCAGCTTCTCGTCAGCCCACGTCTTCAGTGCCGCCTTGCGAATGCGCGGGTTAGCCCAGTCGTACTCGATCTCGACATCGGAAGCGTGCTCCCACGTGATCGTCGGCTCATCGTTTGAGTCGCCCCAGACAATGACGAACGAGCGAGACGTGATCAGCGACGAGACGAAGCCCTGCGAGGACTGCATCTCCATCTCGTTATAGAGCCACTGATTCCACAGCTTCTCAGCCGCGGCATCCATGCCCTTGCCGAGCTTTAGACCGGTGTGCTTGATTCGCTCGCCTTCCGCGTCAACGACGGGGCGCGTCCAGTTATCCGAGAATCCGGTATACCGGGCAGCGTTCGCCTTCTTCCACTCTTCCGTAGCAAACGACAAGGGCTGTTTGCCCTCGTAATACTGTTCGCGGCGATCGAAGACCGGACGACGACCGACGAGGCGTGCGTAAATCCGGTTCGTGAGCCTGAGGGCTTCCAAGTAATCCAAGGGACCCTCCAACGGGCTAGAAATACACGTACTCGTCACCAGCGACATCCAAAGCGCCCGAAGCGATCGCATCACAAACTGCTTCGTGAGCGAGCGCCGAGGACATCACCTGATCGATCTTTTGATGATCAGCAGGCTTGCCGAGGATGTACTTCTGTCCGGGTCGTGCGCGAATAATTGCGTTACGCATGTGGAACTTGGTTTCAAGATCCGCGTCGTGGTGAAAGTCGCTGTCCTTGTTCGTAATGTCAGTGCGGAACCGCTCAAGCGAGGCGTGCATGCGACCGATTGAGTTAGTCGGCCACTTGACAAAAACCTTCTCGCCGTACTTGGCGCCCCACGTGTCGATCTCTGTCTCCCAGAACATCGGGTCGCAGTAACCACGCACGATCTCGAACTTGTTCGCGAGCTCATCCATCGCCGCCATAACCTCAGAGCGAGGGATGCGATTGCCCCAGTCGGTCGGCTTCCACAGCGTTGGACGGGAACCCTCGAGGTAGGTCGGCGTGAACTGGTAGTAATCGAGCGTTTCCAGTCGAATGCCGGTCCAGTCGTTATTGTCCGAACCGTCGAACCCGAGACAGACCTTCGTGCGTGGCGCCACCGTGATCGGTTCGCCACGCCCAGCCTTGCCGTCGAGGCCCTTAGCGACCCAGTCGGCCTCGCGCACCCAGTGACCAGAACCGGCCACGATGCGATTGCCGAAGAATCGCTCAGCCTCAGCAGGGTTCGTCTCCGCCAGGGCCGCAGACTCAGACTCAATGGAGCGAATGTCCACCCAAGGCGAGCCCGAATAGTTGAACCGGAAGATCTGCTCGCGGTCCCGCTTCAGCTCGAACTTGAGCGCAACAGGCGGCGGAAAGTAGTGCTTGTAAACGTCCTTCTGCGACGACTCGAACGTGTCCTGCGCCACTGAATTCTCAGCAGGGTCAAACGGGTTAGTCGACTCGCTCACGCGGCCACCCATACCCGCAGCACCACGCCGCAAAGTGCGCTGGAACTTCTTCATATTGTTCGAGTCAGTCCATAGGCCCGTCTCATCACCGAACGCCCGCGAAACACGAGCACCCAGCTTCGAGTCAGCCTTCGACGTGACAATCTCAATACGAGAATCGCGGTTGCCGGACGGATGGCGAATGAACGCCTCGCCAGTCTTCGGAATCAAGTTAGACAGCGGGCCATCATCGATCATCGGGACAAGTGCGCCCCAGGTGTTTTCCACCTGATCCTCAACAACGGCCGCAAGCTGAATTCGCGGTGTTGCCCACGGCCGGCCCTTAGGCTCGCCCGCCTCGTAGAAGTACATCTCACCGCACGGGCAGCCATGATCGGCGCACACGTACGCCTCGCCCTCTTCGGCGCGCCCATCGAACAGGCACGGGCCGACGAACTCGAGACATGCCTCAGCAGCGACACCGGGCGACTTGCCGACCTTCTGCGCCGCCATCCACTGACCCAGCCGATACACAAAAGCCGTGTTCCGCTCGCCAGCCTTCGCAGTAGGCCGAACCTCGTACCAGTTGGCGAGATACACCTTATGGTCGATCGTCGGCATGAACGGTTGGCCCGCGGTGTCACCATCAGGGACAACACAGTGAGTCTCAATCCACCAGATACCTAGATAGCCGAGAGTGCGAGTGCGAGGCGGAACCTTGTAATCAGGCCCCTTCAACAGACACCGCAGACAGCCAGTTGTCGGTCTTTGTCTTCCGGGCACCCTTGGTTGGGGTCGGAGTTGATGGAGCAGACGACGAGATGAGAATGTGGGCCGCGTTCATCGCAGGAATTGTGAGCAGAAGCGCATCCATCTGCTGCCGGACAAGCGTGCCGAGCGCGGTGGGAGAATCGGGAAGCTCAACCTCAGAGATTCGACGCACATGCAGCGCGACCTCAAGCTGCTGATTGTTCCGGTCCCAGATGATCGCCTGCGGCTTGCGCCAGTAAATGTCCCACAGCTCAGACTCACGCCCCGACTGATCAGGCAACGGCCACGACGGGATATCACCAGCAAAACCAGACGCCGGCAACGTGTCCCAATCCTTTTTCAGCGAAGAATAAGACGACGGATCAGGAGCCGGACCACTATTGAGACGAGCGCCACCTGAAGCCATTTTGTGTCCCATTTCTCAGCATTGCGCTGGCCCCCTTGCGAGGCACGAACTCGGTTTTTGAGCAGAAAATAAGTGTTTTGAACCCCGCGCGCGTTTTTTTGCCCTCTCCGGCGGTCATCTGGGGGGTCGCGATCGGGGCCCCTCCCCCCATTCGGGGTGCCTCTCACGCGCCCCCTGTGCCCGTCTCAGACGCGAGCACGCTCAACACCTACTCGCGGGCGTTCCATCCACCACGCTGTGTAGGGTCGTTCGCTGTGGCTTGCGAGTGGCATGTGTGACACAAACCGCGACCACGCTCTGGATCGTTGCTGTCTAGCCCTTGCTCGATGAGTTCACGCTTCGAGTCGGGGAAGTGGTCAGCCTCGGTCGCTTGCACTGCATGGCAGATCACGCAGATAGGGTCACGCTCGAGCACGCCGTTACGGAATGCCCGGTGCCCCTTGCCTGCATACCCTCGTTGCTTCGATGTACCCCTAGCCTTGTCGGCCTTGGCTTGATGCACTGGGCAGCGTGTGTCCTTGCCGGTGTACATGATGGGACAGCCGAAGATGGAGCAGACGCGCATGCTCTACCTCCTACGCAAGAAGCCCTCACCACAACGGCAAGGGCTTCGGTTACTTCTGGCCTACTCGTTCTCTTCGTGGTGCCCGCAGCGTGAGCAGGTCTGGTATCGGAACGCGCCGAGAACTTCTGAGAACGTGTCCCAGTGAATTCCTATGCGGCACAGGATTGCTATCATTCGCGTGCCTCTCGTGCGTCGTGCCGATCTTTACGACGTGCATCCCGCTTCTGGTCGCCAGTGACGCAGTAGCAGCATCCGCCGGCTTGCGAGTCAGGGCAGCGCTTGGTAGAACGCAGTCGGCCACGGTGGTCCCGGTTGCCCTTGCTCATGCGACCCCTATCACTAGTGAACCATTTTCGTCAAGCGACGAAAATGGTGTCCCTCATTTGGTTGATTGGGCTCTACAGAACCGTGAGCGACCCGAGGTCGAAACCGTTATCGTCAATGCGAAACACGAGCAACCCTGGGTCCGAATCGTCGCCTGACTTGTTCCGCCACCAGGACGAACCGTTGTCGAGCGTCGGTGCCTGCAGGTGCCACTTAGCTCGCCCTGTCTCAGCGTCACGGCCAGAAGGTCGGATGCGGAGATTGTGGTAATGACCCGTTAAAAGAATGTGAGCTCGTGCGAGTGGTTGTCCGCCGTGTTGCTGTGCTGACCACCACTGCACCATTTGAGCTTCTGCTGATTGGTGACCGTGATGCAGGCCAATGATCGTGCCGCGAACGTCGAACGTCAGCGATTCATTCCACTCTTCGGGGAAGTGGTGGGTAACCGGCAGCCCAGTGTCCGAGGCGCGTTCAGCGAGCCGCTTGTGGACGTGTATGCCCCAGTCGTCGGTGGGCTTTCCGAGGATGCTCTTGCCGGATCTCCATGCGCCGTGATTGCTCGGCACAACGAGGGAATCAACGGGGCCGAACTTAGCAAGCAGCGTCTCGAACTTCCACCGCTCAACGGCGTACATGTCGACCTGATCAGGAAAGGACAGATCGTTGAGGTGCGCCTGAGATGCGACATTCTCGAAAGATTCGGTGCCATCGCCGACATCGGCAAGAACGTAGCGCGAACTGTTCCCAGCTTCGAGGTACGCGGCGAGTGCTGCACGCTTCTCAGTGAGCCGTTGGATTAGTTCGGGGGTGCCGCCGCGTGAATCGCGTTTACCTATCTGAGGATCCGCGAATACGACAATGGTTGTTGACGCGCCTGTGCGAGGCTTGTGTGGCTTGTGAGTGGTGCGTGCTGCCTCAGCGTAGAGTGCCGGCAAGTCGAGTTGTGCCGCAGCCTTCCGCGTAAAGCTGGCCCGATACGAGAACAGATTCACGACATCGCGCGACCCATCCTCGAGCGCCTTCGACTGCTGCCAGGTACCCATGCGAACGGTATCGCCGACAACCTCGAACGATGCCGGGTCAAGGTTGAACCGGGTAAAGATGTCAGCCCAGTCGGTGATCGGGTCTTTGGTCTGTACGTCGATGAATTCGCCGCCGTCAGAGTGCAGCTCGAGGCGACCCGACAGCGCGTCAGGGTCGGTCTTCTCAACCTTCGCGATCTGCCGTTCAAGGTCGAGCCGTGCGCGTTGGGCGTTCACGGTCGTCTTGCTGGTGTGCCACTTTTCGGCAACTTCACGGCCGCACAGATCACTATTGTTCAGATCGGCCAGATACCGTGCATCGTCAAGCAGCGACATGCAGCCCCCAGCCTTACTTTGCACGAATAAAGCCTGATTACTAAACGAGTAGGGCCATTTGTCGCACGTCTGCGGCTTGATTACGCCAATGGCTTGACGGCCCCCGAGTGTGCATCGTAGAGAGGCTGGGAAGAATGGGGGGCATTGGGTTGCCAGCCTGTATCCCCGCTCGAATGTCGATGATTGGCGGCGGGGCCAAAGGGAGAGGTTTGCCGATCTGTCCCGGCTCTGGTCCCGGCATAAGGAACCCATTACCTTGAGCTATGCCGCTCAAGAACTACGCTGAGCCACGAGGAATCGAACCTCGGTCTGCGATTTTGGAGATCGCCGTGCTTGCCGCTGCACCATGTCCCAATGCGTCCCGATATCTACCGTCGTGACTCGCGCGTGTTCAGTTATCCGCTCGTTCGTCTTGCCGAGCCCTGAGCGTCGGGCTATGCGGCCCGTTCCATGTGGGTTCGGGTGGCAAGTGTTTGGAGGCGGTCAGGGTTCTTCACTCCTGCGCAATCCGCGCGTTTCGCAACGGCCCGCCGGATCGTTTTATCTCACGCCGGAGATCCGAACCGGCTACAGGCGGGGAAACCTGGTGAGGTGGTCCGGTCATCACTCGCCCGATGTGGCCTATGACAAGGCGAATGTGTGTCGGGGTGGACCGGAAGCTTAAATGCAAATAGCGGCCAACGTGGGGGAACGTTGACCGCTATCTGAAGAAGGCACACTACTAGAGCGCACTTAACTATATCACGACGGGGCTAGTTTGCAAGACCCAATTTGTCGGCGTGTCATCCGGCCTGTTTTTCCTCGATCTCGAACTGCAATTCGCGCACACCCCACGTCTTCGCGCACGCCCTGCACACACCCCGCGCATCATCGACCATCGTCGGGCTGTCTGGCTGATACCGGATCACCAGCGGCCGGTAGTAGCGCTCTTTCGTGGCCGGGTCCCACCATTCCGATGCACCGCATGATGGGCACGCATCGGGCAGGTCTTTTTCTTTCGGCGGGTTCAATGTCGCCTCGATCTGGAACGCCCACTTCCGCAGCTGCTTCGTGTAGAACGTGACCGTCCTTGTGCTGATGGGGTATTCCTTGAATCGGACGAACCAGTTCCGCAACGTGATCCCGACACTGGCCTTGTCGATCACTGCGCCGGCAACTCTGGCCCATTGCTGAACCTCGCTGCTGATCTGCATGAACCGCATGAGCGCGCCCGAGTCCACCAGCGAGCGTGTCGCCGGATCACTCCCGCCCGATGTGGTGCCACCCATGCTCGATCTGATCGCGTTGTCGAGCTGATCAAGTAGCGCGTCGTCCTCAACGTGCACAACCTTCGTCAGCTCGGGGCCGTTGGGATCGTCCTGGATTATCTTTCGGTGGGTTGGCTTGGTCAGCGCATCGAGCGCGTCGAGCAGGTCGGCGGTCATTCTGCACCTTCCCAGACTGGATCAGACAGCAAGTTGCTGAGCCTGTGAAAAGACTCCGCAGCCCTGCCTGCGCTCACCGACAAGCGACGAAACGCCTTCACTGTCGAGGCGAATATCTTCCCGTTGGCCCGGAGCATGTTGTGATTCTCCGGGCGGTGGCTCCATGCAATCCCGCCGAACGTCTTGCCGTGCATCTGCTGTCTGCGCTTGCTCATTCGCCTCTCCCGTCGTAACCGTTCACATTCCCTGCCATTACCTCTTCGCCTACCCACACCCGAACCCATGCCCCATTCGACGGCTCCGAGATCATCAGGTCGTCGTGCCCGGTGATGGCTTCGTGCACATCGAGGGCCAGGAGTGCGGATGTTCGCGTGCTGTGACGTTCGCGTTGCTGGCAGGTGTTGCAGATGATGTCGATCATGATTTGTGCCCTCGTTTCGTCTCTGTCTGGTTTCCAATCCATGCAAATATCGGTTTCGCGATCGGCTTGTAGAAGCCAATAACGAGTAGCCGGACCCATGCCCAGTGCAGGGTGTCGAGCGCGTCGCGGGTGGTCACTTGGCGGCCTGCACTTCGCTGAGTCGCTGCTCGATGACAGCCTTGAATCCGAGCAGCCCATGAGACGGGAACTGCGCGATCAAGTCGGTCAGCGTGTCCCGTTTCGCGGCTGCCACTACAGCGGCGATGCCAGCGTTGAACGAGGCATCTGTGTCGCCCATCTCGAGCATGAACGCATCGTCATAAATCGCTTCGTAGTCGTTCATGTCGCTCATGCCGCCTCCTGCTCTCTCTGCGCCTCTGTAGCGCTGGTACGGGTTGGTGGTGCTAGTTGTGCTGCGAGGGGCTTAGATGGCGGGGTGGGGGCTGCTGAGGCCACACGGGGCCATGCGTCTGCCGAGTCACCTGGCTTCCAACCGGGTGGGATCTCGCTCATTTCGCGTATCGGCTCTTTGACTCCGAGCGCGTTCAGGGCGGCGAGGTACTTCTGCACCTGACTGCCCATCTCCCTCATTGCACCGCCCGTCTCGTACATTTCCTTTTCGGCCTGCTTATGCTCCGAGCGGGCGAACCGATGCTCCAAGATCAGGTCGTCATGCTTTGCTCGTGCAATATCCAACTGCTCACGTAGCGCAATCACGGACGGATCTGCGTAGGTTTCCATCAGTTCCCCTCCCGCTTCATCTCTGCCCGCAAGTCGAGCCATGCCTGCGCCTGCTCCTGACTGCTGCGGTACTCCCTAGCACTCCATCGCAGCAGTGTCGTCTCGAATATCCGCTGAGTGGCGACCGCCCTGGCCTTGCGAGCCTGGCGGGTGGTGCGTATGCGTTTGCTCATGCTGTTGTCCTCAAATTCGCATAAAAAATGGCGCCTACCGAGTGGAAGGTGCCTAGGTGTTGCGGAAGGTGCGGGCTAGAACGGTGTCTCGTCGTTGAAGCTGCCCGGCGCGTTCCAAACATCGCCGCCAGTTGCCGGTGCGGTCGTCGGTGCACTCGGCTGCTGCTGGCTGCGTCCCGATTGAGCCCGCGTGATCGATGCCGTCACATATCGCAGGTCCGGCCCGATCGCGTCGATTTCCAATTCCATCGACGTTCTCTTCTCGCCCTCTTTCGTCTCGTACGACCGCTGTACAAGTCGGCCCTGAGCGATGACCCGAGTGCCCTTGGTTAGCGATCCGGCGACATGCTCGGCATAGTCGCGCCAAACGGATGCACGCAGGAATAATGCGTCGCCGTCTTTCCATTCGTTGCTTGCCTTGTCGAACGTGCGCGGGGTTGACGCGATGGTGAAGTTTGCGACTGCGAGCCCGTTTTGCGTGTACCTCAGTTCCGGATCGCTGGTCAGGTTGCCTACTACGGTGATTACTGTTTCGCCGGCCATGGTTCAGTTGCTCTTTTCAATGTTGGTCGTGCTCAGGTGTTCAGTCAGCTTGTTGGGGTTGAACCCGGACCAGTGCACTTCATCGCCGGGTGTTCCGCGTCCGACGATGATGATGGGCGCCTCCTGGTAGCCGAGTGACTTGGCTGCCTCGAGGTCTTTCTCGTTGGCGAGTAGATCCACCTCGGCAAACTCGATGTCGCGTTGTGTCAGCCACCGCTTGGTAGCAACGCATTGGCGGCAGTTGGTCTTGGTGTAGACGGTTACGGTCGTGGTCGGTTTGTTTCTCATATCGTTCTCTTTCCTTCGTTGTCTCGAATTGCTTGCACCCTCTGCAATTCCTGATAACCGAGCGACTTGCTGCCACCCGGCCTGTACGTCTGTTTCGGTTTGCGCGGTTGTTTCGGCTTGCGTGCGTTGACCGTGACCATCTCCGTGATCAGCGCGCCCACATCCGAATCAGCCATGTGCCCCCGACTCGAACGCACGCACCCTGACCGCATGGCACCGAACCATCTGCCGGTGACCTTCCCCCGTGAATGACTCGCGGGCAATCGTTGCCGGGTCAACCTGGGCGAGGAACATCTCGAAACTGTTCACAACACCCGCCCAACAGTGCCGACATCAGCCGGCACACCATCGCCCTGATCCAGTGCGAGCCGATCCGTTGCCTGCCTGCGCTCGAACTCCCGCAACGTGAACAGTGCGTCGCGGATGTCGAGGGGGAGTAGCTGTCGTGCAGGCCATGAACGATCGATGAGCCCGCGAGCCTTTGCCGATCTCACGTCCTGCTCAATCGACAATGCCGACGTGCGCCCAGTGTCGGCCGCAGCGTTCAGAATGTGCCGGACGCTGAACACCTCTTTCGCAATCGGCCCGGTGAAGTGTCCGACCGTTGCAGCCATCGCCTCGTCGTAGTCGACCTGCTCGAGCGCCATAAACCATGCCTCGGTTGTTACGCGGTCCGCGACTATGAAACGATCGAAGCCCGACGCGATGGTTAGGATCTGGGCTACTTGGGTTTTATTCATGTGGTTGCCTCGCGGATCTCGGCAGCACGAGCACGGAGGTCATTTGCGATCTGCCTGCAAGTCGAAGCATCCCGAAGATAATCGCTCGGGCCTAGCACTCGCACCGCCACCTCTTCCAGCGCCTCAGCTTTCGCAGACACAACTACAGCAGCGAGTCCGGCCGCGTGGCAGTAGTGGTCATGCATGGCGTCGCCCCCATACACCCGAGTCGCCTCCGTGTGGGCCACGTAGTAGATGCCGTCGTAGTAAATGCCGTCATAATCACTCATGCTTCAATTCCTCTCTGTGTCTGCATTTCTTCGCGGGCGAGTTGCGCCACGAAGTCGAGGTTCTGATCGGTGCGGGTCGGTTTGCGGTCGGCTTGCGGCATGGTCGGCAGTTCGTCGGTCCAGCGCTTCTGGTTCAGCCACACCCCGAGAGCCGGTGTGAACTTCTTCTCGGTGGTCGCTGCGTATGCCTGACCGAACTGGGCTATCGAGGCTGCCAACGTTTCGGCATCCTCGGTCTTGCACGCCTCAACGAATCGGGAGAGTGCTTCGTCGCGCTTGACTCGTTTGGGCCAATACGAATAGGCGTCATCGAATAGTCGCTCGGTCGCCTGCGACCCTTCCCCTGTTCCCTTTCCCCTGTTCCCTTTCCCCTGTTCCCCTGTTCCCTTTCCAGCAGGTGTTTTTCCTTGCGTTGACAAGGAATTTCCGCGCATTTCCTCCACTCCTGTAATTGCCTGATCAGGGGTGGAATTTTCATCCTCGGGTAGTGGGTTGCGTGCGTTGGCCCTACGTTCCGTTTTTTGGTGGTCATCCCATGCCGGAATGCGAAAATAACGACGACCTCCGACGATGTAGAAGTCCGTCTCGAAACTGCGCGCAACTTCCTTGCATAGCCTCTGAAATTCCGAGGTAGTGATCTGTTCGTCGTTCGGGAACGCGAAACCGAGCAGCTCACGGGGCGTCCACTCGGCCACCCCGTAGTCATCAGCCCAGTTCCACATCGCTATATATAGGAGTCGCGCCCAGGGTGACGCACTAGCCGTTGCCGGTGAGCGCCAGAACTCCGGCTTGATCGTTCTTATCCGTGCCATGGTTCACCTCCCTTCATCCTCATAAGGCCACCGCCACCAATTCGGCAACGGTTGCGTACATCTGGAACCCGTCATCGAACCGGATCGTGTATTCGCCGTGATTGCCGATCGTGACTGTCGCCTCTTGCCCGTCACGTTCGATACCGGACTTGCCGTCGATCTTGTTGGTGAAGGTGACGCGGGCGCCGACGTTCACAGCGCCACGACCGAAACATGCACACCGACCGGGTTGCCCTCGCCTGCGTACTCTTCAATAGCCAGCAACCGCACCACGCGCGCATCATCAGCGAGCAGACCGCCATCAGTGAGACCGTCGAGCATTGCCCGCGAGAGTTTGTCAATGTCAGGCTTGACTGCCGGCGTCGACCATCTCGTGCGTTTCGGTTTCGGCATAACAAACGTGAGCTCGACACTTACCGGGCAGTCGAAAGTGATGCCAATGTCAGCACGGGCGGCGACTGTGTGGCGCCACGGTTTCAGCTTGTCTTTGTTCTGGTCGGTCATCTGCACGCTCGTTGATCCGATGCGCGAGAATCCCGACTTGCTGCCCTGCTGTATGGGCACGCCGGGAATGAAGAACTCCACCGGAATGTTCTCTGGTGGAGTCTGGTAGCTCGCGGGCATCATCCCGCTATCCGTGCCGATCATGCGACCCTCCTTCGGGCGTTGCGTTCGTTCTGATACGCGCGCCGAACTTCCAGGCACGAGGGCGACTCGGGGCAGTCGGTGCAGCCTCGAACAGCGCCGATGATTGTTCCGTGAACCCATTTCGGATTCTTCGGGGCGCCGCGTGCTGAGAGCGTCCCGGCTGCTTTCCGTTGGGCGTAGCGTTCCTTCTCAAAACGGTTGCGAGCCTCCCGACATGTGCCGCCTTCCAGCCCCTCGTTCGGGCAGTTGGTCGTGCAGCCCTTTTCGGCCATGCGCTTGGTGCCATGGACGAATGGTGCAGGGATGCGGCCCATTGTCTTCGGCGCGTGAACCTTGACGGCCACGATCCGAGCCGCCCGTTTCTTCGCCGCTTTCGGAGTTTCGCGGATGATGCGTGGCTTGAGCTTCGGGGCTGCGTATTTCTCAGCGGTTGCGGTGCCTGCGTCGACTGCCTTGATGTATGCGTAGTCGCCCTGGTAGCGCGTGTGGGCTTCGGTGCAGGTCATCAGAGCCGTGCGGTGATTGAGACATTCTCCGCCGCGACAGCCGAGTGTGTAGCCGGTGGGGGTGCCGTGGAGGATCACAGCTTCTCCTCGCACACGTACCCGGTGAACCATGCAGCACCTAACGTGAAAGGAATCGCGACCATCCCGCCTATAAAGTGGGAGAAACTGCCCTCGACCAGCCCGTAGAAGATCAGACAGAGAGCGATGATGCCGAGTCCCAACGCGGCGAGTCCCGCGTAAACGGCGAGAGTCATGAACGCAAGCCGCTTGATCACGAGATCCCCGCTCGCGTGGCGAATTGCAGCAGGCGGGATGCGAGGTTGATTGCCTCGTCCGGGGTGAGGGTGGCGGCGGTGACGGTGAATGTGGGGGCCGTCATGCGGTTGCCGCTTCGATAATGGTCGTGACCGTGCGCTTCTCGTTGGTGCACTCAATCGCTTCACAGTGGCCCCAGCCAGAGGAACCGAACATGTTGCATTGTTGGTCAACGGTCATCACGCCTCGGGGCTTCACATACCCCGCCAGAATCAGCAATTCGGCAGCTTTGTGCGGCATGAACTCGGGCTTGTATGCACCCGTGTCCAGATAGAGCGAATCGTCCTCGAGCAGCGATTCCAGTTCATCCCGTGCGTCATTCACGACTGAACCCCATCCTCAGCCTGTTCGCCGGCAGAATCCCCAGCCACGGGAACCACCGTCAGTCCCTCGAGCATCGCCCGCAGCTTGCCCATCGTGTCGGCGTCGGCGTTGGCTGCGTGTGCTGCGTGACCGAGACGGTTGAGGGCTGCCGGGTCGGTGAGAGTGGCGGCTTCGAGCAGCCAGTCGCGGGGAGGTGCGGCGGCTGCCAGGGGCTGCACGGTGAAGTTCTTGCGCTTGCCCCTCGTGGCCGTGAGAGCGACGGTTAGCGGCTTGTCGATGTCGCTCATGTGGCTGATCTCAATGCCGCCCACCTTGTCGCGGCCGAACGTGATCTCGGCGTTGCGGTAGAGCGTGAGTCTATGGCCGGCGTAAGTGCCAGCCTCCTTGCCCCACGCCGTGACCATCACGCGGCGCATCGACTTCGAGGGTCGGTAAGCGCGACCGGGGAACTCGACCAGAACCACGTCGACCGGCTGTTCTGCGCTGCCTGCCTTGACCTCAGCGATGGTCACGGTTACGGGTCCGGCCATGAGGTCGTCGGCGTTTAGCTGGTCGGACTTGGGGGCGATGCTTTGTGTCATGTCCATTAGGCTTCTTTTCCTTCTTTGCTTGTGACGAGGTGTTCAAAGATCCATACGGCACCAGGGATGCTTAGTGGCGGGACGTGGCGACGCCAGACGAACCGGAGCCAGCGCCACCCTCGGTCCCGCGTCCAGACGGGGTGCCACGCAAACCAGCGGAAGTAGTTTGTGGTCATATCCCCATCTCCATTTCTTCGTAGTGGTCAATGCGTGGCGAGATCGGCTTGCCATCCGTAATCGCTCTGTAGTCGGCAATCATCACCGCGGCTTTCTCTTCGGCCGTGTCGAGTGCTTCCTTGATGACGGCCTGCCATGCGGGGTCCGGGTAGACGCGAATGACGTGCAACGGCCAGCCACCCGCGTAACTCGTGTAGTCCCACCAGTCACGCCCGAACACGAGCAGGCATGTCTGAACCTGCGCCATGTTCTCGGCGGGTACTTTGTCGGTCAGGATCGTTCGTAGGTGGATCTTCGGCTTGCGGCTTTTGATTTCGATGCCGCCGTACGAATCCACCAGGCCATCAGGTGACGCGCCCACCTTGTGCAGGCCGATCTGACGAACCGCGAACCCGACCTCATGCACTGTCTCGTACTGCGCGGAGTAGAGGTCTCGTGCGTAGGGCTCATCCAGCGTGCCCCGCTCCATGTCAGCGGTAGAGTTAATGAGCTCGACATGCTGCGTGATGCGTTCGGCGACCAGAGCCTCAATCAGCCCGCGTGAGGTCTCGTTATCGGCGACCTTGAGCGAGGGCGTGATGAGCTTGCCGATGACCGATGCCGTCAGTAGTCCGCAACGTGCAGCGATCCATTCCGGCGAGCCCTGATCGAGCTGAGGCCAGATCCTTAGGTCGGGGTCGCCGGGAACAATTGACCCCCGCTGCAAGTCGATCTCAGCGGGGGTAGTGGGTGCGTCTGTGGGGGTCATTCGGTCGCCCCCTTTGTTCCGGCGCAATCGCACGCGCACTTCTGTTTCGAGATAACCGCGCCCTTCTCGGCGCCCGCGTGTTCGAGGTCTTCCGGTCCCGCCCAGGAGTGCCACGTCACCGCGTGAAAGTGGAAGCCGTACATGCAGGACTCGCAGCGGGTGAGGGTCACGTGTCCACCGGGGAAATACTCGTGGTGTTGCAGGCTGTCATCGAACTTGCTCATAACCCCAGCCCCTTAGCTACGGCATCCCGCGTCTCAGGGCTGGGCATCCGACCCGCCTGTGTCGTCCAGGCGATGACGTTGGCGAGTCTGAGCTGCTCCGTCTGCGCGCGGGTTGCGTCGGCGAGTGCGAGGGTTGCGTGGACTTGGGCGAGCGCGAACACTTCCGAGTCATTGACCGGTGTCCAGTCGCCACCAATTCGCGCGTCGTGGTATGCGGTCAGGTCTTCTGCTACTGCTTTGTGGTCCGTCATTTCAAACTCTCTTTCACGATGCGTTCCCAGTCGATCCCGAGTGCCGCGCCGGCTGCATTGAGCACGATGGGCGCGTCGGAGAAGATGACCTGGGGGATTGTTTCGGATACGGGGAGGGGGTGCGGGGTCATTTCTTCGCCCATCGTGCGGTCAGTGCGTCGAGTCGTGCCCAGTAGGTCGGGTCGTCGGTCAGGTAGTTGCGGCGCCACTCAGTGAGGACTTCGACAGCCACTTCGGCCTCGGTGCGAATGCGGGTGTACGGCGCCCACTTTCCCTTAAGCGGATCGTCCCCTGCTTCGAACTGCCAGGGATCGCCGTCCTTGTCGAAGTACCAGCCAGGAATTGTCGGCAGCACCACAGCCGGCACCGTCTCCGTGAACACGTGCCATGCACCCGGTCGACCCAGGCTTACGATGCCGCCTGTTTCTACTAGAACCTGGTGGTCGCCCGAGTTGAGCGTCCGCAGCACTCCGACGATCTCGTTCGATCCGTTCGTGAGTTTGACGCGCGTGCCCAGCAAGTCGTTTGACCAGTAGGCCGGGGTCCATTCGATGTCGTTCATTTCAATCTCTCAATCGCGGCCATGCAGCCGATGGCAAGAGGCGTGACCATGAAGGCCAGCCCGTAGAGGATCAGCATCGGGTTTGTGACGATGCCGAGAGCGACCATGAGTAGGCCGATGGTGAAGAGGACGAGTAGCCAGTGAGTCGCGGTCATGCGATCGCATCCCAGGTCGTCACGTTCTGATGCCCGTTCCCACACGTGAACACCGCGGAATTGTCGCTGTCCACGTACACGTCCACGTCGCCGGACCAGTTGCACGCGAGGTCGAAGCCCATGAGCGTGACGGGTTCGGTGCAGTACGTGTTCAGGGTGTGTCTTGTGACAGCCTCGCCAGACGTAGCCATTAGGCGGTCCCGTTGATTGCGCGGGCGAGGGCGAGTGACAAAGTATTCGGCGTTCCAACCTGCCCAATGCTGATGCGCGCTGAGTTAAGGATCGCCAGTTGCGTGTCGATGGTGCTGTGCAGGGTGACGATCAGTTCACAGTCGGACTTGCGCGATCCCGTACCGTAGCCATCGCGACCTTCACTGGCACGAGCAACGCCGGTAATGGTGGGAAAATCCGCACCGCTTATGCCCCAGTGTTGACCATTGGGTACGGCAGTTTGAGCGGCCCAAGGCGCTCGCGTGCTTGCATCCCTAAGCGCGCTCAGCTTTACAATCGCCGCCTGAATCTCGTCAACGGCGCTCATGCGACTAGTCCGAGCATCCGCATAATCGCGGTGTCCTTCTGGAAGAACAGCGTGACCCGTTTCGTCTGCTCCGGTGTGTACACGCTCAGTTCGGCGTGCTGGTAAATGGCTGGATTCGGCGCTGTAGTCCGCCCGGTTTCATGCCGGTAGCACGTCTGGCAGATACCAGCACGTCGCATCCGCACTGTGCCCGGATAGTCGACGGCCAGATCCTTGAATCCGCGCAACGGTCGGTCGCATACTCGGCAGGCGTTCATGCGAGGCACGTCCAGTTGCGCCATGAGAACAACTCGAAGGCGACCGATTCACTCGGTCCGCGCAGATTGTCGCTGAGCGTCTTAGCTCTGATCTCATACGTGCCGATGTGGGTGATCTCAATGGACACTTCGCCATGCTTCGTATTGCTGGCGAGCCGTGACCCGACCACGAGGCCATTTGCGCGACACGTTGCCGCTGAGGTGGATTCGATCTTGATGCTCATGAGATCCACCGCGCGATCAAGGCAGTACCCACGACGATGCCAGCCCAACCGAGGCAGGCGATCAGGAATACCAGCGACCACACCTCGAGCTCGTGCAGGTGATTGCGTCGGGCAATGCGTCGGTGCCGGTCGGATTCGAGGATGCGTGAACCGTGGGTGGGTTCGGGTGGGTACGGGGCGGGAGGTTTCGTCATGCGATACTCCAAATCTGTGTGCGTCGGTTGAATGGTGTGCGGCCGAAGTCGCCGGTGAACTTCACGAGGCCCTGCAGTTCGAGCTCTTTGCGTGCTGTGCGGATGCGTTGCGGGGTGGCACGTACTGCGACTTCCTTGTAGAAGTACGCAGTTAGGTGAGCGGCGACCAGTTGGTCGTCTGTCTGCGGTTCCTTTGCCAGATGAACGAGCACCCAGCGTTGAAGGGATGACAGGTTGTCTTCGGTGGTCGACTCGTCTGCCTCGTGTGAGGTCTGCGGGTCGCGGGTTCTGGTCGTCATGAGTGGCGACCTCTCAGGCCGCGTTCTGCGCGGTTCAATTCGTCCACGGCGGCCAAGTATTCGCTTGCCACCGATTCGTTCGTTCTTTCGGCTACGTGCTTGCCGGTATTCTGATTGGGCATGTTGTTTCCTTTCGTGGCCCGTCTGTTCATGCAGGCGGGCTTCTTTTCGGTTAGTGCTTCTGGCGCCGCTTCTTTACTCGCAGGCGGGCGTCGTCAAGGTTGGGATCTTCACGGCCTTCGATGGCTCCGTATTGGCCATCGGCAACCCGCCCGG
This sequence comes from Cryobacterium sp. Hh7, assembly GCF_004403155.1. Taxonomy (NCBI): domain Bacteria; kingdom Bacillati; phylum Actinomycetota; class Actinomycetes; order Micrococcales; family Microbacteriaceae; genus Cryobacterium; species Cryobacterium sp. Hh7. The sequence goes on along the minus strand of NZ_SOHG01000010.1, from coordinate 4,798 downwards.
ATGGTTTCGCCCAAAGAACCGTTGTCACGGTCGGCATTCCCTCAGGGCTGATGCGCATGCATACCGTGATTCGGCCGCGAGTCAGCCAGCGTGATTCGGTGCGAATGTTGTAGTGGTCATCGCGAGGTCTAGCAATCGCGTCGAGGATCTCGGATGCGTCCACGGCCATATCGACCGCGCGGGATAAAGCGTGATGCGACATGGCGAAAGTGGCCATGAGGGGGCTAGATCGCCGTCTCGGTGACTTCAGCGACGGCGATGTCGAATCCGTACCCGTAATAGAACGGGTTTCCGCAGCTCCAACCGACGCTGAGTTCGAGCACATCTCCAAGATCTGCGTAAACGTGCCACTTAGTGAAGCCCTCTGTGGTGCCGACCCCCGTAATGACGTGTTCGATCTTGTCGGCGTTGAGCAGGAATGATTCGAGCTCCGTAAACGCGCAGCAGTCGCCACCGTCCGCTAGGGAAACCGTCTTGCCGTTGTCGAGCGTGATCAGGAAACCCTCGGTGGTCCCGCGCCACCTCTCAGGCACCTGCGCCCTTTCGGCCGATACGATGCGATGGCCGACGACAGCTTCACGCAGCGCCTTGACGTTCTCTGGCATGGTGCCATCGTCATCGTCTTCGCCCAGCGGATCTTCTGGATATTCGATCATGATGATCTCCTTTATCTTTTGGTTTGCAGTTTTTATTCGTCAGGATTTGCGCGACGCTCAGGACTCACACCCGAGACAGTCCCTCGAAGGGCACGCCGCCGACTGGGTTATGCGGGCCAGTCCCCGTTTGTGCGGCCTCTCACGCCGCTCTCTCCGCTATGCGAAGGCGTCAACCAGCCGTGCAGCGTCTTAGCTGTCGGGGTGGCTCTCTGTGGAGTTGTCAATGTGCGGGCTCCCCCTCCTACGCAGGGCCTATTACGGCGTCACGCGGCCAGGGGAATGTGGTGCAGTTGCCGGCATGCGGGCACGCCGGCGGATTCCCCTTAGAGCGAGGGGAAAGAATGAAGGGGTGTTACGGGGTGAGAATCAGCGCGCCCAACCGGACACGCAACCGCTCGAGCCCCTTGACGGTGACGCGAACCTGAGGCGGGTCTAGAACGACCTCGCCCGTCTTGGGGTGGAAATGCTTTATCGGCTTTTCGGTGAGGTAGCCCGAATCCACAGCCGACTGGTACGCCTTCCAACTGCCGTGACTGCCTCGAAGAATCCAGCCGAGGTCGGCGATCTGTCCGAAGAGTCGTTGACGGCCCGTTTCGATACCAGCACGAGCCAGGATCTTGGCCGCGTCAGCAACCTCGTAGTCACCGGATGCTGAGGCGAGTTCGTCCCAGGCTGTCGCCGAGGGGGTCAGGGCCGCGACCGCAGTCTCAGCGGTTACTGCTCGACGTTCCGAGTCGATCGCCATCGTGAGGATTTCGAGGCGGGATAGTTCAGCCGGGGCGGGTGCTATTTGGTGTGCCATGTCGAAGAATGAACGAACGAGGGCTTTCTTGAATGCTCGAACTAGCTCTGTGTTTCTCTGGAAGGTCATCAGTAGAGTTGCCTGCTGCTCGTTCAGGAGAGCGACACGCACCGGAGCGTTGTTGTAACCAGGTCGCGTTTCAAACGCGACCTGCCCGAAGTCTTCGAAGTCGGAACGATTGGTGTCGATTAGCTCCAGCACATTCTTATGCTGGACGCCGGACCCATCAGCGATGGTCTGGGACGAGATGACGAGATTGCCGCAGTAAGCGAAGATGTCGAGGGCGGTCATCATGCGACCGGCTTATCGTAGGGGAGCGCGTCGAACCATGCGACGAGATCCGCGTGCTTGACGAGACGCTTGGCGCCGGCCCAGTGAACGGTCAGGTCGCCGCGCGTGATCGCCTCTTTGATCGGGTATACCGAGAGGCCAACAGCCCTTCCCGCGCCCTCAACTGAGTAGCCGATCGGGATGTGTGCTGTAGGGATGAAACTCATGATTCTGCGTCCGTGCGGGAGATAAACTCGACCAGCGGGACCTTGAGGAAGGAGCAGACGGCGGCAAGCTCATCTAGGTCGAAAGCTTTGCCGCCGCCAGATAGGCGTCTTCTCAGTGTTTTTACGGTAATGCGAGCAGCTTCTGCAACTGCATCGTTTGGAATGTCTTGACGTGCTATCTCGGCGCGAAGCTCGGAGTTGACCCGGCTTCTTCTGTCTGTGTGGATTCCCATATAAGAACCTTATCCCTAAATAGGAATCTGTCAACTCCTTTTGGGCATTAATTCCCCAGGATTGCCCTGGGCACCCAAAAAGGGCATAATGCGGGGATGGCTAAAGGGACAAAACCAACACCAGGACCGCTCACTCAAGAGGTGTCCAGCATCCTGCGTGCCGAGATGGCACGCCACCGCATCCTGCAAGGGCAGCTAGCAGCAGCAACGGGCATATCGACAACGCAATTGTCGGAGATACTCAATGGCAAGAAGAATATAGACATCCAGCAGCTCGACGCATTGTGCTGGTCGCTAGGGCTAGATTTCACGGCGGTCATCAGGGACGCCGAGCAGCAGAGTGAGGCGCGTCATCTGGCCGCTGACTGGACCGCCACGCCGCTTACGTAGCCAGCCAGAGCGGCGTGGACTCGATCCACGTTTGTATATCCGCACCGAGCATCACTGGCTCATCATTGATCCGGTGCGCTATCAGGTTCCCCGACCTGACCGCGCGCGCAATATCTTGCTTTCGGACGCCGGCAGCTTCGGCGGCGTCGTTGATTCCATATCCAATTCTGTGCACTGTGTTTCCCCACGGCTCAACGCTCAAGGTCATTCTTGGGCGTTGAAATGACACTACGGCTCGCCCACGACACTGGGTTGCGGTCTGTCCTCATTAATGAGGACACGAACCGAGATTAATACACATATTCGCCCCTATTCTGGGGGTAATTCAAGAAATGGCAGCAGCGCGGAGATGGCCGTCATGCCGTCGCTGATCTGCTGATCATCGACATCGGTGTAGTGCTCAACCATTGCGGCAGACCCGTGCCCGAGGATTCGCATCCGCGCGCTCATCGGAACTTTCGCCTTCTGCAAAAGTGACGCGGTCGTGTGGCGTGCGTCGTGCAGACGGGCGTCAGGAACCCCAGCGCGGGCCAGCACGGCGTGCCACGCGGCATTGTCGCGGCTCGGGTCCAGCGGCGCGCCATCGAGGGGGAGCGGGCGCCCATGCCGGTCCATTTTCGGGTCGGCGGTCCAGACGAGCCCATGCGGGTTGGGCTCGTCTGCGCCTTCCTTGACCCGCTGAGCAATGATCGACAGCAGCGGTTCGACTAGGGGGATGATGCGCCAGCCTGCGGAGGACTTCGGCCGCGACATCCACAGTCCGCCCGTGACGTGTCGGTGCTCCCAGTCAGCCGGCGAGTCAAGCTTGCGCTTGGGGCAGTCCGTCCCGCGCTTCTTGCCGCAGTTATCATCCATGCCGACAACCCGACAGCCGTGCATCCATGTGAGGCGTTGCAACTGCCAGGACAGGTCAAGCCACAGTCCAGTGTTGCCATTGTCATCGGTTCGCTCTACGATCCGGTTGAGCTCAAGGCCGATCAGTTCACCCTGTCGGGCTCCGGTCAGAAGCGCTGCAGCCCAGCGTGACCCGAGCCGATCCGCTGGCGTGGCACCGTCCGGGGCTGTAAGCACCGTCCTGAGCACTTGAATGCCGTGAGCGGCTGTGAGGATGGTGAGCGTCGTTGCTCGCTTCCTCGGCGGCTTGGTGAGCGTTGCCACGTTCTTGGCAATGCGTCCCTCGCGCACGGCGTCAGTCAGCGACGCGGTGAGTACGTTGTGGGCGTATAGGGCCGTGGTCGAAGCTAGACCCTTACCCGTGATGTCGGAGGCCAACTGGCGAACATGTGCGGTGCTGAGCTGGTCCAGTCGCTTTGAACCGATCGACGGGATTATGTGCTTGGTAATCGTGGATCGGTAGTTGGCCGCGGTCTTCGGGCGTGCGTTCTTCGTCACGAACTCGCGGAACCAATACTCGAGCCACTTCTCAACGCTCTCGCCCGACGTGGAGATGTCGCCGTTGAGATCCAGGAGGCGGCGCTGTTTCAGCAGTTCCGCCTCAACCAACCCCTTCGTCTTGCGCTGCACAGTCTTGCGACGGCGAATTCCATTGAGGGGTGGCAGGTCGATCGAGGCGCGCCAGAACTGCACCGGCTGGTCGAGATCGGCGGGGACGCGGAACACTGTCCCCGTCTTCTTGGCGCGCTTGTTCGGACCCTTGGGCGGTGTCACGCTCGGATCTTCTCGAGTTCGCCGGCGAGGGTGAGACTCGGGTCGGCCTCAACCCTCGCGGCGATCTCTCGGAACTGTGCCCGCGTCATCGGGACTGCGGGCGGTGCTTTGCTGATCATGGTTACTCAATTCCGCAGGATCTCCTGCTGTGTGGTCTTCTGTCGTGGCACGTCCATTCCGCCTCAGATAGCGCTCCGAGGGCTAGGGATCTTCTGCGCACAAAGACGCGGGTAGTAGACTTCATGATGTTCCTCTCTTGTCGATTGCTTGAGTGGAGCTGAAGCCAGACGGTGTGAAGACCTTCTGGCTTCTTCTTTTTTCGGGTGCATTCAGAGACTAGCGCAGGTCAAGCCATTGTCAAGCCATTGACCCTACGAATTAGCCGGTATTGGTGGGTTTTCAAACCGACACATCCGTGTAATTACGCGGTTTTACTGGGTTGTAGCACTACTTGCATCTCACTCGTAATGAGAAGGTCGTCAGTTCGATTCTGACAGGCGGCTCCGCATGAATAGAGGGATCGGGGCCTACGGGCCTCGGTCCCATTCTTGT